>JAXDHR010000208.1:0-61207 GCA_034664425.1 Solirubrobacteraceae bacterium
CCAGATCGCCCGGCTGGCCCGCGACGGCCTCTCCAACGCCGAGATCGGCGCGCGGCTGTTCATCAGCCCGCGCACCGTCGAATACCACCTGCACAAGATCTTCGCCAAGCTCGACATCAGCTCCCGCCACGAGCTCGAGCCCGCCCTCGCCGGCGACGCGGACGCCGCCCAGGCGGTCTGACCGAACCGGCTCTCAAGCGGCGTGCTCGAGCCACCAGCGCGCGATCTCCGCCCGCGTGGCGAACCAGACGTCCGCGTGGCCCTTCGCGTACTCGATGAACCGGTCGAGCGCGCGGGCCCGACCGGGCCGCCCGATGATCCGGCAGTGCAAACCGATCGACATCATCCTCGGATGCGTGCTCGCTTCCGCGTAGAGGACGTCGAAGCTGTCGCGCAGGTAGGCGAAGAACTGGTCCGCGGGCGCGAGACCGTTGCCGAGCCAGAACTGGATGTCGTTGGTGTCGGGAGCGTACGGAACCACGAGGTGCCGCCGGCCGTCGACGTGGACCAGATACGGGATCTCGTCGCTATAGGAGTCCGAGTCGTAGAGAAAGCCGCCCTCCTCCACCAGCAGGCGCCGCGTGTTGATGCTCGGCCCATACCGGCAGTACCAGCCGACCGGTCGCTCGCCGGTGCTGCGCTGCAGCGACTCCACGGCGAGCCTGATGTGCTCGCGCTCTTGCGCTTCGGTGAGCCTGAACACCTCCTCCCAGCGATACCCGTGGCTGCAGATCTCGTGACCCGCGGCGACCGCCGCACGCGCGACGCCGGGTGTCTGCTCGAACGCCACGGCACAGGCGAAGAACGTGGACTTGACGGAGTGGCGGTCGAGGATGTCGAGGAGCCGCCAGACGCCGACCCGCGAACCGTACTCGTGCATCGACTCCATGGCGAGGTTGCGGATGTCGGGCGGCACCGGATACGCGCCCCATTCGGTCAGCGACTCCTGATCGGGATCTCCGATCGCGAACGATCGCTCCGAGCCCTCCTCGTAGTTGACGACGACCGAGATCGCAAGGCGCGCGCCGTCCGGCCAGCGGATGCCCGGAGGGTCTCCGCCGTATCCGACGAGGTCGCGCTGCGGGCCGCTCATCGCCTTAGCCGCCGAGCCCCCACAGCTTCAGGTAGCCGGCCCGCCACGCGTTGCCGTAGCCGACGGCGAACTGAGGAGGGACCCCCGCCTCGTCGACGTTCGTCGCATCGAAGACGCGGAGGGGGATGTGCTCATCGCCGTTCGCGATCGGGGGTACGCCGGCGAAGAGACGCATCATCTGGTCCATCCCCGCGTAGCCGACCTGGGCTTCGTCCTCGCCCACGTCCATCTCCACCGTGTGGCCTGTCTGGATCATGCGCAGGACCGACGGAGTCCCGTTGAAGGTCGCGATGTGGATCTTCCCGGTCATACCGGCGACCTGAACACCGGCGACCACGAACTGCGACATCGCGTCGTAGAGCGGGAGCACGTAGTTGAGGTTCGGATCGGCGGCGATCGACGACTGCACGATCGGCTGGATCTTCGTCGACCAGTCGGTGACGGGCACGTCCTGGAACCTGAGCTTGCACCCACCGCCGCAGTACTTCGCGAATTCGTCTTCCGCGGCCCGCGAGTTGATGTCACCGGCAATGACCTCGTTCGAGGTGATGACCAGCACATCCGCCTTGCACTTCGTCCGCATGATGATCCAGTCGGCGTCAAGGCGGGCCGCCTGGGCGTACGGCTGGCCGACGCGCGCGTCCACCAGCGGCTCTGCGGATTGCGTCACGTCGCGATCGGCGATCGTGACGATCTTGACGCCTGCCCTGCGGGCGGCCGCGGCCTGTGAACGGAAGTAGATCGGCCCGATCGTGCCGCCCGACAGGAGCAGCCCGTCCGCGTTCTGGGTCATCGCGGCGCTGACCCCCTGGGCCCACTGCGTGTGACCACCTTGGTTGCCATAGTCGCTGAACGGGATGCCGGCCCGTGCGGCGACGCGCCTCGCCCCCGCGACGATGTTCTCCGTGAACGGGTTCGCCGAGTTCTCTTGAACACTGAAGACCCGGTTCCCGGCGGCCTTGGCGGCGTCGAAGGCAGCACCTGGCGGCGTCCACCTGGGGATGCGCTTGTACGTGTTGATCTTTGCCTGGACGTGGGCGAGGTCACATCGCCCCGGGCCGCCGGCGCCGGCGCCGCCACCGGTCGGTCGGCTGCTGCCGCCACCGCCGCAGCCGCCGGCCAGGGCCGCCGATCCGAGGATGAGGACGGTGGCCAGCCAGGCGCGCACGGTCATCCGTCGCCTCACGACGTCCCGCGAGGACCCGACTCGTGCGCCGCGCGGCTTCGGGCGAGTTGCGAGAGGGTCACGGCGATCACGAGCGCGCCGCCGTAGAAGAGGTCCTGTGTGAAGGAACGGACGCCGAGCAGCGAGAGCCCGGTGATACCCGTGACGAGGAAGTAGACCGCGACGAACGACCCCCAGGGGTTGAAGCGTCCGGGCGCGATCGTGGTGGCGCCCAGAAACGCGGCCGCGAAGGCCGGCAGGAGGTAGCTGCTCCCGGAGGTGGGGTCCGCGCTGCCGGTCGTGCCGGCGTACAGGATCCCGGCGGCTGCGCTGATCACGCCGGATGCCACGAGGGCGCCCCAGCGCAGGCGCCCCACGCGGAGACCGCTGAGGCGTGCGACGTCGCGGCCGCGCCCGACGAAGAGCAGGCGCCGGCCCATCGCGGTGAACTCGAACAGGTACCAGAGCACCGCGCAGAGTCCCAGCCCGTAGTAGAACTCGAGCGGTATTCCGAGGAAGCGATCGACCACCACCACGTTCACGAGGTCGGTCGAGATTCCGCTGAAGCTCATCGAGTTGCTGATCCACAGCACGATGCCCTGAAGGAACGTCCCCGTGCCGAGGGTGACGATGAACGGATCGATGCCGAAGACCATGACGAGCGCGCCGTTGACGGAGCCGACGACCGCGCCCGTCGCCAGGCAGAGCGGGATGACGGTGGACAGGGCCCACCCGTGCTGTGCCTGGAGCACGCCGAGCATCATCTGCGACAGCATCAGCGTGCCGGTGATCGAGAGGTCGTAGTCCCCAGCCGTGAGCGGGATGAGCAGCCCACAGGTGAGAACGACGAGGACCGCCTGGGAGCCGAAGATGCTCTCGAAGTTGCCGGCGGTGAGGAACTCGGTCGGCCGGAGCGCGCCGAAGACGATCACGAGCGCGAGCCAAGCACCGGGCAGGGCAAGGCGCTCGATCAGATTCGCGGGCGCCACCCGAGCCGGCAGGAGCCGGCGCCCGATGTGCGTGCGCTTGCCCGCCGGGGCGGTGCGTTCGGTCGTCATCGCGAGCCCTGCGGATCGGGAGCCGCATCCCCGGCGGGGCGCACGTCACCGAGTCGGTAGCACTGCTCGGTGATGCGCGCCTTGGTGAGCTCTGCGCCCTCGAGCTCGCGGCCGATCCGGCCGTGCGCGAACACGAGCACTCGGTCGCAGATCATCGCCAGCTGCTCGTAGTCGGAGCTGACGCAGACGACGGCGGCGCCGTCGACCGCGGCGCTCCGTATGCGGCGGAAGATCTGTCGCCGCGCGCCGATGTCGACGCCCTGCGTCGGCTCGTGCAGCAGCAGGAGCGCCGGACGCGTCTGCAGCCACTTCGCGAGCAGCGCCTTCTGCTGGTTGCCGCCGCTGAGCGCCTGGAACGGCATCTCGGGCTCAGGCGGTCGTACGTCGAACCTGTGGAGCACGCGGACGGCTTCCGTGCGCATGCGCCGGCGCTGAAGACCCCATCGACCCTTGTAGCGATCGATCACCGGGAGCATCACGTTGTCGCCGACCGACAGCGAGCCGACGGTGCCGTCGCGCTGGCGGTCGGCCGGAAGGAGCGCGATCCCGGCGAGGATGGCGCGGGCGGGCGTCATCGCAGTGAGCGCGTAGCTGCGTCCACGGATCTGGAGCTCACCGCCCGCGGCGCGGCGGGCGCCGACAAGGTGATAGGGGATCTCCTCGAAGCCCGCCCCGAGCAGTCCGGTGACGCCGAGCACCTCGCCCTCGTGCACGTCGAAGGAGGCGGCTCCAAGGAGCCGGCCGGAGAGCCGCCGGATCGAGATAGCCGGCCGTTGGCGGACAGCGCCACTCGCGGCCGAGAGCGTCTGCAGTTGGTGGCCGATGATCAGCTCGACCAGGCGCTCGGCGGTCGCGTCGGGCGTACGCACGGTTTCGCGTACGCGGCCGTCCCGGAGGACGGTGACCCGGTCCGTGATCTCGCGGACCTCGTCGAGGTCATGTGACACGAAGAGCACGCTCGCCCGTGTCGCCGCGATCTCGCGAACGAGCCTGAAGAGCCGTTCCTTGCCGCTCTGGGGGAGAAAGACCGTGGGCTCGTCGAGGACGAGCAGTCCGAAGCCGGCGACCGCACGGATCTCCTCGACCGCCCGCACGATCGCCAGCAGCGCGCGATCGGTGGGTCTGAGATCGGCGACGTTCGCGGCGGGGTCGAGGTCGAGGTCGAAGGCGGCGAAGCTGCGCCTCGCGCGCGACCGTTCCCGCGCCCAGGAGAGGCGCCAGTTCTGCCGTGTGCCGAGCTCGCCGATGCGCAGGTTCTCGACGACCGTCAGCGACGGGATCAGCGCGAGATCCTGGTGTACGAACGCCATCCCGAGCGCGCGGAACTGGCCCGGAGCCAGCGGGAGCTTCACCCGCCGGCCGTTGACCTCGAGCTCGCCACCGCGATCCGGCGCGTGGAAGCCGGCGAGGATCCTGATCAGGGTGGACTTTCCCGAGCCGTTCTCGCCGAGCAGCCCGTGGATCTCGCCGCGCGCGACGGTGAGGTCGACGTTCGCCAGCGCGCGCTCGCCGCCGAAGGTCTTCGACACGTTCCGCAGCGAGACGACCGGCGCGTGTCGCTCAGCCATCAGGCTCCTGGAGATGCGGCAAGGCCCGGAGCGCCGCAAGGTAGTCCAGGACGTCCTCCAGCCGCACGACGTCGCCGTACTTGGCGTCGATGTCGAACAGATTCGCGTAGTGAGGCCCGAGCGCGCGGTCGCAGACGCACTCCTCCGGAACGATGACGTGCAAGCCGTGTGACACCGCGTCGACGGCGGTCGCTCGGATGCAGCCCGACGTCGAGCAGCCCGTCAGCAGCACCGTGTCGATGCCTGCCGCGACCAGCGTCGAAGGAAGTCGCGTGCCGAAGAACGCTGACGCGAACTTCCTCATCAGCACCGGCTCATTGCCAGCCGGCGCGATGCGCTCGTCGATCTCGACGGCGGCGGGATCGTCGAGCCGCAGCTGAAGCAGCGCAGGGATCTTCTTCGCCCACGAGGCCGCTTCATCACCTCCGGGCGTGTACGCGATCACGGTGAAGAACACCGGGAGCCGGCATTGGCGGGCGACGGGGAGGAGCTGGGCGATCGCCTCGACGGCCGCCGTCTGATCGCTGCCGACGAGGTAGGACGGATCGGTGAACGCCCGCGACATGTCGACGACCAGGACGGCCGGCCTTTGGCCGAAACCGACGCGCGCGCCGATGCCTCGTTCGCGATAGAAGGCCCGGGCCTCGCTGGTCAGCGCCGCGATGCGCTCGGCCCCATGCGCAGGCGACGTGCCGCCTCGCTCCTCCGGCATCAGCGTGCTTCCGCCTCGATCTCTGGCCGAACCGGCTCGACCTGAGTCCGACGGCTGACACTGTCGCCGCCGGGGATCGGATCGATGCCCAGTTCGCGCGAGACGTTCGCGAGCCCGGAACCCGGCATTGCTCGGCGCTTCGGCACAGCTGGCGCAATCTCCTCCGCGCGTACCGGTCCTTGGCGGTCACGACCGTGACGAGGAGACGTAGCGGCCGCCGTTTCAGCTCCTCCTCGAGCTCGACTAGGACATCACCGCATTCAACCAGGCTCTCGGGTCCTCGTCACGCCCCGGATGGGCGGAGCCGTAGCCTCGCTCGTCCGGGTCGCTGCGTCGAGTGCGGCGGCGTCGGGGAAGGACCTACGGCTGCGAGTCCGTGTACCGGCCTCCGGTGGCGGTGTTCCAGACTCGCCGGTTGGTCATCTCGGAGATGTAGTCGACGTGCGCCTGCAGGGGCCAGGCGACCTGATTCCAGCTGCCGATCACGAAACTCATGTTGTACGGGCCGTCGGCCGGCGAGGTGAGGTAGGTCGGCGCCACGGACTTGTAATAGGCGTCCAGCTGCGGAGGCAGCCTGTCGGGGCTGTCGGTCATCAGCAGCGGCGCGTGAAAGCCGAGGTGCGACAGCGGCGCGGAGGCCACGGCAGCCTGCCAGTCGTTGGCGTTCACGAGTGTGAACCCGTGGCCCGGTCCGGTGATCTTCCACCCCACCTGGCCGGATGGGTCCCACATCTTCGCGAACGCGATCGCCGTGTCCACGGCCGTGTCGGTCGGGTTGGCGTTGAACGCGGTGATGTCGTTGTTCGTCACCCGCATCACCGTCCCGTAGCGGGAGAGTCGCTTCACCACGGCGGCCGAGATCTGCCGGGGCCCGCCGAACAGATAGATCCGGGCCTGACCGTTACGGCGCTTCAGCGCGGCGATCGTCGCCTGCGGAACGGAGCTCGCGTGCACCCACAACAGGCCGGAGGCCATGTGCGCCACCCAGTGCGTGGCCGGGAGCAGGTACCGATAGGACTCCATCGACCCGACCATCACGTTCTCGGCGCCGTTGCTCATGTTCGGGACGCCGGTGTCGGGGTTCTCGATCGAACCGTAGAGCTGGTCCACGGTGTTCGCGAGCGCGGGCACGTTCGGCGCCGTGACAGTGGCGTACTTCAAGCCCATGGCCTTCAGCTGGCGTTCGACGCCCGGGTTGGCCGCCGCGCCGACCAGGAACGCGTCCACATTGCGATAGCGCGTGATCCCGGTGTCGCCGAGACGCTTGATCTCGTTGACGGTCACGCTCGGGATCCCGTGCTTCGTCACGTAGAGGATCGGAGCGTCGTCGGGGAAGTGCAGCAACGGCACCGCGGTGATCGCGGTGAGCGGATCGTCGGGCGTCACCAGCGTGAGCGCCCACGGCCGGTCGGGAACGTTGTTGTTCTCGTTCGGAGCGTTCTCCGGGAGCGCCGCGGGCCACACGTGCTGGGTGACCGAGACCGCCTCCTGGAACGGATCGGCTCCATAGAGCCGCTGCGTCGACTTGGTGCCGTACGTCGGCACCAGCGTCGGCTCGCCCGCCGGCGGCGGGACCGAGTAGTCCGCCTTGCCACTCGGAGCCCCGAACGGGTCCATCTGCGGGTCAGGCGACGACGGCGAGACCGTCGCCGTCACGACCTTGACCTTGCCGGCAGTGGTCGCGCCGGCGCTGTAGACGCCGGCCGCTCCGAGCGCGATGAGCACGACGGCGATCACGGCAACGCCGGCGCCGATGAGCTTGCCGCGGGTGCGCACCCCGGGTCGCTTGGGTGTTGGTCCTGCCATCGCCTCGCCCTCTATGTCGCTGACCTCGCCACCGTGCCGCTGCCGAGGCAGCGCCGCAAAAGCGAGCACGAGGCGATCGATCGCGAACGCCTCCTGCATGCCGTGCGCACGACGCACGCGAGCTCCCATGAGCGATCCTCGCCCGGCGCGCCGGAACGCGTCGGTCTCGACCTCGCGGACATCGAAACCGAGTTTCTCGACGCCGCCCGGTGTCATGCACCCCGTGGGCCAGGACAAGGCACGTTCGGGCGCACGCCGCCCCTCGTCTGGGCCGTCCGGAACGCGAGGGTCCCCTGGAGACCATGCGGCTTGCGCCGACTGGATCGTCGTGGCCGATCTCAGCCGCTCACAACCTCTCAGGGCACGTCAGCTGGCAATGCGCCGGTTGATGGCCGCGGCTACACGCCGCGCGGGCGCAGCGAGTGCCAGCCGCGGCGTCCGAGGCGCTGAGCCGCTCGCTCGGGCTCGCGCGTCGCCAGGTACGAAGGGGCGTCCCAGCGCGGTCGTGCCCCGGTCGCGGACGGCTCGATGAGCTCCACGCCGGTCAGCCGCTCGCGCAGGCCGAAGATCGAGTAGCCGTTGCTCGTCAGCAGCTCGGATGCCGCGGTGGGCAGCGCGTGGTGCTCCTCGAAGACGACGTCGCGGATCGCGCCCGCCATGAGCGCTCGCTCCGCGCCGGCGAGCGCCGCCGCCTCGTGGCCCTCGACGTCGAGCTTCAGGACGCCCACGCGCGAGGTCCCGAGCACGTCGTCGAGCCGTACTGTCGGCACCTCCTCGACCGCCACCGCGTCGTCGCTCGCCACCAGGCTGGCCCCCGTGGGGTCGACGGAGAACTCGGCCGGGATCGACAGCATCGCGGTGCCCGTCCGATCGGACACCGCGCACTCGTAGATCGTCACCTTCCGCGCCGCCGCACCGAGCATCTCGACGTTGCGCGCGAGCGCTCGGTGCAGCATCGGATGCGGCTCGAACGCGCGCACCTCCCGGCAGCGTGCCGCGAGCAGCAGCGTGAAGTAGCCGATGTTCGCGCCCACGTCGAGCGCCGCGTCCTCGCGGTCGGCGAGGCGCCAGAGCACCTCGGTGACCGCGAGCTCGTGAACGCCCCTGCGCGCGATCCCGATCCCGAGCGGGGCGGTCGTCGACACCCTGATGCGGGCTCCCCAGGGCAGCACCGTCGTGATCTCCGCGTCGCGACGCCGCTGGTTGACGATCCGCCGCAGCAGCTGGTCCGGGCGAAGCAGGTATCCCGGCTTGACGACGCGGTCGGCGATCCTCACGGCGCGCGAACGATAGCCTCACCGCGTCAGCGTTCCTCGTCGTGATCGACCTGCACGCCCACATCCTCCCGGGCCTCGACGACGGCCCTGCGGACCTCGACGGCGCGGTCGCGCTGGCCAGGGCCGCGGTGGCCGACGGCACACGGGTGCTGGCGGCCACCTCGCACGTCGACTCCACGTTCGGTCTGCGGGCCGCGGACCTGACCGACGCCCGCAACGCCGTCGTGCAGCGCCTCGCGGGCGAGGCCGTCCCCCTCGAGATCGTGCAGGGCGGTGAGGTTTCGCCCGTGCGCCTTCCGGAGCTGGGAGACGAGGACCTGCGCGCGCTCACGCTCGGCGACGGTCCGTGGATCCTGCTCGAGTGCCCGTTCTCGCCCGTCGCGAGCGTGATGGACCTGATGGTCGAGGACCTCCAGCGACGCGGCTTCGGCGTGCTGCTGGCGCACCCGGAGCGCTCGCCGGCGTTCCAACGCGAGCCCGCGCGGCTGGCGCGGCTGATCGACGGCGGCGCGCTCGCGCAGGTCACCGCCGGCTCGCTCGCCGGCGGCTTTGGCTCGGTGGTGCGCCGGTGCGGGCTGGAGCTGCTGCAGCGGGGACTGGTGCACGTGCTCGCCAGCGACGCACACGACCACCGCGAACGCCCGCCGGTGATGTCGGTGGCGATCGCCGTCCTGCAGCGCCGATTCGGTGACGTCGCGGCGCACGTCGAGTGGATGACGGAGCGATTGCCGGCGGCGATCCTCGCGGGAGCATCACTTCCGGACGCGCCGGCGCTTCCCCGCCGCCGCCGGCTCCCGCGTCTTCGGGACGCGCTCAGGGCCTGAGCCGAGGACGCGTCGGCGCCCGCGGAGGGGTCGCTCGGCTCGGGTCGAATACCGCCGCCATGCCGATGCGTCTCGTGCTCGTGCCGACACTCGCCCTGCTCCTGATCTTCTTCGCCATCCTCCTGGGCGTGAACGAGATCCGCTTCCAGGGTTGCATCGAGACCAGGGTGCAGCAGATCGCGATCAGGGTCGACCATCAGCGCCAGCACGTCGTCCCCGCCGCCCAGGCATGCTCGCGCGTCCCGTTCCGCAACTGATTGCCGCTCCCAGGCGAGCGGCGTAGCCTTCCGGCGCGGACGGCCCATGACTGCCGACGTGTCACCCATCGACGATGTGCTCGTACGGCCGCCGCGCGGCCGGCGCCCGCGGCTTCGGCCGCTCGAGATCGTCCGCTGGTGTAGGGCCACCGATAGCGACACCCTGCGCGCGGCTGTCTGGGCGCTGCGCGCGTGCCGGCGCATCCACTCCACCCCCGAGGCGCGCGGCCTGGTCGCTCCCGATCTGCCACGGGTCCCGGCCGTCGCTCCGGCGGCGCGACGCGGGGTCGAGCACGTGCTCTGGCTGCGGGCGGAGCAGTGCCTCGTGACCGCGAGCGTGCGTCAGGCGTGGCTGGCGGCGCGCGCAGACGAGCAGGACGTCGTCATCGGAGTCGCGGTCGATCGGCCCGCCCGCCTGCGCGCGCACGCATGGCTGTCAGGCGCCCCCGAGGAGGGCGCCGGCTACGAGGAGATCGCGCGCGTACCGCCGCGCGGGGCCGGATGAGCGGGATCCTTGCGATCTTCCATCGCGACGGCAGGCCGGTGCCCGCGGGCACCGTCGAGGGGATGGCCGCGACGATGGCGGACGCCGGGCCCGACGGCCTTCAGGTCTGGGTCCAGGGAGAGATCGGCCTGGCCGTCGCCTCGTTCCACACCGTCCCGGAGCAGCTCGCCGAGCCGGCTCCGCTCGTCGAGGGCGACCTCGCGATCGCCTTCGACGGCCGCATCGACAATCGCGAGGAGCTCCGCCTCCGCCTCGCCGGGCGCGGCGAGGCGGTGGCGCGGGACGCGGGCGACGCGGCTCACGTCCTCGCCGCGTATCGAGCGTGGGGCGACGAGGTTGCGAACCATCTGATCGGCGAGCACGCGTTCATCCTCTGGGACGGGCGGTCGCGCACGCTGCTCGGGGTCCGCGACCACCTCGCCGTCCGCTCGCTGCGCTGGTGGTCGGACGGACGGACGCTCATCGCCTGCTCGCACTTCGCGCCGATCCTCGACCATCCCGCGGTGGTCGCGCGCCCGAACGAGGGCGTCGTGGCGGAGTGGCTGTGCAACATGCCGACCAGCATCGACGAGACGCTCTGGGACGGCATCTTGTCGGTGCCCGGCGGCGGGCGCCTGCGGGCCAGCCGCGACCGCCCTTCGCGCGTCGACCGCTACTGGCGGCCGCAGGACGAGATCGGCCTCGCGCGCATCCGCTCGACCGCCGAGGCGCGCGAGGCGCTGACCGAGCTCGTCACCGAGGCGGTGCGCTGCCGCATGCGCGCGGTCGGGCGCCCGGTCGTCGAGCTCTCCGGCGGATGGGACTCCTCGACGGTCGCCGTCGTGGCGCACGACCTCCATGCCGCCGGAGAGGTCGGCGACTTCGAGCTGTTCTCGGCGCTCTACCCGGGCCTGTCGTGCGACGAGACGCCGTGGATCGAGGCGGTGGAGCGCCAGCTCGAGCGGGTCGCGATCAAGCTTCCGCAGACGCCGGCAGACCCGATCGCGGACGAACGCGCCGTTCGGCTGCTGCGCCATCCGTTCGCACGTGACGTCCTCCGCGCGATCCCCGTGAGCCCCGACCGGCGAGTCGGACTCACCGGGCACGCGGGCGACGAGGTAGTCGGCGGCATGTTCTACGACCTGGGTTCGCTGGTCGGTCCCCGGCGCATCCGTCGCTCATTCAGGCACGGCACGCGTTACCTCCTCCACGAAGCCGTCCGGCCGCTCGTGCGGCCCCTTCTGCCGGCTCGGGCTCGGGCTGCGCGGCTTGCGCCCTTTCCGGCATGGGTCTCTCCGGCACTGCTCCGGCGGACGTCGTTCCGGGACCGGATCGCCACGCGAGAGCCGCGTGTGACGCGCGGGGGCGTGAGGGCGCGGGCGCTGGCCGCGACGCTCGACAGCTTCTCGATCCACATGATGGATCTCGACTTCGAGCTCGAGCGCGGCCCGTATCTCGAGTACCGGCATCCGATGCTCGACGTGCGTGTGGTTCGGTTCGCCCTCGGGCTGCCTGCGCGCATCGCCGGGGCGCTCGACACCGACCCTCGCCGGCTCCACGACGCCGCATTCGGCGACCGGCTGCCGCCGATCGTCCGAGCGCGACGCCTCGGCACCGATTTCACGCCCTTCAATGCCCTCGCCGTGAGGCGGATGCGGGCGGTCCACCGGGGCTGTCCGCGGCTGGCCGCCGAGGGATGGGTGCTGCCGTCGAGAATCCGGCCGCTCGACGACGAAGCCGAAACCGCCGCTGGCCTCGGCCGCGCGTTCTTGTCATACTCCCTCGATGCATGGCACACGACCAAGGAAGGTGCCGACCAGCATGAGCCCTAACCCGAATGCCGCGGGGCCCGATCCGCGTGCCTCGCGTGATGCCGACGGAAACTACCTATCGGAACGGACGCGCCGACACTATGTCGCCCCCCGCCTCGGGCCCAGCCAGTCCGTGCGCGAACTGACGCGAGCTGTCACGGGGTCCGTCGGCGACGGCGGCGGCGGCGGCACAGGCATGATGCAGATGGTGGGCGCCTAGCCGCGCTGAGAGGGTCGAGCGCTAGGCGCCGCGGTTGGGTGACCTGCTCGAACACCGCCACTACCTCGAAGACGCCCGTCGGTTCGCCGCGTATGACCGGGCTCTCGAGCACGTGGCGCGGGGGAAGATCGTGCTTGACCTCGGGGCGGGAACCGGGTTGCTCGGGCTGGCAGCGCTGCGACACGGCGCGAGGCGCGTCTACGGCGTGGAGTCCACGGGCTTCGCCGACTTGACGCGGGCGATCGCCGAGCGCAACGCGGCGCCAGGCGAGTACGTCGTGCTGCGCGGCTCGAGCCGCAAGATCGACCTCCCGGAGCAGGTGGACGTCGTCCTCTGCGACCAGCTCGGCGCCTTCATCTGCGAGGGAATGCCCCTGCCCGCGCTGGCTGATGCGGCGCGCCGCCACCTGCGCTCCGGTGGCCGGCTCATGCCGGAGACGATCGAGTTCGGCGTGCAGGCGCTGCGATCTCAGGCCGTGGGGCGCCACCTCGGGTTCTGGGCCGCCCCCCGGTTCGAGCTCGACGTCTCACCGTTGCGCGAAACCGCGGTTGCGACACCGATCTACGAGCACACGCGCGCGGCTGAACTGGCAGGGCCGCCAGCGTCGCTCGGCGTGCTCGGCGCCGGCGCGCACGCGGACACCCTCGACCTTCGCACGACCGTGTTCGTCGACGACGCAGGGCCGGTCAACGGCCTGGCGGGCTTCTTCACAGCCTCGCTTGCGCCCGGAGTGACGATCACGACGAGACCGGCCGACCCGAACCGGATCGATCGCGAGAACATCGTCCTCGCCATCGATCCGCCCATCGAGTGCTCGAGCGGTGACGGGCTCGACGTGCGCGTCCGTGCGCTGCTGCACAGCGGCGTGCTTGCCTGGGCGGTCCACTCGGCCGGCGAGCCCCCGCGCCGCCATTCGACGTGGCAGGGGTTCACGGCGGCTCCGATCGCCCGTGGCTGAGGTGTGGGCCTCGGTCTGCGGCCCGGTTGCCTCCGAGATACCGCTCGGGCTGCCTCTGTCGCGTGAGTCCCCACAGCTCTGCATCGAGCTTGGAGCTCCGGTCGACGCACCGGCGGACTTCGAGGTGGTGGCCGCGGGACGCGAGCGCTTCCGCATGAGCCTCCCCGAGCAGGCGGTGTGCGAGATCGACATGGGACGCGCACGGATTCGTGTCCGTCCGGCCGCCGGGATCGACCTAGAGGCGCTCGGGGACATCGTCGTCGACCACGTGCTGCCTCGGATCAAAGGGGAGCGGACGTTCTGCCTCCATGCCGCCGCCATTGCGTGCGGAGGACGCGCCTACGCCCTCGCGGGTCCGAGCGGGGCCGGCAAGTCCACCCTCGCGCTGCGCCTCGCGCGGAGCGGAGCCGAGTTGCTCGGAGACGATTGCGCGGCCATCCTGGCCGGTCGTGTGCTCCCGACCTTCCGCGCGGCCCGCGTACGGCCGGAATCCCTGCCGGGCCTCGACTCGCGCCGGTTCGAGCCGGATACCTCCGGCAAGGCCCGCCTCGGGCCACGACAGGGAGTGCGCATCGCGAGCGCCCCGGTTCCGCTTGCCGGCATCGTGCTCGTCGGAGCGCGGGCGCGGCCGCTCACGGTGGCGGAGTCGGTGCCGCTGCTGGCCGCACAGCGATTCCATCTGCACGCGCGCTCACCCCGGGCGCTCCTCGACGAGACGCTCGAACTCCTCGACCAGCACGGCCCGGTCTGCGAGGTCGACCGAGCGCGATGGTCGCCCGCGTCATGCGAGGGCTGATGTCAGGCCGCGCCGTCGACGGTCACGAAACCCGCTGCGGCCAGCTCCGCGACGAATCGCTCGAGGTCGCGGCGGAGGACGTCCGGCTCGACGTCGAACTCGTCGAGGAGAACGCGCATCGCGTCCGCGAAGGTCGGTGACTCGACGAGCACGCGCCACATGCGGGAGCTCGGCTGGTCGAGGACGTAGTAGTGCTCCGTGAGGAGGTGCAAGAGGACCGCCTCCCCGTTGACTTCCCGCACCACGGCGTCGTCCTGCTCGCCGATTCGGGCCTCGTCCCCGAGTCGCATTGCGGCGCAGTGTGACAGACCCGATCGCGAAGGCGTCACACGCGATTCAGGTCGCCGTTGCGGCGCGCGGCGATGAACGCGCGCTCGAACAGGACCGTCGCGAGTCCGAGCAGAACGGGCCCTGAGACGAGCAGGCCGGCGGCGCGCAGCCCATCCAGACGACCATTGAGCAATCCGCCGCGCATGAGGTCGACCGACCATGTCACGGGCGAGAGCTGGGCCGGCTGGCGAAGCCCATCGGGCAGCACGGCGATCGGGTAGTAGAGGCCGGCGGAGAGGGCGATCGCCGTGTTGGCCGCCGTGGTGAGCACGCCGGTGCGACGGATCGTCAGCGCGGCGGCCGCGATCACGGTCCCGATCGCCATCGCGACGATCACCCCGCCCGCCAGGGCGATGCCGACGGCGAGCAGCCCCGCGATGGTGATCGTGGGCCGTAGGCCGAACAGCGCGATGGCGACGGCGAGGCCCACAGCGGCGTTCACGAGCGCGCGCGTCAGTCGATAGCCGGCACCCCCGAACAGCAGGCGCCGGGGCGCCACGGGCGTCGAAGCCAGCATCTCCAGCGTTCCACTCTGCTGATCCTCCCTCAGGCGCTCCGTGGGGCCCGAGACGCAGCTCTCGATGACGTACAGCATCAGCAGGCCGACGCTGGCGAAGGGGAAGTAGCCGTGGCTCAGCTCCGGGCGCTGGAGTATGTGCGCACCGGCGAACGCCCGCGCGAGGAAGTACGTCACGGCGAAGCTGCTCACCGTCGCGGCGGCATCGAGCACGAGCGCCGACCGGTAGGTCCGCGCGATGCGCCAGTCGCGGACGAGGAAGGCGGCGGCGAGCGCGCGTCGTGTCGGCGCAGCGTTCACGGGCCCTCCGCGCCGAGCGCGGCGGCCAGCTGGTCCGCGCCGGCGGTCTGCGCCCACGAGGCCACGACACGCCCCTCGTCCAGCGCGGTCGCCCCGTCCGCGTGCGCCGCCTCGCCGATGTCGTGGGTGACGAGGATGGCGGTCCGCCCCGCGATGACCTCGGTTCTGACCAGCGCGAGCAGCGCCGCAGCCCCGGCAGGATCGACGGAGCGCGTGGGCTCGTCGAGCAAGAGCACTGCCGGGTCGTGGATCAGCGCGCGGGCGACGGACAGGCGCAGGCGCATTCCCGTGGAGTAGTCGTTGAACGAGCGGTCGGCGTGCTCCTCGAGTCCGACGGCCCGCAGCATCTCGGCGCACCGCTTCCCCCGGCGCGGGGAGCGCAGCCCGTGCAGCCGGGCGAAGAAGTCCAGGTTCTCGCGGCCGGTCAGCGGCCAGTACCAGCTTCGCTCGTCGGCGAGGCAGAGGCCGACGCGCGCACGTGCGTCGCGGGGACGGCCAAGGACATCGATCCCCGCGATCGACGCGCTCCCCGCGTCGGGCAGCACCGTCGTGGCGAGGATCCGCAGCAGTGTGCTCTTGCCGGCGCCGTTGCGTCCGATGAGCGCGTGCATCTGGCCCTGCGGCACCTCCAGGTCGACGCCATCGAGCACGGTCGTGCCGCGGAAGGTCTTGACGATGCCACAGACGCGGATGCCGCCCGCGGCGGCGCCCGGACCATGGTCGCGCGCGCGGGTCGGCGTCAGCACCGGCGCGCCGCCTCGTCGTGCCGAGCACGAGCCCACTCCCGTAACCCGGGGCCGATCTGGATTCCGAGCCAGATCGGGCGCCACACGTACGCGAGCGCGAGACCGGCGATACCTCGCCGTGCCAGCGGGTTCCACCGCCGCATGTAGGTCGGCGTGGGCAACAGGCCCCGCGCTATCCGCAGCAGCTTTCGCCTCAGCGTCGGCTCGCGGCGGATCCGCTCGAGGCTGTGCGCCAGCGGCGGCGCCGATCGCGCACGCAGCGCGATCGCCGCGTCGTAGCCGGGATCGACGCGCAGGCGCGCCAGCCGGTGCGCGCCCTCCGGTAGCAGCCGCAGGCCGGCTCCGAAGGCCGGAAGTGAGTCGAGCGTGCGTGCAAGATCGGCGGCTTCACGCCAGGTGACGTCGTCGAGCCGCAGCAGGCCGCGCCGGAGATCCTCGAGCGGTTTCACGCCGGCAGGGCCGTCCGCGGCGGCATGCAACGCCAGCAGCAACGCGAGCGCGGGAGGTCCGAGGACGGGCACGGAGTGCCCAGCCACCCGCAACGGGCGCGCGCCCGCGCTGAGCGCCGGCCAGACCGCAGCGGCGGCCGCGCCCACGCCCGAGAGGCTGCCGTGGAGGTCGACGTGGTCCCCTCCGCGATGCCACTCATGCTCGTCGGCCACACCTGGGTCCGGGACGCCGAATCCGAGCTCAGGCGTGAAGCCCAGCCGCCTCAGCACTGCCGCCGCCGCTGACTCCGACGCCGCGGGGATGAGCAGGTCGCAGTCCACGTACGGACGGTGCTCACCCGGGTCGTAGAGGCGATCCCCGATTGCCGGCCCCTTAAGCAGGATGGCGTCGATCCCGGCGGCAGCCAGCGCGCGGATGACCTCGACCGACATGCGATCGACGGCGAGGCTGATCGCGGTCTCGTCGGTGCGGGCAGAACCCGCTCGTGCCTCGGGCATCTGCGCAGACTAGATCAGCGGTGCGACGAAGTCGCCGGGCCTTGGTAGCGTTCGGCCCGCGCATGCTCGTGCTTCTCGATGCCCGGATCGGCCGCAGGCTGACCGGCATCGGCAACTACGTCGTCGAGCTGTCACGTCAGTTTGGGCGCGAGAGCCCCGACGTGGTTCGCCCGATGTGCACGCTCCGGCATGTCCGGCGCTTCCGCTCGTTCGGGCTGCGTCCACTCGTCGTGCGCGCGAAGCGCGTGCCCTCGAGCCTGCCGGGGGCGGATGTCATCCATGGCCCGAACTTCCACGCCCCGGAGCACCCCACAGCGAGCCGCGTGGCGACCGTCCACGACCTGGGCTACGTCTTCCTGCCCGAATGCCACCCGCCCGGCATGCCCGAACGCCTGGATGCGCTCGTGCGCGCCGCGTTGCCCGGAACCTCCCGCTTCATCTGCAACTCGCGCAACACGCGCGATGCCCTCGTCGATGTCTACGGCGTCTCGGAATCCGTCTGCCGGGTCGTGCCGATGGGCGTGGACACGACGATCTTCGCGCCGGACGGCCCGGAGGGCGCGGGACGATGGCTGCGGCGGCGGTACCGACTGGCGCGGCCGTTCCTGCTCTTCGTCGGCGCCATGGTCCCTCGCAAGGACCTCATCACGCTCGTCGAGACGTTCCGCATCGTCCGCCAGGACCGGCCCGAGGCGAATCTCGAGCTGGTTCTCGCGGGCAGCAAGATGAAGCGGTGGGCCTCGGATTGGCCCCGGCTCTCCGAGTGGCTGAAGACGCACTCCGATGTCGCCCAGAACGTTCGTGTGCTCGACTATCTTCCGGCGGCGCATCTTCCGGCGCTGTACCGCGAAGCCGAGCTGCTGGTCCTCACGTCGCTGCTGGAGGGCTTCGGCCTGCCGGTGCTCGAGGCGTTTGCCTCCGGCACGCCGGTCGTCATCACGCGCAGCGGTGCGCTTCCCGAGGTCGGCGGGACGGCGGCGTATTACGGCGACGTCCGCTCCCCCGAGTCCTTTGCCGCGGCGGTCGGCTTGGCGCTCGACGGCGCGGACGCCGTCCGGCGCCGCGAGGAGGCGACGCGGATCGTGGCGGCGCACCCGTGGCGCCGGACCGCCGAGCTGACCATGGAGGCCTACCGTGACGCCGCGTAAGCCGCTGATCGTCACCGGGTCGCGCGAGCGGGCATGACGCCCGCATGATCCTTCGGCTGCATCGGCTCTCGCACGCGCTCTGGTCCCTGGGCCTGCCCCTGCCCGCCAAGGTCGTCGCCTTCTGGATTCGTGTGGTGTTCGGTGCCATCCTGCCGCCCGAAACGACGCTGCCCGACGACCTCGTCCTCCACCACGGCGGTCTCGGCATCGTGATCCATCCCAACGTGGTCATCGGATCCGGCGCGCAGCTCCAGCATCACGCCTGCCTGGCCACCGACGTCCCGCGACGCGACCCTCGGCGCATGATCATCGGCGACAACGTGGCGATCGGCGCGCACGCGGTCGTCCTCGGCCCCGTCCGCATCGGCGACGGTGCCACGGTCGGCGCGGGGGCGATCGTCACGCGCGACGTTCCCCCGGGCACGACTGTTGTCGGCGTGCCGGCTCGCGCGCTCGCCACTCACCCGTCGGGCTGACGCGGCGCGCGCGGGAAGGAGACGGCCGGCAAGCCGCGGGCGGTCGAATCCGGCGGAACGTCGTCGAGCACCAGCGCATGGGCGCCGACCACCGCCCGATCCCCGACGTGGATGGGCCCGATCACGCTCGCCTTGGCGAACACCGTCACGTCGTCGCCGAGCGTCGGAAATCCCGCGCTGGTGCTGCCCAGCACAGCCCCCCCGTGGAGGTAGAGGTCACGACCGGCGCGCACGCCCTGACCGAGGACGACTCCGTGGGTGTGGGCGATGACGAAGCCAGGCCCCACCACGGCGATCGGGTCCAACTCGGCACCGGTGAGGCCGTGGGCGATCACCGAGATCGCACGCGCCGTCGCCACCGCGCCGCGGACCCGGACGAATCGCGCGAGGCGGTACGCCGCTGTCGCGACGTAGTCCGGATAGACGAACGGCCCGAACCGCCCGCGGCGGACGCGCGTGGCGGCGGCGTCCGCCCGCAGCAGCGTGATAAGGCCCGGAACGGACCCCTCGGCGACGTCGTCGAGCGCAGCGGGCGCGTGGAACACGTGCGAAGCCTACGGTCTACGCTGCGGCGATGGCCATGGGCCCGAACGGAGCAGACGCGCGGCTGGAGCGCGAGCGGGAGGCCCACGACCGCCTCGCTGCGACGATGGACCCGCAGCGCATGCCGCTCGAGCCGCTCGGGCCGCTCGAGCTCGCCATGCTCGACGCCGCCGGCGTCGGACCCGGCACCAGAGTCCTCGACGTGGGCTGCGGCACCGGCGACGTCACCATTCACCTGCTCGCGCGCGGCGCCGACGTCACGGGCATGGACCTATCGCCCGGCGCGCTGGCGGTCGCCGAGGAGCGCATCCGCCTCTTCGGCGGCGGCCGGACGGCCGAGCTTCGGGCGATGCCCGTGGAGGCCATGGATCTCGAGGACGACCTGTTCGACGTGGCCGTCGGACGCTTCATCCTCCATCACCTCGACATCGGCCGTGCCGCGCCGGAGATCGCCCGTGTCCTGCGGCCGGGTGGGCGCGCGGCGTTCGCCGAGAACTCGGGCCGCAACCCGGTCCTCATGGCAGCTCGCCGTCACCTCGTGGGTCGCTTCGGTGTCCCGCGCCTCGGCACGGAGGACGAGGTTCCCTTGTCGACGGCCGATATTGCCGCCTTGGCGTCGCACTTCGAGCGGGTGCGGTTGAGCTACCCCGTCTTCGAATTCTTCCGGATCTTCGATCGACAGGTGCTGCGCTTCCGCTCGCAGCGCGCCAGTCGCGTGCTGCGTAGCCTCGACCGCGCGGCCGGAGCGGTCCCCGCGTTGCGGCCGTACTCCTTCCGAGTCGTGGTGACCGTGGTCGCGCGCTGACGCCGGCGCGCTACTGGCGCTCGGGGCGCCGGAGTACCTCGAGCTCGAACACCAGGAACCATGCGGGGAAGACCCACGCCCAACGGCGCTCGTAGCTCTCGGGCCAGCGGTTCGCGAGCCGCCGCACGACGCGGTTGCCAACGCTGCGCTGGAAGACGATCTCTCGCCTGAGCATGCGGAAGCGGATGCTCGTGTAGTGGTCGTGGATGATGGCGCCCGTCACGTAGTCGAGCGAGCGGAACCCGAAGAAGCTGCGGTGCGTGGGGTCGGTGAACGCGTTCGCCGACGAGAAGTGCGGCACGACGATCTTTACGGTGCCGCCCGGTCGCGTGACCCGGTGAATCTCGCGCATGGCCACGAGCGTGTCTTCGAGATGCTCGATCACGTCAATGGCGTCGACGTGGTCGAAGCGCGCGTCCGGGAACGGCCACGGCAGCACGTCGAGGTCGTGCACGACGTCGGGCTGCGTCGCGTCGGTGACGTCGAGGTTGACCGCCGACGGATCTCGCTGCCGTCCGCTGCCGAGGTTGAGCTTGCGTCGTTCGGACAAGGGCACGGCTGCCTGCATCGAGCGATCCTACGCCGCGGCCCGGCCGCCTCGCGTAGGCTGCGCCGCATGCCGCTCGCCCGTCTGCCTGCCCGGCGCCGGCTCGAGACGGTCTCCCGGTGCCCAGGATGCGATCTCGGGCCCGCCTGCGACCTCCGCGTCGTGACGCTGGAGCCGGAGCACGCGGCGTGCCGCCTCGGTCTCTTCGAGTCCGGCGACGTGGTCGCGTTCCGCTTCTGCTCCTCCTGCGGGATGGTCTTCCTGACACCGCGGCCGTCGGAGGAGACGCTGGCCCTCTACTACCGCGAGACATGCCCTCGCAACGAGGACCATACGCTGCCGCCCGATCGCGAGACGAACCCGCGCTATCGCCGGCGCCAGCGGGCACGCTTCGGCCGGCTCGCGCGGCTCGCATCACGTCACGCCGCGCGCCCCAAGGTCGTCGCCGATTTGGGAGCGCTGGACGGCGCGAGCCTCGTGCCGTTCCTGGCCCGAGGCGCGCGGGCGATCGCGGTGGACCCGGGTTTCCTCTCCCGCGACGCCGCCGACCGCCGGATCGAGCACCGCGACAGCCTGGCGGCGCTGCGCGAGCGCGGGCCGGCGCCCGACGTCGTGCTGAGCACGCAGACGTTCGAGCACCTCGGCGACCCGCTCGCGATGGCCCGCGAGATCGCGGCGACGCTGGTTGACGGCGGCGTCGCGGTGATCGAGGTTCCGTACGACCTGCTCGAGATGGGCTTCCTGTTCGATGCCGGCGCGCACGTCCCCGAGCTGCATCCCGAGCACCTGAACTTCTACTCGAGTTGGTCGCTGGCCTCTCTGATGGCGCACGCAGGCCTGGAGCTCCAGGAGCTGCGCGTCGGTGCCCAGATCCACGCCTATGGTGGGCTCATCCCCAGCATCACGGCCGTGGGACGGCGCACGCCACAACCGGCGGCACCGGTCGCGCCCCGCGGACACTCGTTGGCGGAGCTACCGCGGGTCATCGACGGCGACCGCTGGCGCGTGCATGTTGAGCAGCAGCGCCTCAAGGTGCTCGGTGTACTGACGCGCCGCGGCCGTTGGTGAGCGCGGCGGCTGACGGTGGCTTGCCCTGCGGGCAGTTGCGCATCGTTCTCGGCGACTACCGCCGGCGCAGCCACAGCGAGCTCGCCTCGGTATCACACGGCGTCACGAGTTGGGCGAGCTCTGCGGAGTGCTCTCGGGTGAGCGCGTGAACGGGTACGAGCACCTGGAACCGCTCGTTGAAGGCGAGGAACGCCTGCAGCAGGTACTGCTCGGCCCAGTGGTAGCCGAGACCTTCGACCAGTCGGCGCGGGTACTCATACGGCAAGAAGATGTCGTGAAAGTGCACCAGGACGCCGCTCGCGAGGCGCGGGAGACCTTCAAGCGCGATGTGGTTGACCTCGCTGCCGACCTTGACGGTATGCGTGGTATCGACGAAGAGGATGTCGTTCGCTTCGAGCTGCTCGAACTCGTGGATGGGCAGCTCGCTGGCGGACACCCGGCGCAGGTCGAAGTGACGGTCATCGCCGAGATCGTCGCTACGCGGGAACGGGTCGACCACGACGTGGCTCGTTCCGTCGCCGTTGGCGGCGAGCGCGTCCCGGATCAGCAGGGTGGAGAAACCGGACCCCAGCTCCAACACACGGCGTGGGCGGTGACGGCGGACGATCGCCCAGGTCAGCGCACTATCGGCGCCTTCGAAGCTGGCGTTCGGTTCGTGGTAGCGCCCAGGACCGGCGGGCACGTTACGGGGGGCGAACTCCGCGAGATGTTGACTGAGTTCGGAGCGGAGGTAGTCGAGCGCTCGTGCCTCGTCGAGATCGACGCCCGGCATCTGGCTGCGGCGCTCCCAGTACCGGGGTGGCAGCTCGTCGAAGCGCGGCAGTCCGTTGTAGTAGGACGGCCAGAGGACTTCGTAGCCGAGCCGCGTTGCGGCCCATCGCACCGCCCGGTGTGTCGCGTCGTGCGCCATGCGGCGCACACTCGGCCGTCTACCGTCGGGCATGGCGGCGCAGGCTAGCGACTCGCACGTTCCGCGCGTGAGCGGCGGAACCGCCGTGCTCGTGCCCGCGTCGGCCGCTGTCTCAGACGGCCCGCTCGCGGCGGCGCCGGTGGCTGGCCACTCGGTCCCCAGCGCGCACGACCCTAGCGGCGGAACGCGGCGACGTCGCCGGGCAGGCCGCGAATCCGACGGCCGATCGGTACCGGAGGTGCCGTGCGGCGGTAGCCGAACCTGCCCAGGAACGCTTCGAGGTCGGCGGCGAGGATCCCGTGCCCGGGGTTGACCTCGGCGATGATGCAGCCGATGCGCCGCTCGCGCAGGAGCTGCTCGGCACCCCGCAGGATCGCCGGCTCGGACCCTTCCGCGTCGAGCTTCATCACATCGATGTCGCGGCCGCTCGGCAACGCGCTGTCGAGCGTCTCCATCCGAACGGGGATCCCGTGCTCATTGCTCGAGACACGGAACCAGCCGGTTTGCGTGGGGTCGTCGCTGATGAGATGAACGTGCCCCCGCTCCGCGCCGAGCGCGAGCTCCCGCACTTGCACGTTCAGTCCCGGGTTGGCGGCCAGGTTCGCTCTCAGCCTTGCGGCGTTGTCTGGATGCGGTTCGAACGCGATCACCTCGATCCTGCGGTTGCCAGCGGCCACCGGCAAGGTGATCAGCCCGATGTTGGCGCCCACGTCGACGAACAGCCCGCCGTCGGTGAGCTCGCGCGACACGAAACGGACCAGTTCGGGCTCGAAGCCGCCGACCAGGTATGCCTCTGCCTGCATCGTGTCCCGGAGATCCAGCGTCACCGTGGCGCCGCGGACTCGCGCCGGACGGGGGCGTGCGTCGTCGGCGAGCCAGCGGTGGTGGACGGCGTGTGCGACGCGCGGCTGCCCGAGGCCGGGAGGCAGCAACCGCAGCGGCATCAATGCGGCTCGCAGCAGTTCGGCGCTGGGCATTGGTAGTCAGGGGCGCGGCAGCTTCGACGGCGCACCGTCGCCGGGAGCCTACTAGGCGCCGACTGCATGTTGGGGAGCGCTTGCCGTGGTCGCGCCCCGTCCGGCGGCCCCGCGTCAAGGTGCTCGGCGTGCCGATGCGCCGCGGCCGGTGGGGAGCGCGGCGCGCGCTTGCGCGTGGATCTCGCGGAGGTCGGAGCCGGTCACGAGCACGTAGTCCGTCAGGCGCCCGCCCTGGTCGCGGCGCGCGATGGCAACGAGCCACGCGAAGTTGACGGTGTAGGCGAACAGTGACACCAGCGCCGCGCCCAGGCCCCCGAGTGGCGGCAGCAGGAGCAGCAGGCCGACGGCCGTGACGCCGAGCGCGATGATCTCGCTGATACCGGCCTGGAGGATCCGGCGTCCGGCCGCGAGCACTCCCGAGAGGATGGTCACGCCGGCGAGCGGCACGCTCGCCGCCAGCAGGATGAGCAGCATCGGCACCGCGTCGCGGAACGCCCGGCCGAACACGATCGGCAGCAGGAAGGGGAAGACGATCGCCGACGCGGCGCAGACGCACGCCACGGCGAACAACCCGCGGCGGAGGGCACGGCCCACGTCGACATCCTCGCCCGCGGCCACCTTCGGGTAGAGCACCGTGTTCATTGCCCCGGCGAGCATCCCCGCGATGCCGCTGATGGTCACCGCCACGGCGTAGAGGCCGAGCTGGCGCCGGCTCACGAGCGCGATCATCAGGAACTGGTCAAGGCGGTGGTTGAGCAGCTGGCTCAGCGTGATCGGGACCGCTCGCATGCCCAAGGCCAGCGCCTCGCGGGCCAACGCCGGCTCAAATCGTACGGGCCAGGCCGACGCGCCGACCGGCACGAACGGAACGACGCTCAGCAGACCGCCGGCGAGGACGACCGCACCGGCCGACGCCGGGGTGAACAGGCCGACGGCGAGGAGCACCAGGTAGCCGGTGAGCGCCGTGAACATGGGGATCAGCCGCTGCGCGACGACGCTGCGCCACCGCTGCAAGCCGAGCCCGGCGTCCGCGAGGACGTTGGCGGCGAGCATGACGGGCAGCAGGGCGAACCCGATGTGAAGTATGGTCCTGACGTCGGCGCTGCCGTGAGCCATCGCATCCGCCAGCAGGAAGCACGGCGCGATCGCGACGCAGCCGACCGCGAAGGCCAGGGCGCCCGCCGTACCCAGGATCGAGCTCGTGTCCCGGCCGCCCGCGACGGATCGCGACGTGAACGTCGGCAGCCCGAGCGCCAGGGCGTACGGCGCCATGGAGAGCGGCACGATGATCGCTGCGAGCTCGCCACGGCCGCTCGGACCGAGCGCACGCGCGGCGATCACGCCCGTCACCGTGCCGATGACCGCCTGCAGGGCGCTCAGTGCGAAGAATTGACGGACGAGGCTGAGCACGGCGGTCGAGTGATCCGGGCGCCACGGATCCGCGGCTACCCTACCGCTGGTCCCATGGCATCATGACGTCGCACGAGCCACAGCGATCGCGTTTTCACGGCCTGCTCGGACAGCTCGCGTTCGACGCGTCCATGCTCGTCGTCAATGCGGCGCTCGCGGTCCCCGGCCACCCCTGGCGCCGATTCGCCCTGCGCCGGCTGGCCGGCGCGGACGTCGGCCGCGACGTGAGCATCGCCCGCGGCGTGCGGCTGAGCGTGCGCCGTGGGCTGCGGATCGGTGACCGCGCGATCGTCAACGCGGGCGTCCTGCTCGATGCGCGCGGGGGCCTGCGGATCGGCGACGACGTCAACATCTCCCCCGGCGTGCGGATCTACACGGCCGACCACGACCCGCGGTCGCTGGACTTCGCGGGCCGGATGCGCGGGGTGACGGTGGGACCGCACGCGTGGATCGCCGCGCACGCGATCGTCCTGCCCGGCACGTCGATCGGCGAGGGCGCCGTCGTGGGAGCCGGGGCGGTCGTCCACGGGACTGTCGCTGCGTGGACGATCGTGGCCGGGAATCCGGCGAGACCGATCGCCGAGCGTCCGCGTGACTCCCAGCAACGCCTAGCTCCGTATCGGCGCTTCCTCGGGTGAGCGAGCATCCACTTCGCATCGCGCTCGTCACGAGGACGCTGGTGGAGGACGGTGGCGTCTCCATCTACGTGCGCCGGTTGGCCGAGGCGTTGCAGCGCGCCGGCCACGAGGTGTTGCTGGCGGCCGGAGCGCTGGCCGGGCTGCCGGGCGTCGAGGTCGGCGAGCTCGCGGCCGGATGCGTGAGCCGGCACGGGCGCGACCGGCTCGTGCAGGAGGTTCGCCAGGCCGGCGTCGAGGTCGTCAACTTCCACCAGGTCGACGATCCGGAGCTGCTCGACGCGATGGCGCCGCTCGCCGCAACGGTGGTGAGCGCTCACGGATGGGCGGGCTGTGGGCCCGGCTACCGGTACTACGGCGGCGTCCACGAGTGCCCCCGCGCCCACGGCGTCGGCTGCGTCCGCACCATGCTGCTGCGCAACTGCAAGCATACCCGCGACCCCCGGTCGGCCTGGCCCTTCTACCGTGCGGCGGCCACGCGCCTTGCCGCGCTGCGACGCGCCGACGCCGCCGTCGGGTACTCCTCCGAGGTCGTCGCCCATCTGCGCCACAACACCGTCGACCGCGTCTCGCACGTGCCCCTGCCGGTCGAGGTGCCGGACGTCATCCCGGAGGCGGCTGCCGGACCGCCGCTGGTGGCCTTCACCGGACGGATCGTCCGGGCGAAGGGCCTCGACGTGCTCGTGCGCAGCATGCGCTGGTTCGATGCCGACCTCGAGGTCGCCGGCGACGGCTGGGCGCGGCCCTCGATCGCACGGCTCGTCGGCGAGCTAGGGCTCACGGCGCGCGTGCGGTTCCGGGGCTGGGTGCCGGAGGACGCCGTCGCGGAGCTGCTGCGCCGGGCGCACGTGGCGGCGGTGCCATCGGCGTGGCCGGAGCCGTTCGGGCTGGTCGGTCCGCAGGCGATGGCCCAGGCCCGGCCGGTGGTGGCCAGCGCGACGGGCGGCGTGGGGGACTGGTTGGAGCACGGGCGCACCGGGCTCGCCGTGGAGCCGCGCGACCCGGAGCAGCTGGGCCGCGCCCTCGCACGCATCCTCGACGACCCCGAACTGGGTCGGCGCATGGGGTTGGCGGGCCGGGAGCGCGTGATCGAGCGCTTCAACGCCGATGCCCATCTTCGGGCTGTCCTCGCGGTCTACCACGGGGCGATCGCCCACCGGGCGCCGTCGCGGGCGGCGACCGCGCGGTAGCGCACGAGGCACGCCTCGGCCACCCGGTCCCACGAGAAGCGCTCCAGCACCCGCTCGCGACCGTGGCGGCCCATCGCCTCGGCCATCCGCCAGTCCCCCGCGAGCCGTCCCAGCGCCGAGTGGATCGCCGCCGGGTCGTTCTGGGGCACGACGAAGCCCGTGCGGCCGTCGACGACCACCTCGCTCATGGCCCCGGCGTCCGTGCAGATCGCGGGGATGCCGCTGGCCATGCCCTCCAGAAGCGTCTGGCCGAGGAGTTCGGGCACCGGCGTGAACGCGTGGTAGTCGCTGCGACAGGAGCTGGGCAGGACTACGCACAGGGCATCGCGGTAGGCCTGCTCCAGGCGCCGGTCATCGACCGCCCCGTGGAAGACGACGTCCCGGCCTCGAGCGAGCTCTTGCAGCCGCTGCGCGTAGCCGGCGTCGCTCAACGGACCGATGACGTCGAGGGCCGGCCCGTCGGCGAGTGCCGCGATCAGGTCGTGGACCCCCTTGTGGGGCAGCACCCGCCCGACGAACAGCACGCGCCGGCGCGGCCCTGTCCACGGCGCGGGACGGAAGCGCGCGACGTCCACGCCGCCATAGATGACCTCAGCCCGTCTCCAGCTCGCATGTCCCTTCTGGCCGCGGCTGAAGGCGCTGACGTGCAAATGCGCCGCGTAGAGGCGATCGGTGCTGACGTACTGCGAGAGGTCCCAGCCACCGCCGCCGTGGTCGGTGACGACGACCGGCTTGCCAGTGAGCCGGCCGAGCATCGCAAGCAGCGAGCTCGAGACGATGTGCTGCTGGTGGCAGTGGACCACGTCGGCCCACCGGAAGGGCGCCACGATGCGCGCACTGACCCGATTGAACGGATGGCCGCGCACGCGGCGCCCCGGGAGCACGTCCACGCGCAGGCCGTCGACGTCGACAGTCGCCGCCCGATCGCCGAAGCTGACCAGGCGCACATCGGCGCTGCGCCGCAGCGCCTTGACCAACTCGACGGCGTAGCGCTCGGCGCCGCCGATGTTGCCGTCCGGGCCGAAGACGGCCGGCACCACGTGCAGGACGCGCATCAGACCCGGCGAGGGAGCTGTTCGTGCGCACTGATCGCGTGCCGGTAGGCCGCCTCGTAGCCGGCGCACACCGCGCTCCAGGAGAACTCCCGCGCCCGGCGCCTCCCGGCCCGTCCGAGAGCCTCGCGTGCAGCGGGTTCCGTGAGCAGCTTCACGAGCTCTGCGCCGAGCCTCTCGAGTTCTGCGATTCGTCCGTCGCGACCCGACCGGAGCAGGTATTGGGCCCCCGGGTTGGGCGTCGCCAGCACGGGAGTGCCCGCGGCCATCGCCTCGAGATAGGGGATTCCCAGGCCCTCGTAGGAGCTGGGGAGGCAGAGGACCCAGGCCTCCTGATAGAGCTGGTGAAGCTCCTCGTCGGAGGGTCGCGGGACCCATCTGATGCCAGGGCCCGGCACCGCCTCGTCGCTGACCATCACCAGCTCAGCGTCGGGCACTCGCGGCCTCACCTCGCGCGCGAACACCTGCGCGAGCACACGGCCGCGCTTGCGCCCGTGCCACGTTCCGACGAACAGAATGGACGGACGCGCCGAACGAGCAAGTGGTCGGTCCGCGGGGTCGACCCCGCAGCCGAGGCTGCCGCGCGTGCGATACCAACGTCCGTCCCCCGGAATCAGGCCGTAGGTCGCGGTCGCGCGTCGCGCCGCCAGCAGCTCGAGCGCGAAGACCGCCGACTGGCCGAGCCGCCGGCGCCAACGCGTCGCGGTGCGGGCCTCGTGCAGGGCGGAGCCATAGAAGGTGCGCACCGTGGGCAGCGTGCGTCGGCGATAGAACCAGTCGTCGCCGTGCAGGTGCAGCACGTCGAGGCCGGAGAAGTCGACGTCGTTCAGCGCGCGCGGGACCGACAGCATGCGCCGCAGCTTGCGCTCTCGCCAGGCTGGCGGCTCAAGGCGCTGCACTTCGTAGGTGGCGCCGGTCGGCGCCGGCGAGTACGTGAATACCCGCACGAGGTGGCCACGAGCGACGAGCCGGCGTGCCAAGCGGTCGATCAGGACGTCGACTCCCCCGGGCTTGCGTTCGGGCTCGGGCAGGGATGTTGTGAACATCCCGATCCGCAGCTTGTCTGTCACGCCTCAAGTCCGATGACCCGCACGAGCCGTCGCGCGACCACGGGCCAGTCGAAGCGCTCTTCGAAGAGCCGCCGCGCCGCGGCGCTCCTGCGACCGCGCACCGCCGGGCTCGCCGCGAGTGAGCGCACGGCGGCGGCGAAGCCCGCCACGTCACGGGCTTCGACGGCGACGATCCCGTCACTGTCGAGCAGCTCGGGATCCGTGCGGCCGACGGTCGTGCCGACGATCGGCAGGGCGTGCTGCAGCGCGGCCACGAGCGACGTGCGCCGGGTCGACAGCCCGTCCGCATAGTCGGCGAGGAAGACGTCACCGGCCGAGAGATAATGGGCCAGCTCCTCGTCGGGCACCGGGCCCGCGACCCACACTCCGCCGGATGGCTCGAGCTCGGGCGGGACCTCCGCCTCGGCCCCGAGCACGAGCAGGTGGGTCCGGGTCACCTCACGCGCCGCCTCGACCGCCGCGATGACATGCGCGTGCACCCGGCCGGCGCGGGAGCGCTCGAACGTGATCAGCAGCAGGTCGTCGTCGTCGACGCCGAGATCGTCGCGCGCCTCCAGCCGTCGCTCGCGGAGATCAGGGAGGTTCGATCCGACCGGTACCACGGGGATCGGTCCTCCCAGCCCGCGCGCGCGTCGCGCGGCGTCCGCGGACGGCGCCAGGACGCGGTCGCTGAGCGCCTTGACGGCAGCCAGCTGCGCGCGCTGCCAGCCGGCCATGACGGTCGTCCGCGCGTCCTGCGGCGCGACGAACGGCTCGTGGATCATCGTGGCCAGCGGCGGGCGCCGCCGCTGCGAGCGCAGGCGCCGCATGCTGCCGAGCAGCTCCGGCGCGAATCCGCGCCGGCCCCAGCTGAACGGGTTGTACTGCAGCAGCACCGCGTCGGCGCTCGCGGCCTCCGCCAGCGGGCAGATCCGCGAGCGGAAGCCCGGGAGTTCGTCGAGGGCGCGAGCCAGCTGCCGGGTGTAGCCGTCGATGGCGTCGAACGGGCCTGCGGCGCCGGCCGACACCAGCGCAATCTCGCGCACGGGGCGCTGCGGCGTCGCCACCGGCTCCGTCCGGGACCAGCGGGCCGCCGACGCGATGCTGCGCTCCCTGGCGGGGACGGGATCCAGCGGGCGTGGCACGGCGACGGCCGCGGCGACCGTCGCCGTCACCGGCTCGGCGGCGGCGGCCTTCCTCGCAGGCCCGGCACGGCGCGGCGGCGCGCCCGCTGTCGCCCAGTACGCGATCACCCCCGCTCCGAACCAGAGGAAGGGGCTTCCCGGCGGCGCGCCCGTCACCGGACCCCCGAACCACATGACCAGCATCGCCACGAGCGGAGCGGCGATCCCTGCCAGCAGCAAGCGCGTCTCCGGATCCCGCTGCCGGCGCACCGCCGCGACCGATCGCAGGACCGCCCCGACATGGAAGGCGAGCAGTGTCACGAGGCCGAGGACGCCGGTCTCGATGAGGAGGAAGTTGAACTCGTTCTCGGCGTCGAGCACCTTCGCCGTCGCCGGAGCACCCGGTGTGCTGGACCCCGGTCCGGCGCTGCCAAAGCCGGCACCGAAGGGGTGCTTCTCCAGGAGGCTGGGAAGCTGAGCGAAGCTGCCGCGCTTGTACGACACCGGCGTGGTCACGGCTTTTCGGCCCAGGATCGTCGAATAGCGGCTGAAGACCTGGTCGCTGCTGTGGCCGATATAGGCGATCGCCCCGTACGCGATCCCGCCCAGCACGAGCAGGGAGACGATCGCGACGACGGCGCGCCGGGTCGCCATCGCGAACGCGAACGAGCTGGCGAAGGCCACGACCGTTCCGATCACCGCCAGCCGCGTCTGCGACGTCACCGCGGCCAGCACCACTCCGGCGGCCAGGATCGCGCCGAGGAACTGCGCGGCCCTGCGGCGGGTCAGCGCGATGAACGCCCATGCCGCCGGCGCCGCGAGCACGGCGAGGTTGCCGCCGAAGCCGGTGTCCGATCCGAGGCCGAACGGGCGCAGGTGCTTGTTGTCGCCCTGGTAGAACGTGCGGCCCGCGAGGTCGACGGTGCCGTAGATCTTGTCCGCGTATCCCGGCCCCCATGCCGCCACGGCGTCGGGGCCTGCCCGGTACTGGACGAGAGCCACGATGCCGTTGATCGTGGTCACCACGAGCAGCAGCACGAAGAACCCGCGGAGCCGCCCCTTGGTACGCATCACGGCGAAGCCAAGGAAGAACAGCGGCACCCACTCGATCTGCTGGCGAAGCGCCTGAACCGAGTGCATCAGCGTCCCGTTGGCGGGATTGAAGAGCTGCAGCAGCACCACGACGACCCAGGCCACCACGAGGCCCGTGGCCGGAGGGAGCGTTACGGCCGTCTTGCGCACGGCCAGGCGCACGATCGCTCCGGCCACGATCGCGAGCACCAGCACGTCGCGCACGACCGTGATCGCGTTGCCGCCGTAGCGCAACTTGAGGAACCCATCGGCCAGCCCGAGGTAGGCGGCCAGGAAGCCCAGGCTGACCGTGTACCGCTCCGAGAAGAACAGCGCCGTCCCGATCGCCACCCCGGTGCCGATGACGATGGCGAAGCCGAGCGGCTCGTCACCCACCGCGCGGGTGACCATGAAGGCGGCGGCGGCAGCGCCGGCGAACACGACCAGAGCCCGAAACGGCTGCCCGGCCGAGACGGCCGGCCGCCGGCGCAGGTCGACGAAGCTCGCGCTCACGGCGCTAGCTGCGCCGGAGGAGACGCCGCCGGGATCGCGTGCCGTAGCTGTAGTAGCGATACCCGCCGGCCACCTCGGACGAGGACACCTGGTTCGCGACGACACCGAGCGGATTGGCGCTCGGGATCCTCGAGAGCACGTCGCCGACCCGCTTGGCCGCGTCGCGGAGGGTCTCACCGAGGCGGGCGACGACGATCGTCCCGTCGGCGAGGGAGATCAGAGGCACGGCGTCGCTGACGACGAGCAGCGGCGGTGAGTCCAGCAGCACGATGTCGAAGTCCTCGCGCACCTCGTCGAGGAGTTGGCGCATCCGCTCGCTGCCGAGCAGCACCGGTGGGTTCGGCGGCTCGCGGCCGCTGGTAAGGAGCTGGATCTCGCCGTCGCTGACGCCCCGGTCGATCGGGCCGTGGCCGTTCGCCATAGCCACGCTGTCCGGGTTCTCACGCTCGAAGCGCGACCAGTCGACCGCCTGGAATGCCTCGTCGACCGTGAGCCTGCCCGACACGACGTCCGTGAGGCCCTCCCCCGGCTCGGCCTTGAAGAGCCGCGCGAGCGTGGGCCGCCGCACGTCGGCCTCGACGACCGCCACGCGCGATCCCGCCTCGGCGTAGACGATCGCCAGGTTGCGGATGACGGTTGACTTGCCCTCCCCCGACACGCCGCTGATCACGAGCAGGGTCTGGAGCTGCCGGTCGAGCGCCGACAGCTCGATGTTGGTCCGCAGGCTGCGGCACACCTCGCGAAGCCGCGGGGCGATCGTGACCTCGTCGCCGACCGCCGGCGCCGGATCACCGACGCGCGGAAGCGCCGCGAGCAGCGGCAGCTTGAACGCCGTCTCGACGTCGTCGAGCGTGCGGATGCGACGATCGAAGCGATTGAGGCCGAACGCGCCGCCGATCGCGAAGACCAGCGCGAGCACTGCGGCGAACGCCGCGTTGCGCGCCGGCTTGGGCGTGAACGGCACCGGGTTGGACTGAGCCGGATCGACCTGCTGGGCGACGCCGCTGGGAAGCGACTCGACCGCCTGGAGCTGCCGGATCCGGGACTGGAGCGACTCGCGGGTGGAACTCGTCAGGCCGGTCCGCGGAGTGGCGGCGAGCTCGCGCTCTGCGGCCAGTCGGGCGCGCACGACCTTCCCGCGAAGCTCGGCGCTCCGGCTCTCGATGAAGGACGTCGCGAACGCGTTCGCGAGCCTCGCGGCGCCGCGAGGGTCGGGGTACGTGACCGTGAGGTCGATGAAATCCTGGCCGCTGCGCGGCGTCACGGTGAGCTGGCGAAATAGGTCGCGCGGATCGCCGCCGGTGTATCCGAACTTACGCGCCACCTTCTGCGCCACGACGCTCGTCGTGAGCAGGCTCGCCTGGTCCGCCGTGGTGCGATCGTCGGTGTAAGTGGCGCCCTGGCTGAGCGCCTGCTCGAGCTCGGACGACTGGATGAAGATCGAGGTCGATGCGCGATAGAGGCGCGGCTTGTGGTCGTAATAGGCGTAGCTCGCCGCCGTGGCGGCCACGACCACGAGGAGTATCCACCACTTGCGCCCCCAGATCGGGCGCAGGTATTGCCGGAGGTCGACGCCGTCGGTGGCGCTGTGCGTGAGCTGATCCACTGCTGAAGGAGTATCGTCTGTCTAGTACGTCCGAACCTGCGTCCGTGCACGCTACCGGCCGCGCGCTCGACGGTCGAGTGCAGGCAGAACGAGATCCTCGATGAAGGCTGTCACGTTTTCGACCTGAAGGTCGCGGTCGAAGGTGCTCACGGCCGGGACGACGGCGCGGCGCCGCTCTACCTCGTCTCGCCGCAGGTGTGCCATGAGCTTGGCGAGCGCGGCGATGTACGGCTCGTCCCAGGGAGCGTCACCCGGCAGGCGCCACAGCCATCGGGAGCCGAACTCGTATGCGAGTGGAATCTGGCCCGTGACGATCGGCAGCGTCGCGGCGAGGTACTCGCTCAGCTTCGTCGTGTAGCGCAGCGCCCCGACCTGGTCGACGCTCTGGGGCAGGCTGCCGACGTCGAATGCGCTCAGGAATGCCGGCACGCGCTCCCGCGGCACGCGCCCGGTGAGTAGCACTGTCGTCCCGAGCCGAGGTCCCGCAAGGCGTTCGAGATGCTGTCGTCCGCTGCCGTCGCCGACGATCACGACCTTGACGTCGTCGCGCTCGACCCGGCGGATCGCGCGCACCAGTTCGCTGCCGTAGCAGTAGCCGACCCGTTCGTTCCAGTCGAGCGAGCCGGCGATGCCGAATACCACGTCGGCGGGCGCGAGGCCGAGCTCGTGCCGCACCTCCTGGGCCTCCTCGACGGAGGCTCGTCCGGGCGCCCAGTTCGGCGCGTACATAGCTCGCCGGGCGCCGAGCGTCAGTGCGCGGCCGGCCAGGTACGGGGTCCAGGCGATCACGCCCGCCGCGCGCCGGTAGAGCAGCCGCTCGTAGAGCACCGCGACAGGAGCGAGCAGCGGGTGGCGGCGGCGCAGGAAGGGTGCGACGGCATCGCCGGTGGAGACGACGAACGGGATCCCCAGCAGCGACCGCGTCAGGAGCACGGCGAGGCCGCCCGCGATCCCGGTCCCTTCCATGGCGACGAGGTCCGGCCGCTGTCGGCCTACCGAGAGGACGAGTCGCGCGACCTCACGCAGCTTCCGATCGCGGTCGAAGGGCAGCGCCGTGGGCTCGAACTCTCGCAGGAGGGTCCGGATTCGCTCCTCGTCGCGATGTCCAGATCCCTGCGTCGCGAAGCACGCGATCCGCGGCCTCGTGTGCGGCCACCCGGCGCTCGTCGCCATGGCGGCCCGACGCTAGCACGCAGGCCTGTAGGCCGGCCCCAACGGGCGCGCGCGCCGCTATGCTCAGGCCGTGTGCGGCATCTGCGGCTCGAGCGGTGTCGGCGCCGAGCACCGTGCCAGGTCGATGGCGGCGCGGCTCGCCCACCGCGGACCGGACGACGAGGGGCTGTACGTCGCGCCGTCCTCGCAGGTGGCGATCGCCGCCCGGCGGCTCAGCATCATCGACGTCGAGGGGGGCCATCAGCCGCTCGCCAACGAGGACGGCACGGTCTGGGCCGTCCACAACGGCGAGATCTACAACCACCCCAGTCTCCAGCGCCGCCTGACCAGGGCGGGCCACGAGCTCCGAACGCGTTGCGACACCGAGGTCCTCGTGCATCTCTACGAGGACTTCGATGCCGACCTCGTCCATGCGCTCGACGGCATGTTCGCCTTCGCGATCCTCGACGAGCGTCGCGAGCGGCTGCTGCTGGCGCGCGATCGGTTCGGCGAGAAGCCACTCTTCTATAGCGTGGGGCCGAAGCGGCTGGCCTTCGCGTCCGAGCTGACCTCGCTGCTCGCCGGCGTCGGCGAGGCGGCCCCGCGACTCGACCTGGAGGCGCTGGACGCCTACTTCACGCTCGGCTACGTCCCCAGCCCGTCCACGCTCGTGCACGGGGTCCGGCAGCTGCCTGCCGGCTGCGTGCTCGACGTCGACCTCCGGACCGGCCAGGCTGACGAGCGCGTCTACTGGGAGCCTCCAGTGCCCGACGGCCGCCTCGCCGGCATGTCGGTCCCCGACCTCGTGCGCGAGACTGCCGAGCTGCTCGAGCGATCGGTTCGTTCGCGGCTCGTGGCGGACGTGCCGCTGGGCGTGCTTCTGAGCGGGGGCATGGACTCGACGCTGATCACCGCCCTCGCACGCCGCAACGGGCCCGTGCGTACGTTCACGGTCGGCTACGAGGCGAGCGACCTCAGCGAGGCGCCCGAGGCGGCGAGGATCGCGGCGCAGCTCGGGACGGATCACGAGCAGATCACCCTGAGCCTTGCCGACCTCGGCCGGCATGCCGAGCGCGTGGTCGGGCGCCTCGACCAGCCCCTGGCAGATCCCGCCACCTGCGCCCTGCATGCCGTCTGCCGGCTTGCCCGCGAGCACGTCACCGTCGCGATGGGCGGTGAGGGCGCGGACGAGGTGTTCGGTGGCTATCCACGATACGCATGGCTGCGCCGCGCTGAGTCGGCTCCGCGCGTGCTCCCGTCGGTCCTGCGGGCGGGCGCGGAGCGCGGCATTCGCGAGCTCAAGCTGAATGGGCGCAGAGGCCGGCTCGCCGACGTCCTCAACCAGAAGACCACGGCCGCCCGGCACCTCGATTGGGTGAGCGAGGGTCGGCGGGCGGCGCGGGCGACGATCTACGGGCCCGCGCTCGCCGGGGTCGCGCACTCCTCCGAAGTCGAGCGCCGCGTCGCCCGGAGCCTCGACGGGGCGAGCGCGCTCGAGGGCCGCCTCATGCGGCTCGACCAGGGCATGTGGCTGGTCGACGACGTGCTGGCCAAGGCCGATCGAGCGGGGATGATCGCCTCGCTGGAGCTGCGAACCCCGTTCCTCGAGCGCACGCTCGTGGAGTTCGCGGCGAGCGTTCCGACCACGACGCACCTGCGGCACGGCGGCAAGGCGCTGCTGCGAGAGGCCCTGAAGCTGATCGCTCCCGACGTCCGCCCGCGCTCCAAGACCGCCTTCCGGGTCCCGTTGGCGGCTTGCCTACGCGGACCGCTCGCCGCGAGCCTCGATGACCGGCTGCTCGGCGGCCGGGCGCTCGCCCACGGCCTCTTCGAAGCGGATGCGGTGCGCACCGCACTCGATGAGCACCGCGGCGGCCGTGACCGCGCCGCGCTGCTGTGGCCGCTGTACGTGTTCGCGGTCTGGTATGAGCGCGTGGACGTATCGCCTTGAGCGGCCCGCTGCGCGTGCTCTTGGCGACGCCCGACTTCCCACCCGCGCGCGGCGGCATCCAGGCGCTGCTCCACGGCCTTGCGCGGAACCTGGCGGACGTCGAGCTCACGGTCGTGGCGCCGGCCCACTCCGAGGCGCGTGGGTTCGACGCCCGGCAGGACTGCCGTGTCATCCGCGTACCGAGAGCCCCGGTCCACCGGGCTACGATTGCCGCGCTCAACCTGGCTGCGTTGAGGACGGGGCGCGCGTACCGGCCCGACGTCGTGATCAGTGGCCACATCGTGACGAGCCCGGCCGTCCGGGCGATCGGCCGCCCGTGGGTGCAGTTCCTCTACGCAAAGGAGATCGGCGCACGGCACGGTCTCGCGCGCCGCGCGATCGAGGTCGCGGACGCAACGATCGCGATCAGCGAGCACACTCGTCGGCTGGCCGCGAGGCTCGGTGTGCCAGCCGCCCGGCTGCACGTGGTGCCGCCGGGAGTCGAGCTTCCCGCCTACCCCGTCCGGTCGCCGGTCGGCGCTCCACGATCGCTGATCCTCACCATCGCCCGGCTCGAGGACCGCTACAAGGGCACCGACACGCTGATCCGGGCGCTCCCGCTGCTGCGGGCCCGGGTCCCGGATGCGGAGCTGGCCGTCGTGGGCGACGGGCAGCTGCGCCCGTGGCTCGAGCGCCTGGCCCATGCGAACCGCGTGCAGGACCACGTGCACTTCGCCGGCGACGTGTCCGACGACGACCGTGACGCCTGGTTCGACAGGTCCGCCGTGTTCGCGATGCCCTCGCGACTTCCGGCCGGCGAACAGGGAGGCGAGGGCTTCGGCATCGTGTACCTTGAGGCGAGCGCCCGGGGAGTGCCCGTGGTGGCCGGCAACGTCGGGGGGGCTGTGGACGCGGTCCACGACGGCGTCACGGGCCTGCTCGTCGAGCCTCAGGACCACGTCGCCGTCGCCGACACGCTCGCTCTGCTGCTCACCGACCGGGCGCTGCGCCGGCGCATGTCCGACGCCGGGCCTGGCTGGGCGCGCGGGTTCGCCTGGGAGCGCGTGGCCGGGCGCGTCCGCGAGATCCTCGCCGCAGCCGCCGAGCATCGCGTCCGCCCCGCGCCGGAGCTCGATGGGTGACGGACCGAAGGCTCGCGCGCTGCACGTGAGCCATACCGGGATCCTCGGCGGTGCCGAGCGCTCGCTATTGACGCTGCTGGACGGGCTCGACCCAAGCCGCATCGCCGGGGTCGCGTGTCCCGACGGTGCGCTCGCCGACGCGCTTCGCGATCGTCGCCTGCCGGTCCACTGGATCCGCGGGACGACGGCGAGCCTGCGCGTACATCCCGTCCGGACGCCGCTCGCCGTCGCGGAGATCGTGCAGACGGGTGTGTCCGTCGCCGCCATCGCCAGGCGCCGCGCCGCCACGGTCGTCCATGCCAACTCGGTGCGCGCCGGCCTCGCCACCGCGGTCGCCGCCCGGTGCGGGGCTCCGCCCTCGGTGATCCACGTTCGCGACGTGCTTCCGCCGGGTCCGGCCGCGCGTGGCATCACCCGCGCGGTCCTTGCGCAGCCCGGCGCGATCGTGTGCATCTCGGACTACGTCGCCCGGTGCTTCGCCCCGGGCGGCCGGTGCCGGCTGCCGGTCAACGTCGTGTCCAACGCCGTCGATCTCGCGCGCTTCGACCCCGCGCTCGCCGACCGCGCCGCCACGCGGGCGCAGCTCGCGCTTCCCGCGGACGTCCCGGCGCTGGCCATCGTGGGGCAGATCACGCCTTGGAAGGGCCAGGACACGGCCCTGCGAGCGCTGCACATCGTGAGGCGGACCCACCCTGCCGCCCGTCTGCTGATCGTCGGCGAGGTCAAGTTCGATACGCCGGCCACGCGCTTGCGCAACCGCGCGTATCTCGGCGAGCTGCGGCAGCTGGTCGACGCGCTCGATCTCGGTGACGCCGTGCGGTTCACCGGCGAGCGCCAGGACGTCGCCGAGATCCTCGGGGCCGTTGACGTCCTCCTCGCTCCGTCCGTCGCGGAGCCGTTCGGGCGCACGGTCATCGAGGCGATGGCGATGGGGACGCCGGTGATCGCGACCGAGATCGGCGGGCCGGCCGAGATCATCGAGCACGGCATCACCGGCCTGCTCGCCCCGCCGACCGAGCCCCGCCGGTGGGCGGAGGCCGTCAACAGCGTGCTCACCGATCCGGACGGCGCCCGCGCTCGCGCGGCTCGCGCGCGCACCGTTGCCGCGGAGCGCTTCAGCGCGGACCGGCACGCGCGGGCGATGGCGGCGATCCTTGACGGCGCCGCACGCGCCCCGCGCTGAGAGCATGCCGAGGATGGCCGGCACCCGCATTCGCGACGCGCTCGGCCGCAAGCGGTGGCACAGCCTTCCGGCGGCCCTCCTCGGCCTGCTGCTGCTTCCGCTGGCCGTCGCCCACGGCGGCTTCTACCCGACCGCTTGGGGCTGGACGGCGCTGGTCCTGGTCTGGGCGGCGGCGCTGGGCTTGATCCTCGGCACGGATCTGCGGCTGCAGCGACTCGAGCTCACGCTTGTCGTGGCCGCCACCGGGCTGCTGGCCTGGACGCTGGCCTCGAGCGCCTGGAGCGCCTCCACCACGCGCACGATGCTCGAAGGGGAGCGCGTCGCGGTCTACGTGGCCGCAGTGATCGCGCTGCTGACGCTCGTGACCGTGCGGTCCTATCGCGTGCTGCTGACGTCGGCGTGGTGCGCGATCACGCTCGTCTGCGCCTACGCGCTCGCCACGCGCCTCTTCCCGGAGCGCCTCGGAAGGTTCGACTCCGTCGCCGGCTACCGGCTGTCGGAGCCGCTCGGATACTGGAACGCGCTCGGCCTCTTCGCGGCGATGGGGACCCTCCTGGCGCTCGGCGCGGTGGCGCACTCGGCGCGGCGGATCAGGGCCGCCGCGGCGGCAGCCTCGCTCGCCGTGCTCGTGCCGACGCTGTACTTCACGTTCAGCCGCGGTGCGTGGGGCGCGCTCGCCGTGGGCATCGTGGCCATGATCGCGCTGGACCCCGGACGGCTGCGGACGGTCTCCGCGCTGTTCGCCGTCGGCGTATGGCCGGTGCTGGGCGTGTGGATCGCGTCGCGCTCGGAGGCGCTGACGCACCAGGATCCCGCGCTGCCGGTCGCGTCGCACGCCGGCCATCGGCTGGCACTGATCGTCGCGGGGCTCGCCGCCGCGGCGGCGCTGAGCGGCTTCACGTTTGGCCTGACCGCAGCGCGTGTGCGGATCGGTCCGCGGATCCGCGCGGTGTACGCGACGCTGCTCGTCGCGCTCGTCGTCGGCGGCTGCGTCGTGGCCGTCGCCCGCCTCGGCTCGCCGGTCACGCTCGCCCGGCGCGCCTACGCGTCGTTCATCGCTCCGCTTCCCGCCACCGGAGGTGACCTGAACCGGCGGCTGTTCTCGATCTCGAACCTTCCCCGCGCGCAGCAGTGGGCGGTCGCCTGGGACGACTTCCAGGCGCATCCGCGGCTCGGCTCCGGCGGGGGCACCTACGAGCTCTCGTGGCTTCGCCGTCGCACTACCCCGACGAAGGTCGTCGATGCGCACAACCTCTATCTGGAGGTCCTCGCGGAGTTGGGACCCGGCGGGCTGCTGCTGCTGGTCGTGCTCCTCGGGGTGCCGCTCGCCGCCGCCGTCCGGGCCCGCCGGCACGAGCTCGCACCGGCGGCCTTCGGGGCGTACGTCGCCTACTGCCTGCATGCGGCGGTGGATTGGGACTGGGAGATGACCGCGGTGACGCTCACCGCCCTGGCGTGCGGCGCAGCGCTGGTCGTGTGCGCGCGGGCCAGCCGCGAAGGCGCGGCCGCGCCGCCCGCGTTGCGGGCGCTGCTGATCGGCCTCCTCGTCGGCGTCGGCGCGTTCTCATTCGTCGGCCTGGTCGGAAACCGCGCCCTCACGAGCAGCGTGACCGCCGTCAGGGCCGCAGATCGGGCCCGGGCGCTGGGCCACTCGCGGCTGGCGTCGGCGCGCTGGTCGCAGGCGGAGGAGCAGGCGCGCCGAGCGCAGCGGTGGGCGCCGTGGTCGACGGGGTCCTGGGTGGCGCTCGGCGAGCTCCAGCTCGACCGCCGCCAGCGGGCCGCAGCCGCCGCGAGCTTCCGCCGCGCGATCGCCATGGAGCCCGACGATTGGAGCCTCTGGTACGACCTCGCCCGAGCCGCGCGCGGGCGCGCGCAGCGTGCGGCCCTCCGTCGCGCCGCTCGGCTGAACCCGCTCAGCCCGGAGGTGAGTGGCCTGCGGGACCAACTCGCGCCGTCGTGACCCGTGCCGGCACGGCATGCACGCGTGTCCGATTGCGGTTGGGCGACGGTGCTGGCATGGTGAGATCGGCCATGCTCGCACGCGACCCGCTTGCGAACCCGGAGAGGCTGATCCCGCGCGTGTACGCCTATGTGGCGTACCGCATCGGCGACGGGCCCGATGCGGAGGACGTCACGAGCGACACCTTCGAGCGCGCCCTGCGCTATCGAGCGAGCTACGACCCGAGGCGCGGTGACCCGCTGAACTGGCTGATCGGAATCGCGCGCAGGCGCATCGCAGCCGGCACCGCGCCCAGCAATGCCGACCTCGAGCAGCACCCGGAGGCCGCGGCGCCCGGCGATGTGGGGGACGACGCCGTGCGGCGTCTCACGATCTCGGCGGCCGTCGCGAGCCTCGACGATCGCGACCGCGAGCTGATCGCCCTGCGCTACGGCGCCGACCTCACGGCCCGACAGATCGCGAGCGTGCTCGAACTGCGCACCAACACGGTCGAGGTCGCGCTGCACCGCGCCCTCGGGCGCCTGCGCCAGCGCCTCGGGGCGGCCGAGGGCGCGGAACATCGCTCTGATGTGCGCGCGGAGCTGTAAGGGTTCGGGCCCCGCTCGCGGTATTCCCTTCACATCGTCTGAAGACCGTGAGGGAGCAACCGTGAGGCCGTTCTGGAAGCAACGGAGAGACATTGAGCTCGAGACCCAGCTGCGAGCGAACCGGCCACAGCCGCGAGCAGACTTCGTCCAGACGCTCGCGGGTCGGATCCACGAACGCGCGCGCCGGCCGCGGCCGGCGCTGCGGCCTGCCTTCGCCGGCGGGATCACGGCGCTCATGCTGGTCGCCCTCGTCGCAGCCGGCGGCCTCCACCAGGCCGGCTCCGCCGTCCACTCGGTCGCCGTCACGTTCAACAACGCGACATCGGGTGCGAAGGGGCCTGGCACCGTCCAGAGCAGCCCCGCGCAAGAGCAGTACAAGCCGGGCAAGGGCTGCGGTGACCAGAACCATCTCCATGACCGCAAGTACCAGTGCAAGGCCTCGGTCGGCGACGCTTCGATCAAGGAGGGCAACTCCGGGACGACGAACATGCCCTTCACCGTCTCTCTCGACGGCTCGCCGCTCTCCGCGGTGTCCGTGGGCTACACAACCGCGAACGGGACCGCGACGGCCGGATCGGACTACCTGCCGACCGCCGGGACGCTCGTCTTCGGGATCGGACAGTCGACCCAGACCGTCAGCGTCAAGGTTCTCGGCGACACGGTCGTCGAGGGCAACGAGACGATGGTGCTGAATCTCACCTCGGTGTCCGCCAATGGGCTCATCGCCGACGGGCAGGGCGTGGGGACGATCGTCAACGACGACAAACGGTAGGCGGGCGAGCCGAGCGCACTGTCGGCGCGGTCGCGGCTCACCTGCCCGCGACCGCGCGATCGACCTCCGCGCGCAGCCGCTCCTGGAACGCGGCGACGGAGAAGCGCGCTGCGTTGGCGACGATGCGCTGGGGATCGAGCCGGTCCAGCGCGGGATCCGCCATAGCCGCCGCGAGGGCGCCGACATCGCCCGGCGCGAAGCGGTGCCCGGTCTCGCCCTCGATGACCGTCTCGCGCGCGCCGCCGCCGTCGGCCGCCAGCACCGGGCGTCCGGCCGCCTGCGCCTCCACGCCGGCGATTCCGAATTCCTCCACGTTGGGCATGACGAGCGCGCGGGCGTGTGCGTAGAGGACGGCGAGGCGCTCGTCGCTCACCCGTCCGAGGAATTCGGCGTGGCCGTCGAACTCGCGCCGGAGCCGTGATAGATCCGGGCCTGTGCCGACGACCTTGATGCGGCGTCGCGCCTGGCGCGCCGCTTCCAGCGCGACGTCGATCCGCTTGTGGGCGATGAGCTCGCCGACCACCAGCAGCCAGTCCCCTGGTTCGCCCGGCGCGAAGCGATGCACCTCCACGGGCGGGTGGACGATCACCGATTCGCGACCGTAGTAGTCGTGGATGCGCTGCTGCGTGATGGCGGAGTTCGCCACGTAGTGCGTCACACGGACGCTCGCCTCGACGTCCCAGCCGCGGATGCGGTCGAGCAGCACACCCAGCGGCGGGCGCAGCGCCCGCGGCGCCTCGTGCAGCGCGGTCGCTCGCTCATGCCAGGCGTAGCGGAACGGCGAGTGGCAGTAGCACACATGCACCGCGCCGTACGCCGGCCTGACGCCGTGCGCGAACGCGCTGCTCGACGAGACGACCGCGCGATGACGCCCGACGGGGAGTCGCTCCACGGCCGGAGGAAGAAGCGGCAGCATGCGCCTGAAGCCCCGTTGCGAGGGGTTCAGCCGCTGCAGCCGCGAGGTGAAGATGCGGTGGCCGGCGAAGCGCTCGGCGGTCGCCTCCTCGTCGTAGAACAGCGTGTAGATGGGAGCGCGCGGCCAGACGGCCGCCATTGCCGCAAAGGTCCGCTCGGCGCCGCGCAGGACCAGAAGGTAGTCGTGGACCAGCGCGGGGGCCTCGCGCGGCGCGCGCGAATCGGCGGCTGCCGCTACATCCCGCGTCGCGCCAGCATGTACGGCACCGTGCGCAGAAGGATCTTCAGATCGGTCCACAGCGACCAGTTGGCGACGTAGAGGTAGTCGATCTCGACCATCTCGTGGAGGGGAATGCGCGATGAGCCGAGGATCTGCCAGTGGCCCGTCATGCCGGGCGTCAGGTGGAGCCGGTCGCGATCCAGGCCCTCGATCTTGGCGTCCTCGTCCACGACAAGCGGACGCGGCCCGACGAGGCTCATCTCGCCGCGCCACACGTTGAAGAGCTGGGGCATCTCGTCGAGCGACGTGCGCCGCAGGAAGCTGCCGACCCGCGTGATGCGTGGGTCACGGGTCATCTTGAAGAAGCCGTCCGACTCGTTGAGGTGCGCCAGGCCGCGCTTGAGCGCCTCCGCCTCCATCACCATCGTGCGGAACTTGAAGATCTCGAAGCTGCGGCCGTCGCGCCCGACGCGAGTCTGGCGGAAGGAGACGGGCCCGGGCGAATCGAGCCGCACCGCCAGCGCGGTGGCGGCCATGATCGGGGCGACGGCGATGAGCGCCACGGTGGCGCCGACGACGTCGAACGCGCGCTTGAGGGCGAGCGATGAGCGCGAGAGCCCGAAGCGCCGCACCCCGAGCATCGTCAACCCGTCGATTTGATCGAACTCGACCGCCGAGCCGACGACCTCGAAGAGCCGCGGCAGAACGCTGACACGGACGCCGACGGCCTTCGCCACGCGAATGAGCTCGAGCGTATCCGCGGCGTCTGTGGTCACGGGCGCGACGATGACGCGGTGCACCTGGTGCTCGACGACGAGTCGCCGGAACGGCTCGGTGTCGATGGCCGGCGCGGCGGGGTCCAGCCGCACGCTGGCGACGATCTCGGCGTTGAGCCCTGCGGAGCCGATCTTGGCCCGCACGGTCCGGATCGACTTCGCGTCACCCAGTACGAGGCACCGCTCCGGGCTCGACAACCGCGAAACCAGCGCCCGAGCGGCCCACCGGCCGCCGGACACCGCCACCAGGGTGGCGACCCACAGCTTGAGGATCAGTGGAGGCCCCAGATAGACATGGACGAGCGGCCAGTGCCCCAGCCAGACGATCAAGGCGAAGAGGCCGGTGATCTGCAGGAGTGAGGGTGTCTCGTCCAGCGTGGTCTTCTTGAGCACGAGCTCGTCGCGCTCGTACAGGCCGCCGACCTTGTTGACGAGGATGATCAGCGGCGGAGCAGCCAGGATCCAGCTCTGGAAGCCTGCCCCCGCGTCCCAGGCCACGACAAGCGTCAGCGAGACGATCGCGGCGAAAGCGTCGGCGACCGCAAGGGATCGGCGGGACAGGCCCTCGCGGACGTGGACCTGGGGCGGAGCGCTTCCCTCCGTCAGCGGGGCGGGTGCGAGCGGGTCCCGACGGCGCTCGGTGGCGAACCTCTCGAAGCGACCGCTCCTGACCGGCGGCAACGGCTCGGTGATTTCGTCCACGCCCGAGGAGATCTGCGCATCCGACAGGCTTCGGTGCCCTTCCGACAACTCGCGCTGCCCCCGGCTCCCCCGCGTCTTCAGATCGCGGTCAGTTTCGTTTTGCGGCCCATCATCGGAGCGTTTACAGGTGCTCCGCGGCCTCGATGCGACTTCTACCACACGACGCTTATGTCGATATCCGCAATTCGTCCAGGAAGCAGTGAGAGGCTCCACTTGCCTGATCGGGACGGCGTCGGCGCAGTCTTTGAGTTCCACACGGGGCTGATCCCGCCGGCGCCCTTCGGCGCCAACTTCCCTGACCTGACCTGACCTCTCAAAGTGAGGCCGTGACGCGCGTGCGAGCCCTCGAGTGCGGCGGCCTCGAGCTGCGACCTGGTCGACGTCACTCCGGCGTGAGCTCAAGGTGACGTTCGAGGGCCTTGCCTAGGGGCTGGAAACCCCGACCAGCCTCGAAGAACGGAAACAAAGGACGGTGTTCGAAGGCCGCTGGGGCATCTCGTCCACCGAGGGTTCGCGGGCGTCGCGCGACCGCGCAACCAAGGTGAGGTTGCGCCGCGAGCAACACGGATCTGAACGGCGCGTCTGGTCACGTCGATCACGTCCGTCACGGCGACCGGCACACCGAGCAGTGGCGCCTCGTCGCCGTCGCGGTCGCCTCCGATCGGCTGCCCGCGCCGCGCGCGTCCCCCCGGGAGCATCCACGCGCTCCCATGCTCGAAGCACCCTTTTGTGTGTCACGGATGCGACCGGCTACCCGGCGAGCCCGGCGGCGCCGGCCTCGCCACGACGCATCAGATCAAGCTGGAGCGCGATGGTCATCAGCGAGCCCGTCCGACAGGCTCCGGCGTTCACGACGTGCGCGGGCGGTTCGCGCCCCGCCGCGCTCGTCGAACCACCTTCGTCGCTGCGGGCGACGCCTCCCAGGCGTCGGGCTGCAGCTGCTCGACCCACAGCGCGCGGGCCTCGGTCTCGCCCCGGTTCTCCCAGGCAAAAGTCGTGCGGGGCTCGAGGGTGATCGAGTCGCCCCGGCCGACGACGAGCTCCTCGTGCTCGAGTGTGAACTCGAGCGTGCCCTCGATCAGGAACGCGAACGTCTCGCCTGGGCGCGAGTACTGGCCGCCGCTTCCCTGACCCGGGGGGACGATGAGGAGCGCGGGCTCGAGCGCGTGCCCGGGCAGCACCAGCTCCTCCCAGGTGACGCCGCCCTCGAGCACCCCGCGCGCGCGCTCGCCGGCGCGCACGACGACGGACCCCTGGGCGCGAAACTCCGCCAGGCCGCTCATCGGGATCAGATAGGCGTCGGCGATCCGGGCGATGACGTTGCTCGACGGTTCGCTCTCGCCGCGCTCGAGCGCCGACAGATACGCGGGCGAGATCCCGATGCGGGCGGCGGCGTCCTTCAGCGACAGGCCGCGGTCGCGCCGCGCCCGGCGGAACCGGTTGCGCTTCCATGTGTGCTTGGCGCCGTCGACGGGGTCCGCGGCCAGTGACGTGCGGATCGCCGCCGTGTTCCAGCCGTAGCGGCGGCGCAGCTGCGCGACCTGGCGGGCACGCTCGACATGGCGGTCCGAGTAGCGGCGCTGGCCGCCCGCCGTGCGATCGGGCTCCAGCAGCCCCTGCGCCTCCCACAGCCGAAGCGTCTGCGGGCTCACGCCGACGGTCTCGGCGACCGCGCCGATCGTGAAGAAGTCCTGTCTCCCGGCCTCTGCCATGCCGCACGGAATCTAGCGGTGGGCGCGTCGGTGCGCCGACCGCCGAACGGCGGCTCCTAAACCTACAAGCAGGCATGAGGTTCGCCTTGACAAAAACTACAATTGCCATGTAGATTGCGCCGGGTTCGGGTGGCGTTGGGCGTACCGTGGGAGAGACAGCGCATGAGTGGAGAGGCGAGCGCGTCGGGCCTGCCGGAGGACACCGGCAACGAGCTGTGGCGCATCGAGCAACACGGCATCGACGTCATTCCGGATGACGAGCGCAGCGGCCGCGCCCGGGACCTCCTGTGGGTCTGGCTCGGCGGCAATGTCAGCCTCACCTACATCATCATCGGGGCGGCGCTCGTCGCTCTCGGCCTGGACTTCTGGGCGGCCGTCGGGGCGATCGTCCTCGGGAACCTGCTGTTCCTCGTCGTCGGCCTCGGGGGCGTGGCCGGGCCGCGTGCCGGCACGGCGACGATGGTCGTGTCGCGCGCGTCCTTCGGCCTGCGCGGCAACCTCGTGCCGACAGCCCTCGCGTGGCTCTCGGTGGTCGGCTGGCAGGCCGTCTTCCTCGTGATCAGCGCGTTCGCCGCCTTCGCGCTGGCCGGCGAGCTCGGCATCCATGCGGGCACGGGCGTGAAGGTCGTTCTGCTCGTCGTGCTCGTGTTCCTCACCTACGGCGCGGCGATCCTCGGGCACGCGACGATCCTCTTCTTGCAGAAGGTCTTCACCTTCCTGCTCGGCGCGATCATGATCGGCGTGGCGATCCAGGTGGTTGCCAAGGGCCACGTGCACTACGCGCCCAAGCAGCTCGCCGCATCGACCACCCTCGCCACCTTCTGCCTGGCGACGATGATCGTCGCCGCGTTGCCGCTCTCGTTGTCAAATTATCCGGCTGACTACAGCCGCTATCTGCCCCCCGCCACGCCTGCGCGCGCGATCGTCGGCTGGACCGTGCTCGGCAACCTGATCCCTGCCATTGCGATCTCGATCGTCGGTGTGCTGGCCGCCAGCGTGGCCGACTTGAGCGACCCCGTCGGGGGCCTGAAGCCGCTGCTGGCGTCGTGGTACTTCGTGCCGTTCCTGCTCGTCGTGATCGGCGGCTCGATCACCAACAACTTCCTCAACACGTACACCTCCGGCCTGACCCTCCTCGCACTCGGCATCAGGCTCCCGCGCTGGAAGACCATCATCATCGACTGCGTGATCGCGACGGCGCTGTCGGTCTACGCGATCTTCTTCAACGACTTCACCACGGCGTTCACGGAGTTCCTGTCGCTGATGATCGTCTGGCTCGCCCCGTGGTGTGCGGTGTTCCTCGTCGACGGCATGTTGCGACGGTTCCAGTACTCCGCGAGCGACCTATTGGCCACACGCGGCGGGCGCTACTGGTTCGCCGGCGGGGTGAACCGCGCCGGCTTCGCGAGCTTCCTGCTCGGGGCCGTCGCCGCGTTCTTCACGACCAACGCCGTGAGGTGGCAGAGTCCGCTCTCCACCGACGTGCTCGGCGGCGCCGACCTCAGCATCGTGCTGGGCATGCTCGTCGCCGGCGGCGCGTACTACGCACTTCGGCGGCGGGAACCGGCGATGCAGACGGAGCCGGCGGTGCAGACGGAGCCGGTCGCCGACGGCGTGAGCGCGTGAGCTGGTTCCATACCCGCGAGCTGCACCCGGGCGTGTGGCTCGTGGCGGAGCCGAGCCACGTGAACACCTGGCTGGTGGCCGGACGGGAGCGCGCCGTGCTGCTCGACACCGGTCTCGGCGTCGCGCCGATCAGGCCGGTCGCAGAGCGTCTCACCGACCGCCCGGTGAGCGTGCTCAACACCCACGCGCACTTCGACCACATCGGCGGCAACCACGAGTTCGACGAGATCGCGATCCATGAGCTGGGCGCACCGGCGCTCGAGGAGGAGGTGTCGCCCGCGCTGCTCGCCGACTACGTCGGCTATACGCGCCGACTGCTCGCCGTCGCCGACGACTATCGACGCACGGACCGGGCGCTCATGCACCTGCTGACCCCCGACAGCGATCCTCGGCCGCTCCCCGACGGCTTCGACGCCGCGAGCTGGCGCATCCCGGCGAGCCGGGCGACGAGCACGTTGCGCGACGGCGACAGGATCGACCTCGGTGGCCGCACGCTGACGGTGTTGCATACGCCGGGCCACTCGCCCGACAGCATCTGCCTGCTCGACGAGCGCGCCGGCCTCCTGTTCGCGGCCGACACGATCAGCACCGGCCCGATCTACGCGCAGCTCCCGGACTCGGACCTCGAGGCGTTCGCGGCGTCGACACGGCGGCTCGCGGACCTGGCGCCCGGGCTGCGCTCGGTACTCGTGCATCACTTCGGGCGGGTCGCGGTAGAGCCCGCGTTCCTCGCTGCCGTAGCCGAGGCGTTCCAGACGGTGCAGGCGCAGGGGCTGCGCAGCACGCCCGCGTCGGACTGCCTCGGTCGCGACGTGCGCGAGGTCCGCTTCGCCGGCTTCTCGATCCTGCTGCCGGCTTGAGGTCGGCAGTCCGAGCGTCATCGCCCCGTTGTCCGATTCCTCGGTGGACCGGTCTGGTCGCTTGACCCGTGAGCCCGTTCGTGCTCAGCCCACTGCCAGCAGGTCGGCGCGGTGGGCGATGAGCACGTCGCGCAGCGCTACCGGCGGGCGTCCGGTGAGGCGCTCGAAGGCCGGATCGATCACGTCGAAGTACCCCTGACGCAGCGCCCGGCCGAACGCTGTGAACTGCCAGGCGACCGGCATTGGCGTGCCGATGCCGACGAGGACCGTGGTGAGCATCGCGTCGCTGAGCTGGACGAGCTTCACCGGCTGCCCGCTCAGGTCGCCGTAGAGCTCGGCCAGTTCGCGCTGAGACAGGGACTCGGAGCCGGTGATCTCGTACGTCTTGCCGGCGTGGCCGTCGCTCGTGAGCGTGATGGCGGCCGCCTCGGCGCAGTCCCGGCGCGAGACGGTGACGATGCGCCCGTCGCCGGCGTTGGTGATCAGCCGGCGGTTCTGGATTGCCGTCGCGGCGGGCGGGAGCACCAGCTCGGCGAAGCTTCCGAACCGCAGCACGGTCGACGCCGGCGCGCTGCGGTGGAGCATCGCCTCCGTCTCGCCCTGCTCGCGGGCGTGCGCGCCGTTCGGATTTCCCGCCACGGGGTTGACGACCGACGTGAACACCACGTGGCCGACCCCGGCCCTCGCCGCGGCGTCGATGGCGGCGCGATGCTGGCGGACCCGGCGACCGACGGCATCGGTGCTGATCAGCAGCATCCGCCGGCCGCCGGCGAAGGCGTCGCGCAGCGAAGCCGGGTCGTCGAAGTCGCCGTAGCGGACGTCGGCGCCGCGAGCGCGCCACTCGCGCAAGGCCTCCGGCCGGCGAGTGACGAGGACGAGGTGCTCCGGCGCGACGCGCTCCAGCAGCTGCTCGGCGACGAGGCGGCCGAGGTGGCCCGACGCTCCTGTGACGATCACGCTCATGGAACCCTCTGGTCGATTGGACGCGACCTCCTCTCCGAGCACGCTAGGGAGCCGGGAGGCGCGACTGGACCGGCCCGAGGGGACGGGGCTACCGTACGAGAGGCCAGCCGGACAGAGGGCATCCGCGCCGTTGACTGGACCGAGACCCAGAGGGGGCCCACCGCCGTTCGGGGCCTCCGGGAACGAGGAGGATGCGCCCGGATGCCTTTCGCCAAAAACGGAACGGTCAAGCTCCATTGGGAGAGCTTCGGCGAGGGACCCGCGGTGCTGCTCGTCGCGGGACAGGGGATGACGGTGGACGGGTGGTGGGCGACGACCCCGATTCTCGCCCGCTCGTTCCGCGTGATCGCCTTCGACAACCGCGATACCGGCGGCAGCAGTCGCTCGCCATGGCCCTACTCCGTGGCGCAGATGGCCGATGACGCCGTGGCGGTCCTCGACGCCGCCGGCGAGCGGCGCGCCCACGTGTACGGCATCTCGCTCGGCAGCCTCGTGGCGCAGGTGGTGGCTCTGCGGCACCCCGATCGGGTCGACGCGCTCGTCCTCGGTGCCAGCTCCGCCGGCGGGTTCGCGGCATACAAGCCCCCGCCGTCATCGTTCGCGCAGACGTTCCTCATCCGCGCCGGGGCGATGGGGCCGGAGGAGGCGGCGTGGGCCGCCGTCCCGTACACCTATGGCGAGAAGACCCGGCGGCTGCACCCGGAGCGCATCGCCACCGACATCGCCCATCGGGTGAGCTCGCCCCCCGAGCCCCTCGCCTACATGCACCAGGCGGCGGCCGTGGCGACGCACGACGCGTACGAGCGGCTCAACCGGATGGCCGCCCCGACGCTCGTCGTCCACGGCGAGCAGGACGTCTTCGTGCCGCCCGCCAATGCGCTGGTGCTGGCCGAGAGGATCCCCGGCTCGCAACTGCGCCTGTGGCCGGACGCCGGTCACATGTACACGATCGACGAGCCCCGGGCCGATGAGGAGATCGCACGCTTCCTGCTGAACCACTCCGGGGTGACCCCCGCGCCCGACATCGCCGCGGCCCGATAGCGCGGGCGGCGCGCGCTCACTTGCCCGCGGCCACGGCGGTCAGCTCGTCCAGCGACTCGCGGATGAGCTGGGTGAAGTCCTGCTGGTTGGCCTCGTCGATCCAGCGTTCGAACGCGATCCTGAAGACCGCGATCCCGGCCTCGGCGGCCAGGCTCGCAGCGGGCTCCTCGACTCCGCGCCGGCGCAGCACGCCGGCGAGCGCCGAGGCGAGGGAGGCGAGCTTGATCAGCTCGCGCTCCTGGAGCTCGGGGTTGGCGACGATGATCGCCTGGCGCTGCCGGGAGAACTCGCGGTGCCGGAAGACCGCGGCCGCGGCGTCGAGGCCGGAGGCGACCGCAGCGATCGGGGCAGCGGATTCCGGCGCCTCGGCGACGGCGCTCACCATCAGCTCCTGAAGGCGTGCCGAGCCCGCGAACAGAACTTCGCGCTTGTCGCCGTAATGGCGGAAGAACGTCCGCTCTGTGAGCCCGGCCCGGCTCGCGATCTCGGCCACGGTCGTCTGCTCGAACCCGTGCTCGCTGTAGAGCGAGAGGGCCGCCTGCTCGAGGCGGCCGCGGGCGTTCGGCTCCCAACGACCCATCGTTCTCACATCATACTGATGGCAGTCGCTGTCATCGGCGTGCTACGTTGATGGCAGCAACTGACATCGAAGCACTTGGAGGCTTCTCATGCGCGTATTCGTCACGGGCGCGTCGGGCTGGATCGGCTCCGCCATCGTCCCCGAGCTCATCGCCGCCGGCCACGAGGTCGTCGGGCTTGCTCGCTCCGACGCCTCGGGCGACGCCCTCGCCGCCGCGGGGGCCGAAGTGCACCGCGGCACCCTCGACGACCTCGACACCCTGCGCAGCGCAGCGGCCGGGTCGGATGGCGTGATCCACCTGGCGTTCAAGCACGAGATCGCCTTCTCCGGCGACTTCCAAGGCGCCGCCGACGCCGATCGCCGGGCCGTCGAGACCTTCGGCGAGGCACTTGCGGGCTCGGGCCGGCCGCTCGTCATCGCCTCCGGGACGCTCGGGATCGCGCCGGGGGGCGTGGCGACCGAGCGCGACGGACACGGCCCCGCGCGGACGATGACCGCCATGGGCCCCGGTCCGCAGACCCGGTGGGGTACCGCCGAGCTGACGCTCTCGCTCGCCTCCCGCGGCGTCCGCTCGTCGGTCGTGCGACTCCCCCCGACCAACCACGGGGACGGCGATAACGGCTTCATCGCGACACTCGTCGCCATCGCGCGCGACAAGGGCGTGTCCGGCTACATCGGGGACGGAAGCAACCGCTGGCCCGCCGTGCACCGGCGCGACTCCGCGCGCCTCTTCCGCCTCGCGCTCGAGTCCGCGCCGGCCGGATCGACGCTGCACGCCGTCGCCGACGAAGGCGTGCCGATCCGTGACATCGCCGACGTGATCGGCCGCCGCCTGGACCTCCCCACCGTCTCCATCGACCCCAAGGACGCCGGCGAGCACTACGGCTGGCTGGCCGGCTTCGTCGGCATCGACGCCCCGGCCTCCAGCGCCCTCACCCGCGAGCAGATGGGCTGGCAGCCGACGCAGCCCGGACTGATCGAGGACCTCGACCAGGGCCACTACTTCCACGCCCTGGTCAGCTAAGACCACAGTCGCCGTCATGGAGCACCACGGCCGCCCCCCTTGACCGCGGCGTCCCTCTCATTTCGCTGGCCCCGCGGACAGGCTCACCAGGCGGAGGCGATCGCCGCGACATGGCGCCAATCCGTCCCGCAGCAGCCGCCGACGAACTCCAGGCGCGGGAGGCGTTCGCGCAGCGCGAGGTAACGGGCGGCCAGGTCCTCGGGGTCTCCGGCGTCGAGCTCCTCGGCTTCGTCGAGCTCGGCGTGGCTCATCGTCGACGCGTTGGCCCGAAGGCCGCGGATGCGCTCCCGCCACTTTCCATCGCCCTGGAGGACGGACTCGAAGTGCGTCGGGTGCGCGCAGTTGAGCATGAAGGCCTCCGCGCCCATGTTCGTGGCGGCGTCCACAGCCTCGATCGCGTCGGCCAGCGGGCTGCCGTCGGGCACACGCCCGTCGGTCTCCACGGTGAAGGAGACGATGGCCGGGACGTCGGCGTCCGTGGCTGCGCGCACGAACCCGATCGCCTCCTCGGGATAGGTCATCGTGAGGGCGCTCACCACGTCGGCGCCCGCGGTCGCGAACGAGCCGACCTGATCGCCGTGGTAGGCCTGCGCGTCCTCCGCGGTCATTCGCTGGCCGACGACGTAGCCGTCGCCTCGGGGACCGACGACGCCGTTGACTCGCATGTCCAGGTCAGGCGCCGCAGCCGCCAGCTCGCGGGCGAAGGCGACCGCGTCGCGATTGACCCGGTCGAGGGCGGCCCGGTCATATCCGAGTCGCTGACCCCAGTCGCGGCTGGCCCGCCAGGTGGGCGTGTCGAGCTGGAACGCCGCGCCGTGCTCGCGCGCGACGGTGAAGAACGAGTCGAAGTAGCGTCGCAGGACGGCACGACCGTCGGGGGCGTCGAGCAGGGGGAACGCCGCGAAGTGCGGCAGATCGATCCCCTCGTGGAAGACGAGCGTCGTCTCGAGCCCGCCGTCGGTGAGGACGAGATGGGAGGGCATGCGGCGACCTTCCCAGATCGGCCATGCCTCGTACAGGCCGGCGACCGGGTGCGACCCACCGCATGCTCTCGCGAGGCTACGTCTGCTGACTACGGCCCCTCGAGCTGTTCGATGGCGTAGCCGCGGCGGCGGCCGAGGGGACGAGCGTGCGCCACGCCGTAACCACAGTCATCCCATCACGACGGCGAATCGTGGTGGGCCCGGTTCGGTCCCACCCAGTTGCCCGCCGAACACGACGCGTGGCGGCTATGTGCGCGGCCGTGGCGCGTCGACGAACGAGGCGTCGTCCCCCACGGCCACTTGGCTCTGGATGCGTGGCAGATGCTCGCCGAAGAAGACGGTCGCCGACAGCTCGCCGCGCGTCCGCGCGCCCGTCTTGTCGTAGATCGCCTTGACGTGTTCGTTGACGGTGTGGGGTGAGATCGCCAGTCGCTGGGCGGCCTGCGCGGTCGTGGCGCCGCGCAGCAGCCACTGGGTGACCTCCTGCTCGCGCGCGGTGAGACCGTAGGCCTTGAGCAGCAGCGGAGCGATCAGCGTCGGGTGCGCCCGCTGGATGAATACCGCGATGCCCTGGCCGCCGAGCAGGGCGCCGTGCAGTACGAGCCACGTCCCCGCCGGGGTCTTCACGGCCGAGCTGGGCAGCTGCGATGCGCGCGACGCGATCGCCTGACGCGTCGCGCTCGCCATGACCTGGACGGCTGGCGATCGCCACCCCTGCTCGGCGGTCGTGCCCGACAGCTCTTCGAGCAGCGGCTCGGCGGTCGAGGACGCCCGCTCGAGCCGGCCCGACGCGTCGAGCTCGAGTACGCCGGGAGCAGTGGCGGGCGGCGCCGCGGCCCGGCTGGCCTCCGTCACCAGGCCGCGGCGCACCGCGCGGGCGAACAGCGGCGACGCGCGGTCGAGCAGGTCGATCTCGTCGCGGGAGAACTCACGCCTACCGGCCATGCGGATGATGATCACTGCACCCCACGTCGCACCGTCGGCGACGAAGGCGCCTCGCAACTCGGCCCCGATGCCGCCCGCCGCGAGCAGGTCCCGGTAGCGTGGGCTGCGCTCGAGCCGCCCGCCCGTCGCCTCGTGCAGCGACGCCGCCTTGTGCGGCGCTCGGGCCAGATCGGCGAATTTGTTGACGTCGTCGACCTGGTACTCGTTGTGGGCGATCAGCGGGAACCGGTCGGGGATGTTCTGCAGCCGGTGCTCGGTGACGAGGTCTGACCCCGGATCGAGGGTGTGCCAGCACGCTCCGTCGTGCGGCAGTATGCGCTGCAGCCGCGCCGCCGCCCCGTCGAAGAACTCCGCGCGTGAGGGCGCCCGCAGCGCGAGCCGCGCGAGGTCCGTCAGCACTGCCTCAGGCGTCCAGTCCATGAGACCTCGAGAAGCGTACCCCGAGAATTCGGTATTCCGATCGCGCTGGGAGATCGGAAGGCTGCGGTCATGCTCACCGCAACCGATGTGCACATCCGTGACGCCGGCCCGGGCGACGCCGAGGCCTGCGGTCGCATCTTCTACGACGCTTTCGCGGCCATCGCGCAGCGCCACGCGTTCCCCGTCGAGCCGGATTCGCGGGAGTTCACCGCATTCCACGCCAATCTGATGCTGTCGCTGGACGGCATCGTGTGCGTCGTCGCCGAGCGCGACGGCACCGTCGTCGGCAGCGGCTTCGCTGACGTGCGGGGCTCGATCGCCGGCATCGGACCGGTGAGCGTCGACCCCGCCGACCAGGATGCCGGGACCGGCCGCCGGCTGATGCAGGCGCTGCTCGAGCGCACGCGCGGCGTGGCCGGCGTCCGCCTCATCCAGACCGCCTACCACGCCCGGTCGCTCGCTCTGTACGCGAAGCTCGGCTTCGTGGTTCGCGAGCCCCTGTCGGTACTGCAGGGCGCGGCGCTGCAGCGGAGCCTGCCCGGACTCGGCGTGCGCCCCGCACGCCCGGACGACGTCCCCGCCTGCGACGCGCTCTGCCGTCACGTCCACGGCCACGATCGCAGCGGCGAGCTGCAGGGCGCGATCGCCGCCGGTACGGCGCACATCGTCGAGCGGCCGGATCGGATCTCGGGGTACGCGACCGGCTTCGGCTACGGGTGGCACGCGGTCGCCGAGGGCAACGACGACCTGCAGGCGCTGATCGCGTCAGCCGAGGCGTTCGTCGGCATGGGGATCCTCGTGCCCTCGCGCAACGCGACCCTGTTGACCTGGTGCCTCGACAACGGCCTGCGACTCGTGCAGCAGTCGACGCTGATGTCCGTCGGCCTCTACAACGAACCGCGGGGCGCCTGGCTGCCCTCGATCGTCTACTGACCGAGCATCCGCTCGACATAGCCGGTCGCGACGGCGGTGATCTGTGCCTCCGAGACGGATCGAATCGACGCCCGCCCGCGCGACGACCTCGGGCTTCGCCCGCTCCCGCAGCGGCCGGCCTCCCACGACGGAAGACGGTGGCGCGCGAACGGCATTGCACGTATCTTCTGAGCGATCATGGGTGTCGCGAGAGACCGGGGCGTGCATGGTCTCGTTGCCGGGCTCTTGCTGCTCGGTGCATGCGGTGGCGTCGCGCCCGCTGCCGGGCCCACGCAAGGGTTGGAGGCGAGCTGTGCGGCGCTGACTCCCTCGCAACGGCTCGCACAGGCACGCGTGGTCGTCGAAGGTGCGATGCTCCGCGGCCCCGCTGTGCGGCTAGGCCACCGGGACGTGCTGATCTCCCCGGCTCGGATGCGCGTCCGCCGCTACCTCAAGGGCGGTGGCCCGTCGGTGGTGCGTGTGCAGACCGGTGTGGTCGGCCCCGGCTCGTTCGCGGAGGACGGGATCGAGCCGGCCGCCGGAGAGCGCTGGACGATCTACACGAGGTCCAGGGCCGCGCCGTATGAGACCGGGGTCTGCGAAGGCAGCCACCGGACCGCGACGCGCCGGCCGGTCGCGGATCCGCCGAACTTCGTTTACGTCACCGGCGGACGCCATGAGCTCGAGCTTCGCTCGGCGACGACCGGCCGGCTCGTGAAGCGAGTGGCGAGCGTCGGTGAGTCGTTCACGAGCAATGGCCTCGCGATCTCCCCGAACGGCGCGGCCGCGTACGTGACGCTCATCGGCCGTCGGAGCCTGGTCATCGAGCGGATCGCCGTCGCCGACGGGAAGCGCTCGTTCATCGCGGCCGGCGAGCAGCCAGCGGTCAGCCCGGATGGCCGGCGGCTCGCCTACATCGCCGATCACGGGCGGCGTCCGAAGGGGCGGCGTCCGCAGGTGCTCGCGGTGCGGAAGCTGTCCTCGGGCAGGACCTTGACACTCGACATCGCGCGGCTCGTGGGCGGATCGGCGGAGCTGTTCAACGGCACGGTCGCCTGGCTCGGCGATGGTTCCGACGTCGTCGCGATCCCCGGACCGGTCGTGCACGAGGCGTCTGGGGCCTCGGCCGTCGGCGACGCAGCGTGCGCCTCGGCGACCTGCTTGATCGTGGTGCATGTCGGGCGCCGCCGGCTGACGGCGCACCGGGTGCTGCTTCCTCGCGCCCCCGATGCCGTGATGAAGTTCGCGACCGACGGCAGCCGACCCCACTCGCTGCTGCTCGCGCGGGGCCTGGAGCGCACGACCGTCGAGCGCGTCGCGCTGCACGGCTCGCGCGCGAATGTCGTCCCGCTCGCGACGCTCCCGGACGACTTCCCGGTCGCCCTCAGCCCGAGCGGAGCACGGCTGCTCTATCTCGTCGGCCACAACCCGCCCGCGCTCTGGGTCGCAAGCCTCGCGCGTGGCCGCGTTTCGCACCCGCGCCGGCTGATCGCCGACGCGCGGCTCGACGAAGCCGCATGGTGAAAAGCCGACCTTGAGCCGACCGCCTCGACCGAGCGTAGGTCGTGGCTCCGGAAGTCCCGATGTCGCCGATCGTCAGCGCGAAGACCGTGAATGGGGGACGAGCGCCCCGCCAGCCGAACTGCCGCGACCGCACCGGGCTAGGAATGAGCCTGCAAGCAAGCATTCTATTGAGTGGCGAGGCCCGGACTGGAACCGGGGACACCACGATTTGAGGCATTCCGGTCGGACTGCTCCAACCCAAGCCCCGAAATCGACAAAGGCGAGCACATCGGTGAGCCCGACTACCGCCTGGCATCCGTTCCTACCCGTGCACTCGGTCACGTCGCCCTGGATGGCATGCGGGCGGCATCACACCCGGGCGTCGTCCTCCAGCAGCCGGGTGAGCAGCCGGACGAACCTGGTGCGATCGGCGGCCGACAGCGGCGCGAGCAGCTTCTCCTGAATCCCAGCGAGGACTTCGTCCAGCGCCCGGAGTTGCTTGGTGCCGGCGGGCGTGATCGTGACGACGTTGCGCCGGCCGTCATCCGGATCGGGCGACCGCTTGATGAAGCCGCGGTCGGCGAGCTCGTTGAGCGCCGCGACGACGTCGCTGCGGTCGATGCCGGTCCGGCGGCCCAGGTCGGCCTGGCTCGCCGGGCCGAACTCCTCCAGTCCGGCAAGTAGCCGGTAGTGGTAGCCGCGCGAGCCGACAGCGGCGAACCCGTCCGCGAGCAGCTCGTGCGAGTAGGCGGAGGCCCGGGTGATGAGCCATGTCGGCATCTCCATCAGGCGCGAGAACGGTGCGTCGGCGCTGGCGGGCTTGCGCGTCATGTCGGTGAGTCTAGAGATTTGTTGGCCGGCCCAACCACCTGTTACCGTTGGTCGCCCCAATGTTGCTACCGCCAACGATGATCCCTCGAGGAGCAGGCATGTCTCCCACCCCACCGCTCACGCAGTTCATCGGCCGGACCGAACGAACCCTTCGCGCGCTCATGGACCTCGTGCTGGCCGACAACGGCGGCACCTTCCACCAGTGGGTGGCGCTCAACTTCACCGCGCTCAACGGCGACAGCATCGACAGCAGCGAGCTCATTGCGCGCCTCGCGGCCGCCCTGCAGATCGACGAGACGGCCGCGGAGGCGGCGATCGCCGAAATGGCGGACGAGCAACTGCTCCAGACCCGGTCAGGGTCGGTTGTCGCGCTCAACGACGCCGGACGCGAACGGTACGCGCGCATGCGCGCCGCCATCGACCAGATCACCGCGCCGCTGTACGGCGACCTACCGCCCGGCGACCTCGCCGTCACTCGACGCATCCTGAGCACCATCTCCGACCGGGCCGACAGCGTGCTTGCCGCGGGTGTGACTCCAACGGCCTCACACATACCGGGACCCGCTCCCCGAGCGGAGCAGTAGACGTGAAGACCACGCCCAATATCCTGATCACCAGCCTCCGCGCCGATCTGAACGGCAGAGTGATCGCCCCGGACGACCGCGGATACGACGACGCGCGCGGCGTCTTTTTCACCGGGTTCGACCGCCGGCCCGCCGCGGTCGTGCGCGTCGCCGATGCATCCGACGTCTCGCGCGTAGCTAACCTGGCACGGGAGAGGGCCCAGAGCACGAGGCCTGGGTCGCTAGCCTGGCGACGGCGTTCTCCGATGGCACCTCCGCGGCCTATGTCGGCTTCCTCGGCGACGCCGGGGATCAGGGTGTCCGGCGCGCCTATCCGCCAGCGACCCTCGAGCGCCTCGCCGAGGTGAAGCGTCTCTACGACCCGGACAACCTCTTCCGCCGCAACCAGAACGTGCCACCAGCCGTGAAGTGACCGACGAGGACCCGGACGAGCTTCGGCCCTCGCTCTCCGCCGACGTCCTCACGAAGGGGACCGACCCCGTGGCATTGCCCAATCGACGGCCAGGCGGGCGCCTCGTCGTCGAGCCGGCTGTCGGAGCCGAGCAGCCACGCGCGCGCAGTCGTCTCACCGTAGGCGTCGACCAGCATGCGGGCGACGACGTACGCGGTCCGGGCGCGGAACTCAGCGGTCGCGCGAGGCTGGCCACCGCGGCGCCACTTGCCCACGACCTTCGGATCCCGCAGGCCCACGACGTAGGCCGCCAGCTGCTGGCCGAGGTGATCCTGCAGCCAGCCCGCGACCTCGGCGAACTCGGCCGTCGCCGCCTCGTGCCCGACGTTCTGTGGGTCCAGTGTCAAGTTCACCGTGGATCAAGGCGACCAGATAGGCCACCTCTATCTACCCCGCGCGCGCGGGCTGCAGATGTGAGCGCGAATGAGACTCACGGCATCTGCATGGCGTGCATCGGCGTCGCGCCGGGGACCGTGAGCCCGGGCACGTCCGCGGGCGCGACCGCGACGCCCACCCCGAGCGCGACAAGGACGAGCACGACCGCGAGCCGGGCGTGCCGCGAGAGCAGCCGCTCCGCCGCGACAAGCGCCGCCAGCAGCGCCATCCAGGTCAGGCTCATCGCCCCGAGCGCGAACAGCGCCGCCATGATCGCCCAGGTCGAGCCGACGCAGTAGCCGCCATGCTCCACACCCATGCGCACGGCGCCCGGCCGTCCCGGTCGCCAGTGCTCCCGCAGGAACGCCACGCGGTTGCGGCAGCGGCGCAGGCAGACGACCTTCAACGCGGTCACCTGGTAGATGCCCGCGGCCGCGATCACCCCCGCCGCCGCGTAGCGGCCGGCCGCGTCCCAGGCGAGGAAGCCCGGATGAAGCGAGCGAACGCCCTCGACGGCCGCGTAGCCGGCAAGCCCGGCGGTGAGCCACGCGCCGAGGTAGCCGGCGACGAACAGCGCCGTCGAGCTGAGCCTCTCGGTGCGGCGGCCGTACGCCACCACCATCGGCACCATCGCCGGCAGCATCATCGCGGCCATCATCACGAGCCAGCTGACCGCGAACCAGCCGATGCCGCCGAGCGCGGTCCCCGGGCCGGCATCCATGCCGGCCATCCGCTCCACCGTGAGCACCCACGCCGTGGCGGCGAGCGCCAGCACCAGCGCCGCGAGACGGAGCTCGACCGGCCCCGACCGGCGCAGCGCCGTCGCGGTCACCGGGCCGCCTCGGCGTACTCGTCCTTGCGCTGGACCGACAGATCGTCCGGCTCCTTGGGCGTGCGCCGGAGCAGGAAGGAGTGGTAGGGCGCGACGAAGGGATCGGGCGCCGTCACGGTGTAGGTGTGGTAGACGGTCCCGTTCTCGCGCACGAAGGCGATCCAGCTGGGAGCCTCGCGCAGGCCGTCCTCGAGCTTGGCGCCGGTCTGCTTCGACCACTTCTGTAGGAACTCGGGCGGGTCCGTGATCATCTCCTGCAGCGGCGGGATCTCCTTGGCCTGCTCAGGCGTGAGCGCGAGCCCGAAATCGAACGGGAAGTCGCTCTCGTACGTCGAGACGTAGGGGAACTGCCATCCCATGCGGTGCTTGTACGCGGTCAGCCGGTCGATCGGCGCGCGCGAGAAGCCGATGAGCGTGACGTCCTGATGGTTGAGGTGGATGCGCGGCCCGTCGAGCTCGTCGCCCAGGCTCGTGCAGCCGGGGCACGCGCCGAGCTCGTAGTCAGGCCCGTACATGATGTTGTACGCGAGCAACTGCGAGCGGCCGTCGAAGAGCTCGGTCAGCGTCTTCTTGCCGTCCTCCGTGTCGAACGCGTACTCCTTCTCCACCGGGACCCACGGCAGCTGCCGCCGCTGCTCGGTGACCTTCTGCGTGAGCTCGGCGTGCTCGGCCTCGAGCTTGGCCAACTCGTCACGAGCGGCCTGCCACTCCTCGCGTGTCCCGACCTTGTGCTCGGTCATGGTGCCTCCTGTAGACGTGTCACGGGCTAAGACGCTCGGTGTCGGCGCTTCTCATCGGTAGCCGGCCCAGCCTGCCGCCGAGCGTGGCCTCGGCCAGGTGCGCGAGTCGCTCGGCCAACGGAGGCGGGACGTCCGCGTGACGCTCGTCGAAGACCGGGTCATCCCACTCCACGCCCACGAGTCTCCCATGCGGCGGCCAGCTCGTTCTCGATCCGCGCCGGCGGAGAAAGGTCCGGACGAGGGTCAGGCGCCCGACATCGTTCGGGGCACGTTCAGCAGACGCGGCGATTTCGACCACCCGAGCGGCCTCCGCGGAAGCGGTGGCGGGCAAAGAAAAAGACCGCACACGCGCGGGCCTTCGAAGTGGCGAGACCGGACTCAAACCGGGGACACCACGATTTTCAGGTGCCGGGATTAGTGAGGCGTGGGGCTAATAAAGCCCTGCAAATAGCAACCAATTGAGTTCCGCGAACCGTCTCCCACATTTTGTCGG
>JAXDHR010000209.1:0-5764 GCA_034664425.1 Solirubrobacteraceae bacterium
GCCGATCATCGACCAGCCCCAGCCGCCGAGGAGCAGTCCGCGCAGGGTCTCACCCTGGAACAGGGTCGCCTTCTGGGCGGCGAGCTTTTGATCCTTCGGGGCGGCGATCGCCGCGGCGCTCACCTGGGCGTAGGTCTTGCCACCGGCGACCTCGGAGAGGTGCACGTTGATGAACTTGTCGGCGTAGGCCTTCGCCTGGCTGCCGGTGAGGAGCTGCTGGCCGGCGTACTGCTTGATGCCGGGCAGGAGCGCCGGGCTTCCGGCCGCCGGGAAGAAGATCTTCTGGGGGGCGAGCTGATCGTGGACGACCTGCTTGTCGTAGTTGCCTCCGACGACCGCGAGGACACCGACGACGATCATCCCCGCCGCCGCGACTGTCGCGACGCTCGTGAGGCTCGTGAGCCTGGCCAGGAGCCGGCTCCTGGGAGCCGGGCCGTTCGCCGTCGGGCGGTCGTCGCGAGCGACGCGGGCCGCGCCGTTGGTAACGGGGACGGTCGGGGGAGGGCTCATGGTGTCGGGCATCGGTGCTCCTTCGAGTGATCAACAGGTTCTTGTTCGAGCCTAGGTTTCGCCCTGGGCGCCGGCATCCGGAGAAGCCCACTGCCATCGCGGCGGAAACTACGCTGGGTGCGGCTCAGCGAGAGGCGGTGAAGCTGCGCTGAAGATCGACCTGCACGGCAAGCCCGCCGGAGGTCGGCCCGTGCCCGGCGACCGCGGTGTCGTCGCGTGCGGCGAGCCAGGGCGAGAGATAGCGGCCGTCCACCTTGCCGGGCGGCGACCACAGGGCGCGCGTAGCGGTCTGACCCTCGCGGTCGGCGGTGGAGTAGCGCATCCAGCGCTCCACCTGGCCTGTGAGCAGGTGTCCGCGGAGCACGGGCCGGAAGGGACGCCGCTCGTTCGTGGCGCCGGCGAGGTCGGCGATGTCCTGCGCTGCGGCGTCGGCCTGCTGGGTGGCCAGGCCTCCGAACTTCACGGCGAAGGCGATGCCGTCGCCAGCGGCCCACACCCCCGGCACGCCGCGCACGCGGCAGCGCTCGTCGACCTCGACGAACCCGTCCGGGTCGGCGGGGATCCCTTCGATGGCAGGCCCGACCAGGCGCGGGAGGGCGAGGACGCGGTCGACCTCGAGGCTTTGGTCACCCGGGCGCAGGAGCACCGTGGTGCGGTGTCCCGGCACGAGCTCGGCGTGCACGCCGGTTTCCACGGCGATGCCGGCGGCGTCGAGGTCGCGGCTGATGGCCTCGATCGCCCGCGGGCCGAAGATGGCCAGCGGCGCCGGCTCGGGTGTGACGATGGTGATCCTGGGGTCCAGGCCCATGCTGCGTGCGTCGCCGTTGATGAGCAACGCCAGCTCGTAGGCGGGCAGCGGCCAGCCGGGACCCGGCGGGACGACGATCGCGAGGCTTTGGCTGTAGCCCTCCTCGAGGTCGCGCAGCAGGCCGCTGAGGCTCTCGGCGCCACGGTGGTCGTCCCAGGTCGGCGCATGGGCGAACGCGGGCTTCGCTCGTGCCCCGAGCGCGAGGATCAGTGAGTCGTAGGGGACGGTCCCGGTCGACGTGAGGATCGTCCTCGCCTCGGCGTCGACGTGCTCGAGTGCGCAGATCTCCAGCGTCGCCCGCATGTCGTTCGTCGCCTCGGCGAGTGGCGTGTGCCTGGCGTGCCCGAGCCCGAATGGGGCGGCGATCGCCATGGGCCGGTAGACGAAGTCCGGCTGCGAGGAGATGAGCGTGAGTTGGACGCGGTCGCCGGCCAGCGCGCGCAGTGCCAGCAGCGCCTCGAGCCCGGCGATGCCTCCGCCGACGATCACGACGCGATGAGGAAAGGAGCGCATGGTTCGACCGTACGCCGTGTCGCTCCCTTCGACGAGCGGATAAGCAACGGTCGCGCACTGTGGAGAACTACGCCCTGGCGTTGCCGTCGCGACAGGCTGCGGATTTCCCGCGGCACCGGCGCGGACCCCCACCGATGCGCCCTCGCCGCCAGCGCCATAGCGTCGCGGGACCGTCTGCCTCGGAGATGTGCATGTTCAGCACCGTCCCGGCCGCTATCGCGCCGGTCGCTTCGCCCTACCCCGCCCACAGAGAGGCCGACGTCGTGCTGCGCAGCGGCGCGTGCATCCGGTTGCGCCCGTTGCGTCCGCAGGACGAGGCGGCGCTGCTCGCGTTCCTCGAGGGCCTGTCCGAGGAGGCGCGGACGTTCCGATTCTTCTCGCCCGCCGTCGACCTGCGCAGCTTGGCGCATCACGTCGTGGACGTCGACTACGCCGATCGCTACGGGATCGTCGCCGTCGCGTCCGACGGAGACACGATCGTCGCCCACGGCATGTACTCGCGCGACGGGGCGGCGAGCGCGGAGGTCGCCTTCGCGGTGGCCGACGCGCTCCACGGCGAGGGCGTCGCGACGACCATGCTCGCTCACCTCGCCGAGGCGGCCCGGTCGGTGGGCATCGAGCGCTTCGCTGCCGACGTCCTCCCTCAGAACCACCGCATGGCGCATGTGTTCCGCGACAGCGGCTTCGCGGTCACCGTCCGCGCCGCGCCGGACGCGCTGCTGATCACGATGCCGACGGAGCTCGACGCCGACGTTCAGCGGCGCTACGACGAGCACGACGCGGTGGCGGCGGCGGCCGCGGTCGGCCGGGTCCTGCGTCCCCGTTCCGTCGCGATCGTCGGCGCGTCCGCCCGCGGGGGATCCGTCGGCGGCGCGATCCTGCGCAATGTGCTCGCCGCCGGCTTCACTGGCGACGTGCACGTGGTCAGCGTCCGCGGCGGATTGCTCGAGGGCCGCGTCACCGTGGCCTCCGTGCGCGACGTTCCAGGCGAGCTGGATCTCGCCGTCGTCGCCGTGCCCGCCGACGCCGTCCTCGACGTCGCCCGCGACTGCGCGGCCAAGGGAGTGCATGCGATTGTCGTCGTCTCGGCGGGGTTCGCCGAGGCCGGGCCGCGGGGCCGCGAGCGCCAGCACGCGCTGCTGGGTATATGCCGGGCCGCCGGGATGCGGCTGGTCGGGCCCAACTGCCTGGGCGTGATGAATACCGACCCAGCCGTCGGGCTGAACGCGAGCTTCGGGCCGGTTCCGCCGCCTCCGGGTCGCGTGGCGTTCATGTCGCAGAGCGGTGCGCTCGGCATCGCCGTGATCGACGCGGCCAGGGAGCAGGGCCTCGGCCTGTCGTCCTTCGTCTCGGTGGGCAACAAGGCCGACCTCTCGGGCAACGACTTCCTGGCGTTCTGGGATCGCGACGACGAGACGGACGTGATCCTGCTCTACCTCGAGTCCTTCGGGAACCCGCGGCGGTTCTCGCGCGTGGCCCGCGACGTCGCGTCGCGCAAGCCGATCGTCGCGGTCAAGGGAGGCCGCTCGCTGCAGGGCGCGCGCGCGGCGGGCTCGCACACCGGCGCCCTGCTCGCCGCGTCGGACGCGACGGTCGACGCCCTGTTCGCGCAGGCGGGCGTGATCCGCACCGACACGCTAGGCGAGCTCTTCGACGTCGCCAGGCTCCTCGTCGCGCAGCCGCCGCCGGCCGGACCGCGCGTCGGGGTCGTGACCAACGGCGGCGGCCTGGGCATCCTCTGCGCCGACGCCTGCCAGGCGGCGGGACTCGACGTCGTCGAGACGCCCCCCGCTACGCAGTCGGCGCTGCGAGCCGTACTCGCGGAGGGCGTGGCCGTCGGCAATCCGCTGGACCTGCTCGCGAGTGCCACGCCGCAGGAGTTCGCCCACGCGATCGACGCGCTGGCCGCGAGCGGCGCGGTGGACTCGATCGTCGCACTCTACGTTCCGCCGCTCGTGACCGATCCGGAAGCGGTCGCCCTCGCCGTGAAAGCGGCGGCGGACGCCGCCCCGGTACCCGTCGTGGCGGTCTTCGCGATGCCCGACGCCCCCGCCGCCGTCCGGGGACTGCCGTGCTTCCGTTTCCCCGAGGACGCGGCGCGCGCCGTTGGGCGCGCCGCCCGCTATGGAGCGTGGCGCGCCGCGCCGGCCGGGCGCGTCCCGGATCTGCACGCCGACGATCCGGCGGCCGCGGCGATCATCGCGCGTGCGCTCGGTCGCGGACCCGGATGGCTCGCGCCGGATGAGGCCTCAGCGCTGCTGGACTGCTACGGCATCGCGCAGCCTCGGCACGAGCTCGTCGCGGACGCGGCAGCGGCCGCGACGCTCGCGGCCCGCTGGCGTTGCCCGATCGCGCTGAAGGGAGTCGCCGACGGGCTGGTGCACCGCAGCGACGCGAGCGCCGTGGCGCTCGGGCTGACCGGGCGGCGTACGATCGCGCGCGCCGCAGCCGCGATGACGACGCGGATGGAGGCGGCCGGACACCGCCAAGCAGGCTTCATCGTCCAGGCGATGGCGGCGCCCGGTGTCGAGTTGCTGGTGGGCGCCGTGTCCGACTCGACGTTCGGGCCGGTGGTGGCCGTCGCCGCCGGTGGCGTTGCCACAGAGCTGCTCGGCGACAGCGCGTTGCGGCTCGCCCCCCTGACCGACCGTGACGCCCACGACGTCGTGCGCGAGCTGCGCACCTTCCCGCTGCTGGAGGGGTTTCGCGGCGCCGCGCGCGTGGACGTGGCCGCACTCGAAGAGGTGCTCCTGCGCATCAGCGCGCTGATGGAGGCGCATCCGGAGGTCGCCGAGCTGGAGTGCAACCCGCTCGTCGTCTCTCCCGGGGGAGCCGTCGCGGTCGACGTGAGAGCCCGTGTGGACATCATGCGCTTGCGTGCCCCAGAGCCGTCGCTGAGAGCGACCGTTTGAGCGGCGAGCGCCTCCTTGTGCGGGCGCTCAGGCGATGCGTTCCCGCGTGCGGGCGCGGGCGCGCACCTTCTCGAATTCGCAGAGGCGACTCCACCCGGTCAGCGCTCCGATGGTCATCGCGGCGAAGGCGACGGCCGTGAACGCGGTGTGTGATTGCGCGCCCTCGGTGAGGGTGTCGGCGAAGGTTCGGTTGTCGCGGTCGAGGAGCATGCTTCGAATCTAAGGCTGAGGGGCGGCGACACCCTCCGGAGCAAACCGCTGATCGAGCGCGTCGAACTACGGATCTGGCCACCGCAGCGGCGAGTGGCAGCCCGGCGACGGTCGCGTGACAGCCGAAGTGTCCCAAGCCTCCGAGGTCAGGACAGCGCGCCCACGAGAGCGCCGATGCCAGCGGTCGTGGCCAGCGCGACCAGTCCCCAGACGATGACCCGAGCGGTCGCGGCGCGTCGGGGTGCCCCTCCGAGCCGCGCGCCGAGGTCGCCGAGCACGCCGAGGGCGATGAGCGTGACGACGATGACTCCGGGCGCCCGGGCAGCCGCCGGCACAGCCACCACGGTGGCCAGCGGCAGCGCCGCGCCGGCCGAGAAGGACACGGCAGACGTCCACGCCGCCTGCAGCGGGCGAGCCAGCCGTTGTTCGTCAAGCCCCAGCTCGTCACGCGCGTGCGCGGCGAGCGCATCGCGTCCGGAAAGGCTGAGTGCGACCTCGTGGGCCAGCTCGGGAGCGAGCCCGCGCTGTTCGTAGATCCTGGCCAGCTCGAGCAGCTCGCCGCTCGGATCGTGGCTGAGCTCGCTTCGCTCCAGGCGAAGGTCGGCCTGCTCGGCATCGCGCTGGGAGCTGACCGAGACGTACTCGCCGGCGGCCATCGACAGCGCGCCGGCCACCAGGCCGGCGATGCCGGCGGTGACGATCGCGCCCTTCGAGGCGCCCGATGCCGCGACGCCGAGAACGAGGCTGGCGGTCGAGAGGATGCCGTCGTTGGCGCCGAGCACGGCGGCGCGCAGCCAATTCGATCGATGAC
>JAXDHR010000210.1:0-9590 GCA_034664425.1 Solirubrobacteraceae bacterium
CGTACTGCGAGGTCAGCGTCATCCGCTGCGGGTGGCCGGCGCCGGCGTCGACGTCGAGCGGGGCGGTGATCCCGCCGCCATTCGGAGCGTCAGGGATGCTGTAGCGGACGGTGATCGCATTCGCGGCGCGGGGGAGGGTGAAGTCGATGTGCTGGCCGGGTGCGAGCCGCACGGCCTTGCGGCCGGATGCCTCGGCGGCGAGCGTGTACGGCGTGCGGTCCGGTCCGACGACGGTGCCGTCGGTGGTCGCGTTCTCCGCCTCCTGCTCGACGAACGGCACCGATGCACCGCGGCCGGTGACCAGGGTCGGGTCCAGCGCCGCGCGCGTCACCGGAGTGGCGGCGCCCGCCGGCGCGCCGGCAAGTGCGAAGAATGCCGCTCCTGCGATGACGACGAGTCGCCACCGTCGCATCAGCAGTTGCGGTGTCGCTGACGGCCTGTTCATTCCTGCTCCCCCTCGCTATGGCGACCAGCGCCACGCCCCAAGATCATCCTCGATGCACCGTTGTATCGCATAACGCCGGCCGCACCGTCCCCGCCGGGGTAACACCCCTGAACGCTCGGCGCCGGGCCAGTGGCCCGGCGCTCGCAGCTCAACCCGTCGCGATCCGAATGCGCGCCGGTCAGGCAGGGATGCCGGGAGGGCCGAGGATGTCCATCCCGTACTCCGCGGCCAGGCGCACCATCGCTTCGACGTCGGGGGCCTCGGTCGCCGGCGGCGGGATCACGAGCTCGGTGGCGGGTTCGGCGAGGGCGCGCACGAAGCTCTCGAACCCGGCGGGCTCGGTGACGAGCAGGAAGCGCGCCGTGTCGGAGCTGACCGCGAAGGTGTGCGGGATGTCGCGCGGGCCGTACACGAACGATCCGGGGCCGGCGACGGTCACCTGGCCGCCGACCCACATGGTCAGCTCGCCCTCGATCACGTAGAACCACTCGTCGTCGTTGTGGTGGACGTGCAGCGGCGAGCCGCTGCCGCGCGGCGCGAGGTGCTCGATGACCGCGACGCCCCCCGCCGTGGTCTCGGCCGAGGCCTTGATCGTGACCAGGGCGCCGAGGAACCAGAGGGCCTCGCCTTCGCCCTCGGCGAGGGCGATCGGCGCCACTGCGGCGCCGGGTGTCGTGGTGGTGGTGTTGGTCGCCATTGTCGGCCTCCTGAGTGCTGTGGACTCGTCGGCGCGTAGCTTCCGCGAAGCGGCCGACCCGGACCATCCCCCGGCAGCAGGGATGTTTCTCGCTGCGCAGCATGGACAGCGCCGGGAGCGCGGGCGATACTCGGGGGGTGCCTGCCACGCGCTGGGAGCTGGATCGGCTCGTCAAGGACGTCATGCGGATCGGAAGCCGGGCGCTTCCGCGCGAGGAGTACTTCGCGGAGGTCGGCGCGCGTCTGCGCCGCGTCGTATCGGTCGACGCCGCGTGCTGGCACACGGTCGATCCGCAGACACGGTTGATAACCAGCGACGCGCCGCGCGAACTGGTCAGCGAGGGCGTGTTCGGTCCCGACGCCGTGGCGGCCGCCGGCGCGACGCTGATCGCCAGCGAGTACTTCGTGAAGGACGTCAACACGTTCGCGCAGCTCGCCTCGCGCCGGGTCCCGGCTGCCACGCTCAGCCAGGCGGCCGGCGGTCACCCGGAGCGCAGCGCTCGCTACCGCGAACTTCTCGCTCCGTCGGGCATCCCGCACGAGCTGCGCGCGGCGTTCGTCACTCGCGGGCGCTGCTGGGGCGCGGTGCACCTCGCCCGGCGCGAGCATCGCGCGGGTTTCACCGCCGGCGACGTGGCCGCGCTGGCGAGCGTCGCAGGAGCCGTCGCCGAGGGAATCCGGGCGTCGCTGTGCTTCGACGCCGGCCGCCGCGCCGACACCACAGCGCCCGGGCTCGTCGTGCTCGGCCCGTCCGACGACGTCGAGCTGATCACCGCGTCCGCGCGCGAGCTCCTCGCCGCGATGAGCTCGTCCGCGCACGACGAGGACGAGGAGACGCCGCCCTCCCCGATCCTCGCTCTCGCCGCGTTCGCGCGCACCGGCGCCGACCACCCCGACCCCAGGCCGAGCGCGGTCGCGGTCCCGTCCTCGATCGGCTGGATCACCTTGCACGCCTCGCTGCCCGACGGCCCGACCGCCGGGCGCGTGGCGATCGTGCTCGAGCGCGCCACCACGCCGCAGTCGACCGCCGTCCGGCTCGAGGCCCATGGCGTCACCGCTCGCGAACGCGAGATCGCCGCCCTTCTCGCGCGCGGCCTGACGAACCCGGAGATCGCCAGGGAGCTCGTCCTCTCCCCGTACACCGTCCAGGACCACATCAAGAGCCTCTTCGAGAAGACCGGCGTCTCCTCGCGCCAAGAGCTCGTCGCCCGCGTGTTCCTCGACGACTACCTGCCCCAACTCGGCGCCCGAAGGCCGCTTGCCGCCGGTGGGAGCTTCGCCGCGTAGGGCCGAAGTTCAAGGAGAAGCCACGAGGGGACGGCATAACGCGAACCGACCCACTGGCAGGGTGCGAATGGACGGCGCCCGTCCGCAATCGACCGCGCGGGGCGCTGCACCGCGCGCGCCACGGCGCCGAAGTACGTCGGCGCCCACGTCACCGTGCGACGCGTACGCTGACGGCAGCGCGCGGGACGCGCTGCCGCGGGTGAGTCGCCGCGCGAGTCGCGGGCCCGCTACAGGCGCCCGCGGCCGAAGAAGCCGAGGATCAGCAGGACGATGACGACGATGATGATGATGGTGACGATGCTCATGGATCGCCATCTACCCCGGCGCGCCCTGGTTTGAAGCGCGGGCGTCGGAGTTGGTACGTCGGGTCTCGGACGTGGGAGGGTCCCGGCCGGCGTCGGGCCGCGGTGATCAGCGTGGCGCGCCCACCCGTCAGAACGTAGGCTTGCCCGCGTGCCGGTCTGCGCGCGCTGCGGACGCGAGAACCCCGATCAGTCCAGCTTCTGCAACGGCTGCGGCGCAGCGATCGTGGAGCTGCCCGCCACGGCCGCCGAGGAGCTGAAGGTCGTCACGGTGCTGTTCGCGGACATCACCGGCTCGACGGCCCTCGGCGAGCGGCTTGACGCGGAGGGGCTCAAGGAGGTCATGGGAGCGTTCTTCGCAGCCATGCGCGTCGAGATCGAGGCGGAGGGCGGCACCGTCGAGAAGTTCATCGGGGACGCGATCGTGGCCGCGTTCGGCGTCCCGCGAGTACACGAGGACGACCCGGCGCGGGCGCTCCGGGCGGCGCTGCGGATGCGCACGCGGCTCCACGAGCTCAACGCGATGCTCGGCGAGCGCTACGGCGTGGCCCTCGAGTTGAGGATGGGGATCAACACCGGGTCTGTCATGGCGGTCGTCGAGCCGCGTCCGGGCGAGGCGCTCGCGACCGGCGACGCGGTCAACGCCGCCGCGCGCCTGGAGCAGGCCGCCGAGCCGGGGCAGGTGCTGGTCGCGGAGCGGACCGCGCAGGCGGCGCGCCACTTCCACTTCGGCCCGGCGCAGCTGCTCGCCGTCCGCGGCAAGGCGGAGCCGCTGCGCGCCGTCGAGCTCGTCACGGAGCAGCCGATCACCGAGGGCACGCTCTCGGGCACGCGCGCGCCGCTCGTCGGCCGCGAGCGGGAGCTGGACCTGCTCACCGCGACCTACCGGCGCACGGTCGACGAAGGTCGCCCGCATCTCGTCACGCTCTATGGCGAGGCGGGGGTCGGCAAGAGCCGCCTCGTCGGCGAGCTGCTCGCCGGGCTCGAAGGCGCGGAGCCCGCGCCCAGCGTCCTGCGCGGCCGCTGCCTGGCCTATGGCGAGGGCATCAGCTACTGGCCGCTCGCCGAGATCCTCAAAGGGCACGCCCACACGCTCGACACGGACGCCGCCGAGGTGGCGCGCACCCGCGTCGCGGACGCGGCCGAGACCTCGCTCGCAGCCGCGGGGGTGGACGCGCCCGCGGAGGTCGCCGGCATCCTCACGGTGAGCATCGGCCTGGCCGCGATCGACTCCCAGCGCGGCGCGCAGGAGCGGCGCGCCGAGACGCAGCTGGCCTGGCGCTCGTTCTTCTCGGCGCTCGCGGCGTCGGGGCCGGTCGTCGTCGTCGTCGAGGACCTGCAGTGGGCGGACGCGGCACTGCTCGAGCTGCTCGAGGACGTCGCCGCCCACGCCGCCGGCCCGCTGCTGCTGCTCTGCACGGCGCGGCCGGAGCTGACAGAGCGGCGACCTACGTGGGGCGGCGGGCGGCGGAGCTTCACCGGGCTCGGCGTCGAGCCGCTCGACGCCGAGGAGAGTGCACGCCTCGCCGAGCTGCTCCTCGGCGGCGCGGGGGCAGGCGATCGCGCGGCGATCGTCACGCGGGCGGAGGGCAACCCGTTCTTCCTCGAGGAGATCGCGCGCACGCGCGGCAACGGCGCGGGGGGCGGCGACGATTTGCCGGACACCGTCCACGCCGCGCTCGCCGCGCGCGTCGACCTCCTGCCGGCGGACGAGAAGCGAGTGCTGCAAGCGGCCGCGGTCGTCGGCCGCGTCTTCTGGCCCGGCGCCGTCGGCGAGGTCGCCGCGCTCGAGAGCGGCGCGGTCAGCGAGCTGCTCGACCACCTGCAGAACCGCGACCTCGTCCTCAGCCGGCTCGCGTCGTCGATGAGCGGCCAGCGCGAGCTGATCTTCAAGCACGCGCTGATCTGCGAGGTCGCCTACGAGAGCCTCCCGCGCCGTGACCGCGTACGCATGCACCGTGGCGTCGCCGACTGGATCGAGCGCACGTTCGCCGGCCGCCGCACCGAGGTCGTCGAGCTGATCGCCTACCACCGCGCGGCGGCCTACAGGCTCGGCCCGTCGGCGGAGCTGCGCGCCGCGGCCTTCGAGGCACTGGCGGCCGCCGCCGAGGCGGCGTATGGACGCGCGGTCTTCGAGCGCGCGATCTCGCTCGCGCGCGAGGCGCTCGAGCTCGCCGCGCAGCCGCTCGATCGCGCGCGTGCGCTGGAGGCGGTCGGCAAGGCCGCCTTCGTCCTCTTCGACGGCACGACGGCGTGGGAGTCGCTGCGCGACGCGGCCGACATCATCCGAGCCGACGCGCCACACGATCGCGCTCGGCTCGCCTACATCTGCGGCTTCGCCACGATGATCCCGGTCCGCGCCCAGGGGTTGATGCGGGTCGGGCCGGCTGCCGAGGACGTCGTGCCCTACCTCCGGCTTGGCCTCGAATGCGCGGGGGAGGAGGACAGCGAGGCGCTGGTCCTGCTGCTGGCCGCGCAGGGCTACTGGGAGTTCGGCTACGGGATCGACCCGGCGGACCCGGACGGCGATCGGGGGCGCCGCGCGGCAGAACGCGCGCGGGAAGTCGCCCGGCGCCTGGGACGGCTCGATCTCGAGCTGCTGACGCTCGATGCGCTCACCTCCGGGATGAACATCCGCGGTCTCTACGGACGCGCGGAGCGGTTCGACAGCGAGCGTCTTGATATCGCGCGCACGATCCGCGACCCCTTCGAGGTCGGCGACAGCTTCTATACGGTCGCGTGGTCGGCACTCGAGGTCGGGCGCTATCACGACGTCCTGGCGCTGTTCGATGAGTTCGAGGCGCTGCGTCTGAGCGTCGAGGCGTTCGGGCAGCTCTCGCTCGTGGTCCTGGCCCAGCTGCCGCTCGGCGACTGGGACGGGGCACTCGCGGCCCAGGCCCGGCTGCGCCGGCTTCTCGGCGAGCGCGCCAAGGCCCCGCCCAGCTTCGCGAGCGGAGGGCACGGGGCCGAGGTCCTGATCCACGAGGCCCGGGATGACCGTGCCGCGGCTGACGCGGCACTCGCCGAGATCTCCGCGTGGGAGGTAGAGGGCGAGCGGCGGCGGCGCTGGGCGACGGCGCCGGTCGCCATCGCGCTCGCGCGCCGAGGCGAGTTCGCCGAGTCCGCGCGGCTGCTCGATCAGCTGCTCGAGGCCGGCGTCTACCGCGTACGCGAGCTCGAGGCGCGTTGCACGGTCCTCGCCGAGGAGGGCGACTGGGACAGGGCCGCCACGGTGGTCGCGCAGGCGCGACGGCACAGCCGGCTCGGCGGGCTGTTGGCACTGCCGCTGCACGCCCAGCGGCTGGAGGGCCGTGCGCTGGCCGCCGCCGGCGACGCACACGGCGCGCTCGGGGTCCTCGAGCGGGCCGCTGCCGGCTTCACGCATCTCGGCGCGGCGTGGGAGGTCGCGGTCACGGAGCTCTCGCTCGGCGAGGTGCTTGTGGCGCTCGATCGCAACGACGACGCCGCCCGCGTCCTCGGACGCGCGGGTGCCGAGTTCGAGCGCCTGCGCGTGCCGCGCGAGCTGAGAATGGTCCAGGCGCTGCTCGCGCGATTGCCGTCGGTGCGCTGAGGCGCTGCTTACTCGTAGCGGGGCCGGTCCTCGCCGATGCCGGGTCCGCCGAAGCGCCGCCCCGCCCCCGTCATCGCCCGTCGCTCGAGCATCATCATCGCCTCGGCCGTCTCGTCGAGCGAGGGCCTGCGCTGGTTAGGGACGACGGCCGTGACCGGGAGGCCGAGTCCCTCGAGGCGGTGGATCAGGTCGCGGCGCAGCCACTTCGACGTGCGTTTCGGGAGCGTCGACACGATGATGGCGTCGAACTCGCCGTCGCGGACCGCGCGCTCGACCGCGACGAAGGGATCGGCGTCGCCGCTCACGAGGTTGCCGACCGGCTTGCGCGCCGCCCGGCTCAGCAGCGGGATGGCCGACTCGAGCGTCCAGTCGGCGGCCTTGCGACTCGGGGCGTCCGGGATCAGCAGCGTGAACTCGGTGGGCGCGGCTCTGGCGCGCCTGGCCACCTCTTCGAGCAGTCGTGGCGTGGACGCCGTCCGGTTCGCGACCACCAGCACGCGCATGATGCCTGAGGGCTCCATCGAGGGACCTCCTCGCTCGTCACCGTGCCTCTGCGGCACGCCGCGATTCTCCCACGACCGCGCGCGGGTGTCTTGCCGACGAGTGCACCGGGAACTGTTCAGCAGTCTGACCGCGTGATGAGGGAACGATGGCCGACGAGACCGCGTGCAGCCGCGCAGTTCGAACACGACAACTCCGCCCGGGACGACTCCGGCCGCGACGCCCGATTCAATACTGGTATGTGCCGCCTGTTCGGAATGAGCGCGGGAGCCCAGCGCGCGAGCGCGAGCTTCTGGCTGCTGGAGGCGCCCGACAGCCTCTCGGCGCAGAGCCGGCGCGAGCCCGACGGGACCGGCCTGGGTACCTACGACGAGCATGACCGGCCGCACGTCGACAAGCGGCCGATCGCCGCGTACGCCGACCGCGCCTTCGCCGAGGAGGCTCGCGACCGCCGCTCGAGGACGTTCATCGCGCACATCCGCTTCGCCTCGACCGGGGGCCTCGAGCTGCGCAACACGCACCCGTTCGAGCAGGCGGGGCGCCTGTTCGCACACAACGGCGTCATCGGCGACCTCGACCGGCTCGACCGGGAGCTGGCCGAGCAGCGCTCGCTGGTGGGCGGCGACACGGATTCAGAGCGCTTCTTCGCGCTGATCACCAAGGAGGCGGAGGCGGCGGGCGGCGATCTCGCGCAGGGAATCGCGCGGGCGGTGCGCTGGATCGCCGCCGAGCTCCCGGTCTTCGCGCTGAACTTCGTGCTCGTCACCGCCGACGAGCTGTGGGCGTTCCGCTACCCGGATACGCACGAGCTGTTCGTGCTCGAGCGCTCAGCGGGCGGGCCGACCGGCGGACGCCATCTCGAGCACGCGAGCGCCGCCGGGAGCATCCGGGTGCGCTCCGGCGACCTCGCGGACCAGCCGGCGGTCGTCGTCGCCAGCGAGCGCATGGACGAGGACCCGGACTGGCGGCCGATCGAGTCCGGCACGCTGCTTCGCGTGGGCCCGGACCTGCGGGTCGCCGCGACGGTCGTGCTCGAGCAGCCGCCGCGCCACCCGCTCACGCTCGCGGACCTCGGCCCGACGGCCGCGGCGTCGCAGCGGCCCTCCGCACCGGCCTGAGCGGCTCAGTCGGGCCCGCGCCCGCGGAACCCGAACCACCACAGGGCGAAGAGGCCGGCCCAGCCGACGACCAGCGCCAGCACCACGAGGACGGTCAGCGGGTCCACTAGCCGCCGGCCGCCGACTCGAGCGTGGGATGGGTCGCCACGGAACCGGCGAGCCCGGTCAGCGCGACCATGCGCGCGATCGGAGACTCGTCGACGACGACCAGGCGGAGCTCCTGCTGGTGCTGGCGCAGGGCGGCCGCCATCCCGAACAGCAGGGCGATGCCGGCGCTGTCGAGGTAGGTCGTGCCGGCGAGGTCGACGATCAGCCCATCGGCCTGGTTGTCGACCAGCGCGTGCAGGCGCGACTGGAGCCAGACGACGTTGGAGGCGTCGACCTCGCCCTGGATGCGCCCCACGGCGAACTCGCCGCGGCGCTCCTCGATGAGCTGGGCGAGCAGCCTCACGCCGCGGCCGTCAGCAGCGGGCGGGCGAGCACGACGACGGTTCCCCCGGCGCTCTGGCGCACGTCGACCGAGTCCATCAGCGCCCGCATCAGCGGCAGCCCGCGGCCACGATCGCTTCCGCGCGGCGGCCGCCAGGCACCCTCGTCGCGCACCGTGAACGTGACGCTCGGGCCGTCGTACTCGGCGTCGAGGAAGAACTCGGCGGGTCCCGGGCCGTAGGCGTGCTCGATCGCGTTCGCACAGGCCTCCTGGCAGGCGACGACGATGTCGTAGGTCTCCGCGTCGGTCGCACCGCGCGCCGCGAGCCAGCGGCGCAGGAGCTGGCGGATCGGGGCCAGGCTCTCCGTCGTTGCGGGCCACCGCGTCTCGAGGCGATCCGTGACGGGCGGGACGCGCGCGGCGACGAACGCGACGTCGTCGGTCGGCCCGCTGTCGCCGACCAGCCCCTCGAGCACCGTCGTGCAGAGTGCCTCGACGTCGCTGGCTCCTTCGGCGATCGCGCGCAGCCGCTCGAGGCCGAAGTCGATCGACTCGCCACGGCGCTCGACGAGCCCGTCGGTGTACAGGAACACGGTCGACCCCGTGGGCAGCGCGAACGTCGACGACTCGTAGCGCGCGGTCGGGCTGGCGCCGAGCGCCATGCCGCCCGTCAGGGGAAGGTACGCCGCCGGACCCTCTGGGGTCACGACCAGTGCGGGAGGGTGCCCGGCGTTGACGAGCTCGAGCGACTGGTTGGCCGGGTCGAGCACGAGGTAGACGAGCGTCGTCATCGCCAGCGGTCCGAGGTTCCACATCAGCGCGTTGACGCGGTCCACGACGCCCGCGGAGGGATGGCCGTCGGCCGCGTAGGCGCGCACGGCCGTGCGCAGCTGCGCCATCACGGCCGCCGCTGCGACACCGTGCCCGACGACGTCGCCGACGGCGACGCCGACGTTTCCGCCCGGAACCGCGAAGACGTCGTACCAGTCGCCGCCGAGGGTGCCGCCGGCGGCGGGCCGGTAGCGCGCCGCGACCTCGAGCCCGAGCCCCTCGGCCAGCCGGCCCGGCAGCAGCCGCCGCTGGAGCGCCTCGGCGACCCGGCGCTGCTCGTAGAGCCGGGCCTGTTCGATGGCGAGGGCGGCGCGGTCGGCGGCGAGTTGGAGCAGGTCGCCGTCGTCGTCGGTGAAGACGCGGGTGGTCAGCGAGCCGACGTGCAGGACGCCGATGACGCGGCCTTGGA
>JAXDHR010000211.1:0-59809 GCA_034664425.1 Solirubrobacteraceae bacterium
CCTTGCCGCGGACGTCGATCTCCAGCCGCGTGCCGGGCTCGCTGCTCTCCGCGGGCACGTAGGCCATGCCGATCCCGATCTGCAGGCACGGCGACATGGTGCCCGACGTGACCTCGCCGCCGCCCGCGACGGGGTTGCCCTGGCGCGCGATCCCCGGACCGGTCATGGCGAAGGCCACCAGCCGCTCCCCGGCGCCGGCCTCGCGGACGGCGCGGACCGCGTCGGCGCCGACGAAGCCCGTGTCCTCCTTGCAGCACCAGCCCAGCCCGGCTTCGATCGGGCCGCGCGACTCCATCAGGTCGTTGCCGTAGAGGTGAAAGCAGACCTCGAGGCGCAGCGTGTCGCGGGCGCCGAGTCCCGCCGGGGTGGCGCCACCCGCCACGACGGCGTCCCACACCGCTCCGGCGTGCTCGCCCGCGACGAGCAGCTCGACGCCGTCCTCGCCCGTGTAGCCCGTGCCGCAGACGAGCACCTCGGGGGCGCCGGCGACGGTCAGCGTCGTCGTCTCGAAGCGGCCGGGGAGCTCACCGTCGGCCAGCGCGTCGACGATCGCGCGCGCCCGCGGTCCCTGGACGGCCAGCATCGCGAGCTCGTCGAGCCGGTCGCGCAGCTCGACGTCGAAGCCGACCGCATGGGCACGCATCCACTCGAGGTCGCGCTCGTGGTTGGACGCGTTGGTGACGGTCAGCCAGCGACCGCCCGCCAGCCGGTAGGTGAAGAGGTCGTCGAGCACGCCGCCGTCCTCGCGGCACAGCACGGAGTACTGCGCACCGCCCTCGGCGACCTTGTCGACGTCGTTGGAGAGCACGTGCTGGAGGAAGGCGGCCGCGTCGGGCCCGGTGGTCTGGACCTCGCCCATGTGCGAGACGTCGAACACGCCGGCGCCGCGGCGCACGGCGACGTGCTCCTCACGGATCCCGGTGTACTGGACCGGCATCTCCCAGCCGGCGAAGGGCACGAGGCGGGCGCCGGCGGCGACATGGCGGTCGTAGAGCGGCGTGCGCCTGAGCATGTCCGGTCCGGCGGCCATCGGGACGGCCCGACCCTAGCAAGCGCCTTCCGGCCCGCCGGGCTCCGAGGCGACGCTAGACGCGGACGGTCGCGCCGCGCGTCGCGCGGGCGGCGGCGAACGCCTCGACCACGCGGGCGTCGAACTGGCTCCCGGCGCAGTCGCGCAGCTCGACGAGCGCCTCGGCGGGGGCGCGGGCGGCGCGGTAGGGGCGGTCGGCGGTCATCGCCGCGAAGGCGTCGGCCACCGCGACGATCCGCGCGCCGAGCGGGATCGCCTCGCCCGCCACTCGGTCGGGGTAGCCAGTGCCGTCCCAGCGCTCGTGGCTCGCGCGCACGAGCGGCGCGACGCGCTCGAGCGCGGGCGCGCCGCTGAGGATGCGCTCGCCGATCACGGGATGGCGGCGCACGAACGCCCACTCCTCCTCGCGCAGCGGACCGGGCTTGCCGAGGATCGCGTCGGGCACGGCGACCTTGCCGACGTCACGCAGCTCGGTCGCATGACGCACGCGCTCGATCTCGTCGGCCGCGAGCCCGAGCCGGCGGGCGGTCGCGACGGCGAGCTCGACCGCCTCCGCGTGAGCGCCGAGATTCGGGTCGCGCTCGGCCAGCGCGCGCAGCAGCGCGTCGGCGGTCTGGCGCCCGGCGGAAACACGCCCGGCGTGCTTGTTGGCGTACATGCGCTGGTCGGCCAGCCGCAGCGCCTCGGCCGCGGTCTCCGCCTCGCCGGGCATGACGATCGCACCGTGCGAGCAGGTCACCGAGAAGCCCTCGCCGTACTCCGACAGCGCTTGCGCAGCGCCCTGGACGATCGGATCCGCGCCGTCGGCGCCGACCTCGAAGAGTGCGCAGAACTCGTCGCCGCCCATGCGGAAGACCTCGCCGCGGCCGTTCATGAAGGCGGCGAGGCTGGCGCCGAGCCGGACGAGCAGGCCGTCGCCGGCGGGGTGGCCGAAGGTGTCGTTGTAGTGCTTGAAGCCGTCGAGGTCGAAGAGCGCCAGCACGAGCGGGCGCTCCGCGGTCAGTTCCTCCAGGCGCACGGCGAGCGAGCGCGTCAGCGCGCGGCGGTTCCCGAGCCCGGTCAGCGAGTCGGTCAGGGCCTCGTCGCGCGAGGCGTGCAGCATCGCGACGTTGTCGTCGAAGACCACCACCGTGCGGCCCATCACGGCCAGCAGCGACGCCGCGGCGAGCCCCACGGCCAGCGGGTTGACGTCGGCGATGCCGGCGTAGACGAGCAGCCCGAGCCCGACGACGCCGAAGCCGAGCGGCAGCGCGATCGCGCGCAGGCGCTCGTCGGCCGGCCGGCGGTCCGGCGGCGGGTCGCCCTGCCAGGCGGCCAGCGCGATCAGCGTCAGCCCGGCCCACCAGCCCGCGTCGAACCAGCCGCCGGACTCGTAGGTGCCCTGGGCGGTTCGCACGAGGTACAGCGAGTCGGCCAGCCAGAACGTCGAGACGCCGACGGCCAGCAGCATCCACGTGCGGTCCATGCGCCAGCCCGTGCCCGCGAGCGCGCCGACGAAGACGCCGAGCAGGATCAGGTCCCACAGCGGGTAGGCGAGCGCGGTCGCGACGGCGGCGGTGTCGCCGGCGACGTTGCCGAGCACGGTGTTGAAGACGATCGCGGCGCTGAGCGCGGCGACGCTGAGGGCGGCGGCGAAGCCGTCGAGCCAGCGCCGGCGCGGGGCGCCGCGGGCGCGGGCGCGCAGCAGCAGCACGGCGCCCGCCAGTGCGAACGGCGGGAACAGCAGGTAGCCGATGTCGGCCAGCGACGGGATCGGCGGCGACGAGTCGTCCCAGAGGACGGCGGTGTAGTAGACCTCGCCGAGCGACCAGGCGAGGACGCCGGCCCCGATCAGCAGCCAGGCGACGCGCTCGGTGCCGGGGCGGCGCAGGCCACCGGCCACGCACAGGCCGCCGGCCAGGAGCAGGAGGACGTCGTGGGCGTAGCGCGAGAACAGCGGCCCGACGTCCAGCGACGGGTCGAGCACGGCGTGCAGCTCGTGCAGGACGAGCCATGCCGCGCCGGCGAGGAAGGCGATGCGTGCGACGGGAGTCAGCTGCGTACGCGCAGAGCCGAGAGCGCCCATGCGCGGGTTATCGGCCGCGCGGCCCCCGAGCCTGAGGCGCCCGGGGGTCGATTCGGCGACTGCGCCTCGAGTCAGCGCAGGAACGGCGGGATGTCGAGATCGTCGTCGCGGATCTCGAGCGACGAGCGCTGACGCTCGTCCATGCGCACGTCGCGGTCGCGGCGCGAGGTGCGAGCCTCCTCGCGGGCCGAGCGGGGCCGTGCGCGGCCGTGGTCGAACCCCGTGCCGATCACCGTGACGCGGAGCTCGTCGCCCAGCGACTCGTCGATGACGGCGCCGAAGATGATGTTCGCGTCCGCGTCGGCCGCCGAGTGGATGATCTCCGCCGCCTCGTTGACCTCGAAGAGGCCGAGGTCCCGGCCGCCGGTGATGTTGAAGAGGATGCCGTTGGCGCCCTCCACCGACTCCTCGAGCAGCGGCGAGGAGATCGCCGCCTTGGCCGCCTCGGCAGCCCGCGACTCGCCGGTCGCCGAGCCGATGCCCATCAGCGCCGACCCTGCGTCGGCCATGATCGTGCGGACGTCGGCGAAGTCGAGGTTGATCAGGCCCGGGATCGTGATCAGGTCGGTGATGCCCTGGACGCCCTGGCGGAGCACGTTGTCGGCCTCGCGGAAGGCGTCGAGGATGCTCGTGCGGCGCTCGACGATCGAGAGCAGCTTCTCGTTCGGGATCACGATCAGCGTGTCGACCATCTCGCGCAGACGGTCGATGCCCTCCTGCGCCTGGCGCGAGCGCTGGCCGCCCTCGAACTCGAACGGCCGCGTCACGACGCCGACGGTCAGGGCACCGATCTCGTTCTTGGCGATCTCCGCGATCACGGGCGCGGCGCCCGTTCCGGTGCCGCCACCCTCGCCGGCGGTGACGAAGACCATGTCCGCGCCCTTGAGCGCCTCCTTGATCTCGTCGCGCGACTCGGCGGCGGCGCCCTGGCCGATCGTGGGATTGGCACCGGCTCCCAGCCCCTTGGTGAGCTGGTGCCCGATGTTGAGCTTGACGTCGGCGTCCGTCATCTGGAGCGCCTGGGCGTCGGTGTTGCAGGCGATGAACTCCACGCCGGAGAGCCCGGCGTCGATCATCCGGTTGACGGCGTTGATGCCGCCACCGCCGACACCGACGACCTTGATCACTGCGAGATAAGAGCCAGCTTCCATAAGGGTTCCGTCCGGACCTCTACTTATAGTCGAGCGTTTCTAGCGGCGCTCGTCGGGCCGCGGATTCCAGCACGGTACGGGGATTTCCTTCCCGATGTCAACGCGGTCGAACCCCGGCAAGATCCGTTGCAGAACGACCAACCCTCGATGCGAAGTCGAGGAATGGGTGATTCTCACCCTATGGTTGAGAGTATGGCGTACCGGTTGCGGGCGCTGTCGGGACCGGCGTCGGCGAGGCGCCGGGAACCGGCTGTTCGGCGTCGCCCATCGGGTCCTCGCCGCTGACGGGCCCGAGGCCGCCCGCCGACACGCGACCGGGCTCACGGAGGTCGAGGTAGGTCGCCCCGGTCGAGGTCGGATCGGCCAGCACGCGCGACGCACCGGCCCACTTCGCGGCGGCCTGGGTGGCGTCGCCGAAGATCAGCGGCGGACCGTCGAGCAGCTGCACGGTGAGACCCTTGGGGGTGAAGACGATGCGCTGCGCGCGCTTGGCGAGCACCGCTGGGGCCGTGCTCGCGACCGTCAGCGCGGCGTCGATCCGCGGACCGCTCACGCGCAGTCCGGCGGGCAGCGCGCCCTGCGCGATCGCGGGCAGGCCGATCGTGTCGCGGACGTCGCGCAGCAGGCGGCCATCGGCGCTGACCGCCAGGCGCTGGCCTCCGGCGAGCAGGGCGGCGACCGGGCGGCGCTCGAGCACCTCGATGGTCATCGTGTGCGGCAGGTGGGTCTGGACGCGCAGTCCGGCGACCGACGGGAATCCCGCGACGGCCCGGCGCAGGGCGTCCTCGCGGACATGCAGCGTGGTCATGCTCCGCGCGGCGGCGTCGAGCGCCGCATCGATCCGCGGCTCCGCGCTCGAGTCCACGCCGGTCACCCGGACGTCGTTGACGCGGACGAGGCCGGAGTCGCGCAGCAGCGCGTAGCCGCCGCCGAGCGCGGTCAGCGCGGCGAGGACCGCGATCAGCAGCCGCACGCGCGGCCGGCCGGGCCGGCCGGGGCTTCGCAGCGCGGCGAACCGGGGACGTCCGACCGAGCGGCGGCGTCCGAGGCGGTTCAGCGAGTGGTCGAGGCTCATCGGGTCCGAGCCGGTGCACCATCCGCGGCAACCGGCTCGCTAGAGGTTCGACCCCGGCGCGGGGTCCCCTCCCCGCGACTTGGGTCACGGTCAGGCCAGCAGGCGGCGGCCGAGCGCGTTGACGTCGCCCGCGCCCATCGTCAGCACGAGGTCGCCCTCGCGCAGCTCGTCGCGCAGCAGCGCCTCGGCCTCGTCGAAGCCGGGGGTCCAGGCGACGCGCCCGCCCACGGTCTGCACCGCGTCGGCGACCAGCCGCCCCGTCACGCCCGGGAAGTCCTCGGCGCGCTCGCGGGCCGGGTAGACGTCGAGGACGGCGGCGAGGTCGGCGCGGGCCAGCGCCGCGCCGAACTCGTCCGCCTGGTGACGGGTGCGCGAGAACAGATGCGGCTGGAAGACGGCGATCACGCGGCGTGGCTCGAGCGTCCGCGCCGCTGCGATCGTCGCTCGCACCTCCGTCGGGTGGTGCGCGTAGTCGTCGACGACGATCGCCCCCGCGCCGGTCACGCCGAGGCGCTCGAAGCGCCGTCCGGCGCCCGTGAAGCCCGCCAGGGTCGCCGCCGCGCGCGCGAGGTCGGCGCCCGCGAGCCGGCACGCCACGAGCGCCGCGGCCGCGTTGCGCGCATTGTGCTCGCCGGGAACGGCGAGCAGCACGGGAACCCCCTCCACGGTGAAGGTCGAGCCACCGGGCGCGAGCGCGACGTCGTCCGCGCGGGCGACCACGGCCGGCCGCTCACCGGCGAGGCTGCGCAGCCGCGCGTCCTCACCGACCACCGCCGTCCGGGCGAGCGCGAGGAAGGCGGCGAACGTGTCGTCGACCTCCTGCCGGGATGCGTAGGTCGTGTGGTGGTCGAGCTCAGCGTTGGTCACCACCGCGATCCGCGGCGCGAGCTTCAGCAGCGAGCGGTCAGACTCGTCGGCCTCGACGACGAGCCATTCCCCTGTCCCCCAGCCGGCGTTCGCGCCCGTCGAGCGGACCTCCCCGCCGATGAGGTAGGACGGATCCATCCCGCAGCCGCGCAGCGCGTGCACGGCCATCGAGGAGGTCGTCGTCTTGCCGTGGGTACCCGAGATTGCGATCGTCGGGCGCAGTCGCGTGATCTCGCTGAGCAGCTCGGCGCGGTGGAGCTCGCGCTGCCCCCGCTCGCGTGCGATCGCACGCTCGGAGTTGTCGGCGGCGATCGCGCTCGAGACCACGAGCTCGGCATCGGCGGGGACGTGCGCGCCGTCGTGGCCTGCGGCGGGTACGATCCCGAGCTCTCGCAGAGGCCGCGCGTACGTGGAGTCGGGCGCGCGATCGGAGCCGGTCACCTCAGCGCCCAGCGCGTGGGCGACGAGCGCCAGCCCGCTCATCCCGGCGCCCCCGATGCCGACGAAGTGCAGGCGGCGGCCGGTCCAGGGCGTGCTCGCGGTGGGCGCGGACATCGGCGCGCACCCTATCCATCCTCCCGCGGACGTCCGTGCCGCCTCCCGGCGCGGCGGGGCGGTTTTCGGGCGCGCGCCGGGGGGAATGCGCCTCGCGTGCCCCATGATCGCGGGTCCATCGAGCGCGTCGCGCGTGAGGCATTCGGCTTCGACGCGCTGCGACCGGGCCAGCGCGAGGCGATCGAGGCCGTGCTCGACGGCCGCGACGCGCTCGTCGTCATGTCCACGGGCTCGGGCAAGTCGGCGATCTACCAGATCGCGGCGCTGCTGACCCCGGGCGCCACCGTCGTGGTGTCGCCGCTGATCGCCCTCCAGCGCGACCAGGTCGAAGATCTCACGGAGCGCGCGGCCGGCGGCGCCGCGCAGCTGAACTCGACGATGCCGGCCGCCGCGCGCGAGCGCGCACTCGCGGAGCTCGCCGAGGATGCGCTCGAGTTCCTCTTCCTCGCTCCGGAGCAGCTCGCCAACGAGGACGTGCTGGCCGAGCTGGCCGTCGCCCAGCCGTCGCTGCTCGTCGTCGACGAGGCACACTGCATCTCCGAGTGGGGCCACGACTTCCGGCCGGATTACCTCCGCCTCGGCGCGGCGGCGGAGGCCCTCGGGCGCCCCACGATCCTCGCCCTGACCGCGACGGCCGCGCCACCCGTCCGCGACGAGATCGTCGAGCGCCTCGGACTGCGCGATCCGGAGATCCTCATCCGCGGCTTCGATCGCCCGAACATCCGCCTCAGCGTCGAGCGCTTCTTCGGCGACCAGGGCGCCGAGCGCAAGCTCCGCGCGCTCGAGGAGCGCGTCGCCGCGGCGCCGAAGCCCGGGATCGTCTACGTCGCCACACGCCGCGAGGCCGAGGAGCTGGCGACGCGGCTGTGCGCCGGGTCCGTCATCGCCGCCTCCTATCACGCGGGCATGCGGGCGACCGAGCGCGACGCGGTGCAGGAGCGCTTCATGGACGGCGACCTCGAGGTCGTCGTGGCCACGACCGCGTTCGGCATGGGCATCGACAAGGCCGACGTCCGCTGGGTGTTCAACGCCGAGGTGTCGGAGTCGCTCGACGCCTACTACCAGGAGATCGGCCGCGCTGGACGCGACGGCGAGCCCGCCGAGGCGGTGCTCTTCTACCGCGCCGAGGACGTCGGGCTGCGGCGCTTCTTCTCCGGCGCGGGCCAGCTCGAGGTCGACGAGATCGCCAGCGTGCTGGAGGCGGTCGAGCGGCGCGACGGGCCGGTCGACCCCACCGAGCTGCAGGACGAGACCGAGCTCTCCCAGACCAAGCTGACGGCGGCGATCTCGCGGCTCGAGGAGGCAGGCGCGCTGCACGTCCTGGCCTCCGGCGAGGTCGCGTTCGTGCATGGTCGGGAGCCCGCTGCGGCGATCCGCGCCGCCGCGGAGGCCGCGGAGAAGCGCCGCAGCCTCGAGCGCTCGCGCGTGGACATGATGCGCGCCTACGCGGAGACCTCGGGCTGCCGCCGGGCGCACATCCTGTCCTACTTCGGCGAGCCGTTCTCGCCCCCGTGCGGGCACTGCGACAACTGCGAGGCGGGCCACGGCGGCGGACCCACGCCCGCCGACGCCCCGTTCGCCGTCGGCGCCCGTGTAGCCCACGACCGCTGGGGCGAGGGCGTGGTCCAGCGCTACGACGATCTCGCCGTGATCGTGCTCTTCGACGAGGTGGGATACAAGTCGCTCGCCCTCGACGTCGTCGCCGAGCGCGGCCTCCTCAGCGCGGTGTGAGCGCCCGCTCGGCTGCGGCGTCGAGCACCTCGCCTGCGACCTCCGCCGCCGCGTCGGGCCGCGCCAGCGCGCGGGCGGCCGCAGCCATCGTTCGCCGCTGCTGCGGATCGGTCGCGATCGCATCGACGGCCGCGCGCAGCCGCTCCGGCGTCAGCTCGCCGTCGGCAATCACCGTCGCCGCGCCCGCCCGCTCCATCCAGCGGGCGTTCCCCGTCTGGTGATCGCCCGCCGCGTGCGGGTAGGGCACGAGGACCGCGGGCAGGCCGTACTGCGCGAGCTCGAACACCGAGCCACCCGAGCGCGCGACCGCGACGTCGGCGCAGGCCAGCGCGAGCCCGAACGGGGTGACGTAGTCGCGGAGCACGTAGCGCTCCCCGAGCGACTCCGCGATCGGGACCAGCTCGGCATGGTCCCGGCGGCCCGAGACGTGCAGGACCGTGTACGGCGCGCCCGCCAGTCCCTCGATCGCCGCCCGGTTGACCGAACGGGCGCCGAGCGAGCCGCCGAAGACGAGCACGCACGTCGCGTCCGGCGCGATGCCGAGGTTCGCCCGCGCCGCCGCGCGGTCGTCGACGATCGCCGGTACCGGCCGGCCGGTCACGCGGTAGCGATCGCCGTCGCGCCCCGCGATCGGAAAGGCGAGGCAGACGCGGCGCGCGCGGCGCGCGAGCAGCCGGTTCGTCAGCCCGAGGTGCGAGTCGGCCTCGGCGAGCACGAGCGGGATGCCGCGGCGGACGGCCGCGAGCCCGACCGGCCCCGCGACGTAGCCGCCCCCACCGAGCACGGCGTCCGCGCCCGTACGCTCGAGCAGCCGCCCGGCGGCTCCCAGCGCGGCGGCCGCGCGCACGACGGCGCGCGCGGCCTTGACCGGGTCCGTCCGCGAGATGCCCTCGACGCGGATCGCGTCGAACGGATAGCCGGCGGCCGGCACCAGCTCCGCCTCGGCGCGCTCGCCCCCGACGAAGCGGACGTCGGCGCCGTCAGCCCGCAGCGCGTCGGCGATGGCGATCGCCGGGACGACGTGGCCCGCCGTCCCGCCGGCGGCGATCACGATCCTCGGCGGCCGCGACGCGCTCGGCGCCGTCACGCACGGACCTCCGTCGCGTCGATGCCGGCACCGCACGCAGCTGCGCCGAGCCGCCCGAGGCGATGTTCAGCAGCAGCCCCATCGAGCACAGCAGCACCACGAGCGAGGTCGAGCCGGACGAGATGAACGGCAGCGGCACGCCCGTCAGCGGGGCGATGCCGAGCACGGCATAGACGTTGAGCAGGGCTTGGCACAGGATCAGGGAGGTCAGGCCGGCGGCAAGGAGCTTGGCGTAGTCGCCCTTGGCGTTCTTCGCGGTACGCAGCCCGGCATACCCGATGATGCCGTAGAGGGCGAGCAGGCCGCAGATCCCGGCCACCCCGAGCTCCTCGCCGATCACGGCGAGGATGAAGTCGGTGTGCGCCTCGGGGAGATAGAAGATCTTCTGGACCGACTCGCCGAGGCCGAGGCCGAAGAAGCCGCCCGAACCGACCGCGATCTGGCCCTGGACCGCCTGGAAGCCCGATCCGGAGGCGTGCGCCCACGGGTTCAAGAACGAGGTCAACCGCGCGGCGCGATAGGGCTCGACCAGCGCGAACAGGAGCACGAGGAACGCGCCGACGCCGGCGATCAAGCCGAGCTGGCGCAGCGGCAACCCGGCCGCCACGAGCATCGCCCCGAGCGTGAACGACGTGACGAGCATCGTCCCGAGGTCCGGCTGTGCGGCGACCAGCAGCAGCGCGGCGCCGCCGACGCCGAGGACCGGCCCGGCCACGCCGCGCAGGCTGCGCGCGAGATGCGGGCGCTCGGAGAGCACTGCCGAGCAGTGCAGCACCAGCGCGAGCTTCATCACCTCCGAAGGCTGGAAGACGATCGGGCCCGCGCCCATCCAGCGCCTCGCGCCGTTCACGCTGACGCCGATGCCGGGCACGTGGACGAGCAGCAGCATCACGAACGCCGCGAGCAGGATCACCCGGGTGTAGCGACGCGCATGGGCAAGGCCATGCCGGGAGATCACCTGCATGGCGATCAGGCCCAGCCCGCCGTAGATCAGGTACTTGACCAGGTAGGAGGTGCCGTCGCCGCCGTTCTCGAGCAGCGTGCGTGCGGACGACGCCGAGTAGACCATCACCGCGCCGCCGGCCAGCAGGCAGAGGATCGCCGTCAGCAACAACCGATGCTCGAGCGGCTGTGCGGCCGCCGGCCGGCGCTGGCGCGCGCGGCGCGGTGTCCCCTTCGCCTGCGGCTCGGCCTCGGCCCGTCGCTTCGCGCGGCCCTTCGCGGCAGTCGACCGAGCCGAAGCCCTCGTTGCGGGCGCAGGGTCGGAGGAGCGCGGCGGCCGTGCCATCCACCGGTCCTTCGACGCCGCGCCACGGAGGCCTGCACGGGTTCATGACCCCGTCCGAGAGCCGACTCGAGGCGCCCGTGAAGGGCCGCCGGCGGACACCGGCGACCCACCAGGCTCAGCCAAGGCGCAGCGGCCGCGAGGATCCGCTCGCATAGGGGTATCCGGCCTGCTCGGGCACGACGGCACGCAGCGTCTGCGGACCGCTGCGGGATCGCCAGAGGACGCGTCCGCGCGCGTCGCTGCGAACGTGGCCGGCGACAGTCCAGCGACCGCCGACCCGCCGCTCGATCGAGACAAGCGCCCCGCCCGGCGGCACCCGCCCGGCGACGCGGCCGCGCAGGATCCACCCGCGGCGCGACGAGGACGCCCGCACGGTCACCCGCGCCCGGACCGACAGGCGCAACGGCGCGCTCCAGCGCGCGCGCGGGCTGTCGCCGAACGCGCGGTAGACGACGGCGAGCTCCCGTGACGGACCCGAGCCGAGCGGGCCGCCGTAGTGCCCGTCGGCGCGGGTTCGCACGACGCCCGCGACCCGCCAGCGCGAGCCGGGCGCCCGCTCGACGACCGTCAGCAGCGCCGCGCCGACCGGCGTGCCGTCCGGCGCCATCACCCGCCCGCGCACCCGCGCCTGGCGCGCCGCCGCGATCGTGAGCGCCCGTGCTGACCGACCGGCGGCCACGAGCCGGGCGATCAGCCGCGCGGCCGGCGTGGCGCCGCGCCCGTTCGGGACGTGCCCGCCGCCGGCGAGCGGGTTCGGCGGGAACGGGTCGCCCGCCGAGGTCGCGTCGGGCGGCGCCACGCCGGGATCCGGGATGGGTATGCCCGCGACGGGTGAGCCGGCGCCCGGCGAGCCACTGCCCGTCGCCGCGTCAGGCACGTTGTCGATCTCGACCTTTCCGCCGTCGGTCTCCGCAGCGTTCCCGGCGGCGTCCGTGACCCGCAGCCGCAGCCGCTCCGCGCCTTCAGGGAGCCGCGTCGTGTCGATCCGCAGGCTGCGCGCGACCGATGTCGGGCACGCGGGCAGGCGGTCGTCGACGCAGGTCGCGCCGAGGTCGACGGAGCCGAGCTCGAGCCGGCCGAGCGAGGCCGTGATCGTCCGGACGCCCGAGTCGGCGTCCGTCGCCTGCAGCGACAGCGTCGCGGCTCCGCGCTGCTTCGTGCCGTCCAGCAGGCTTCCCCCCGCGCGGACGACCGGGTCGTCTGACTCCTCGAGATCGAGTGAGAGCCCCCGGACCACGAGGCCGGGCGAGCTCCAGTTGCACCAGCCGGGTCCGTCGCGGGGCGAGCACCACAGCTGGAGGTAGATGCCGCGCGACCCGGCCGGCGTACGGATGTGATCCGCCGTCTCGGGCCAGGTGCGATCGCCCGCGCCGACGACGCGCAACTGCGTCTCGCCGGCGAACACCGACGCGTACGCGGGGTCCGTGCTCGGCGCCTGGGCCGTCGCCGTCCAGTCGAGCCAGATGCCGTCGATGGTCGTGTGCGGCGCCGAGTCGGGCAGGGTCAGGTGCATACGAGCGAGTCCGTCGTACGGAAGCCGGTAGTTGGGCGTGACCAGGGCCATGCGGCCGCCGGAGGCGCCGCAGCTGGAGTCGATCCAACCGCCCGTGGTCCGCCAGAGCGGTGCCTGCATCGTCCGCGGCGTCCAGTCGATTCCGTTCCAGCGGGCGCACTGCGAGACGCGGAACGCCGCCGCCTGCGCGCCGGACGCGCCCGGCAGCGCCCACAGCGCGGCGAGCGCGAACCCGCCGAGCGCGGCCAGTGCGCGCCGGCGGGCGAGCGCCCGCCGGCCCGGCTCACGCAGTCTCATGCCGCCTCCAGCGCGGGGCGCAGCCGCGCCGCCGGATCCGCCCGCCCGTCCGTGAACTCCAGACCCTCGGCCTCGAGTCGCCGGCGGACCTCGGCGGGATCGCCGAGCGCCGTCGCGCCGACGCGGCCGTCCGCGCACAGGACGCGATGCGAGCCCGCGTGCGGATGGCGGATGAAGCGTTGGTTGAGTGCGCGTGCGTGCTGGTCTCCGCCGCCTGCGGCGCGCGCGACGTCGCCATAGCTCATCCACGCGCCGCGCGGGATGCCGTCGACGATCTCGCGCACTCGATCGGGGTCCATGGTCGTGCCTCCTCGGGTCGTTGACTCGAGGGAGATAGGGCGCCGCTGCCCAGCCTCGTCCCGCCGTGCGCGAATCGGCACAGGGCCGGTGCAGAGATGTTGCGAAGTGCGCCCCATGCAGGCAGAACTTGCCTGCAGAATGAGCGCATGTCCCTACGTGATCGACTGCTGGTAGAGCGTGAAGCCGATCGCCGCACAGACCGCGGCGACGATCCAGAAGCGCAGGATGATCTTCGTCTCGGACCAGGCCTGAAGCTCGAAGTGATGGTGGATCGGGGCCATCAGGAACACCCGCTTGCGGAACGCCTGGAAGGAGAAGACCTGGATCAGCACCGAGAGCGCTTCGATGACGAAGATGCCCCCGAGGATGATCAGCAGCACCTCGGTCTTCGTCATCACCGCCATGCCCGCGACCGCGCCCCCGAGGCCGAGGGAGCCGGTGTCACCCATGAAGATCGACGCGGGGAACGAGTTGAACCAGAGGAAGCCGACGCAGGCGCCGACGAGACACCCCGCCACGAGGGCGAGATCCGTCTGGCGCGTGGTGAAGGTGATCGCGATGTACGCGAGCAGCACGATCGCGGCGCAGCCGGCGGCCAGGCCGTCGAGGCCGTCGGTGAGGTTCACGGCCGACGAGGTCCCCGCGACGACGAGATAGATGAAGACTGGGTACAGGATCCCGAGGTTGATCGAAGCGTCGACGATCCGCAGGTTGACCGTGTCGGCGAGGTCCGCCCCCTGTGTCGCGCACAGCCAGAGGCCGATCGAGATCAGGATCGTGACGATCAGCTTGGTGCGCCCTCGCAGCCCGAGCGAGCGGCGCCGGGCGAGCTTCGTGTAGTCGTCGGCGAAGCCGAGCAGCGCGCACGCCAGCGCCGTGCCGAAGACGCCGACGGCGCGCCAGTCCCAGTTCGTCAGCAGGACGAATGGGACCGTGACGGCGGTGAAGATGATGATCCCGCCCATGGTCGGCGTGCCCGCCTTGGCGTGGTGCTCCTGCGGCCCGTCCTCGCGGATCTGCTGTCCGAACTCGCGTGCCCGGAGGAACCCGATGAACTTCGGGGCGAGGAACACGCACATCAACAGCGACGCGGTTCCCGCGATCAGGACCTCGCCCATCAGCGGCCGCCGTCCGCCGCGGCGCCGGCGGAGCCGACGAGCTGCCGCAACCGTGGCGCCACGACCGAGAGGCCGACGCCGTTCGAGCCCTTGATCAGCACGAGGTCGCCGGGCCGGACCAGCTCGGCCGCGAGCTCCGCGGCGGCGGCGGCATCGGGGGCGGCGTGAGCGGCGCCTTCGAACGTCTCGGTCATGGCGGCCGCCCGCGGGCCGACGGTGACCAGCAGCTCGACCCCGGCGCGCTGCGCCTCGGCGCCGATCTCCCGGTGCAGCGCGTGCTCCTGAGCACCGAGCTCCAGCATGTCGCCGAGGACCGCGACGCGGCGCCGGGCGGGATCCTGTGTGGCGAGGTCGTCGAGGGCAGCGCGCATGGACAGCGGGCTGGCGTTGTAGCAGTCGTCGAAGACGGTGATGCCGTCGGCGAGCTCGACCCGATCGCCGCGCCCCGCACCGAAGACGACTTCGACCGGGCCGTGCGGCGTGACCCCGACGGCCCGCGCCGCGGCGACGGCGGCGAGAGCGTTGCGGCGCTGATGCGCGGAGCTGAACGGCAACTCGACGGACACGCGCACGCCGTTGGCCAGGATCTCGCCCCCGGGCTCGCCGGCCCAGTCGACGTCCCCGCCCGGGCCGAACGTGACCGTGGACAGGTCGGGACGCAGCCAGCGTTCGAGCAGCGGCTCGCCGGCCGGCACGATCGCGGTGCCGCCGTCGCGCATGCCCGCGATCAACTCGGCCTTGGCCCGCGCCACTCCCTCGAGCGAACCGACCTGCTCGAGATGGACGGCGGCGATCGTCGTGATGACCCCGACGTCGGGGTCGCAGATCGCGGTCAGCGTCGCGATCTCGCCGAAGCCGCGCATGCCCGCCTCGAGCACGAGCACCTCGGTACCGGCCGGCGCGGCGAGGATCTCCAGCGGCATCCCGATATCGGTGTTGAAGTTCGCGCGCGAGGCGACGACGCGGCGCCGGCCGCCGACCATCGCGGCGATCAGCTCCTTCGTGGAGGTCTTGCCGACCGAGCCGGTCACCGCGATCACCTGCGCACCGAGAGCCCGCCGCCAGGCCCGGGCGAGGGCGCCGAGGGCGCGCAACGGATCCGGCGCGGCGAGCAGCGCACCCGTCGCCGCCGACTCGTCCGTGAGCAGCGTCCGCGCGCGCTCGGGCGTCACGAGCACGCCCCACGCGCCCGCGGCGAGGGCGCCGGCCGCGAACTCGCCGCCGTCGACGCGGGTCCCCGGGAGCGCGACGAACAGATCTCCGTGCCCCGCGACACGGGAGTCGATCAGCGCCCGCTCCGGGCTTCCGGCGGCGCGGCGCACCAGCTCCGCGCCGGCCGCGTCGGCGATCCGCGCCGCGTCCCAGTCCCTCATGCGCGCGTGCCCGCCCGCAACGCCTCGCGCGCGACCGCCACGTCGTCGAACGGCTCCTTGCGGCCGCCAGCGAACTCCTGGCCCTGCTCGTGACCCTTGCCGGCGATCACCACCACGTCACCGGCGGCGGCCATGGCGACCGCGCGGTGGATCGACGCGCGGCGGTCGGCGTCGTGCTCGACGCGGGCCGGGGCGCCGGGAGCGATGCCCGCGAGGATCTCCGCGATGATCGCCTCCGGGTCCTCCGAGCGCGGGTTGTCAGAGGTGATCAGAGCCACATCGGCGAGTCGCGCGGCGATCTCCCCCATCAGCGGCCGCTTGGCTCGGTCGCGGTCACCTCCCGCGCCAAAGACCGCGATCACGCGCCCGTCGGCCAGGTGGCGGGCGGCGCGGAGCGCGTTCTCAAGCGAGTCTGGGGTGTGGGAGTAGTCCACGAGGACCGCGAAGGGCTGCCCTTCGTCGACCGGCTCGAAGCGCCCAGGAGCGCGGGCGGCGCCAGCGAGCGCGACGGCGACCGCCTCCGGCGCGGCGCCCACGGCACGGACGGCCGCCCACGCGGCGAGCGCGTTGAGCACGTTGAAGTGACCGGGGAGCCCCGTCGAGACCGGGAAGTCGCCGTCGGGCGTCCGCGCTGTGAACGAGGAGCCCGCGAAGCCGAACTCGAGATCGGTGGCGCGATAGTCGGCCGGGTGCTCGATCCCGAAGGTGACCGTGCCGGCGAACTCGTCCGCGAGCCGTCGGCCGTAGGGATCGTCGGCGTTGGCGATCCGCGCGTGCGTGAGCTCGGACGCGAACAGCTTGCGCTTGGCCTGGAAGTAGTCCTCCATCGTGGGATGGAAGTCGAGGTGGTCCTGCGTCAGGTTCGTGAAGACGGCCGCCGCGACATGGATGCCCTCGGCGCGACGCAGCTCGAGGGCGTGCGAGGAGATCTCCATCGCGCAGGCGGTGTCGCCGGCGTCGAGCATCGCGCGGAAGGACCGCTGAAGGTCGATCGCCTCGGGCGTGGTGCGCACGACGGGGTGCTCGACGCCGCCGATCACCGACTTGACCGTCCCGAGCAGCCCGCACTGCCGCCCGGTCGCCTCGAGCAGCGACCGCACGAGGAACGCCGTGGTCGTCTTGCCGTTGGTGCCGGTGATCCCGCAGACGTCGAGCGCCGCGGTCGGATCGCCGAAGAAGCGGGCGGCTGCGTGGGCCATCGCCGCGCGTACGTCATCGACGACGACCTCGGGCACGCCGAGTCCGAGCGGGCGGTTGACGACGAGCGCGCCGGCGCCGCGCGCGACGGCATCGGGCGCGAAGTCGTGCCCGTCGCGCGTGAACCCCGGCACGCAGAAGAACACCGTGCCTGGCTCGACCGCGCGATCGTCGAAGGCCAGCCCGGTGACGGGCACGCCGTCGGGCCCGTCCCCGAGGAGCTCGCGGAGGGTCATGAGGCGGCAGTCTACGAAGCGGACAGGCGGCCTCGCCGCTCCGTCGACGGTCAGGATCCCACCCCGTGCCCGAGCACCGGAGATCCCGCCCAGCCCGCCCGGCGCCCGCTCGCGGCGCCCGACGGGAGCCGCGTCGCGCTTCGGTCGAGCTCGAGACGATCGCGCTCAGACCGTGAGCGCGCGCTCGATGATGGCCTCGGCGTCGATCCCGGCCGGCAGCGTCCCGAAGACGCGTCCGCGCGCCTCGCCCAGGCGGCCGGCGCAGAACGCGTCCGCGACTGCGGGCGGCGCCGTGCGGACGAGCAGCGCGGCCTGGAACGCCACCGCGAGGTCCTCGACGGCGCGGCGCGCGAGCCACTGGGCGTCCGGGCCGGCCAGGGCCGACAGCGACACCGGCAGGGCGTCGAGGTGCGCATCGAGGCGGGCGTCGGCACCGCGCGCGAGCTCGCACTCGGCGAGAAAGGCCGGCAGGCCCTCGGGCTCGCGCGCGAGCGCCCGCAGCACGTCGAGGCTCATGACGTTGCCCGAGCCCTCCCAGATCCCGTTGAGCGGCGCGTCGCGCAGCAGCTGCGGCATCGGCGACTCGGCGACGTAGCCGTTGCCTCCCAGGCACTCGAGCGACTCGGCCGCGTGCGGAGTCGCCCGCTTGCAGATCCAGTACTTGAGCACCGCCGTGGCGAAGCGCCGCAGCGCCGTATCGCCCTCGTCGTAGGCCCGAGCGAGTCGCAGCGCGGTCGCCGTCGCCGCCTCGGACTCGATCGCGAGGTCGCTGAGCACGTTGCGCATCAGCGGCTGGTCGACGAGCCGCGCGCCGAAGGCCGAGCGATGGCGCGCGTGCCAGAGCGCCTCGGCGACGCCGCGGCGCATACCGGCCGCCGAGCCGATGATGCAGTCCAGGCGCGTGTGCGTGACCATCTCGATGATCGTCGCGACCCCGCGGCCCTCCTCGCCGAGCAACCGCGCCGGCGCCGAACGGAACTCCACCTCCGACGACGGCAGCGAGCGCGTGCCGAGCTTGTCCTTGAGGCGCTGGAACTCCATGCCGGGACCGCGCTCGAGGACGAAGCAGGAGAGTCCGGCCGGGGCCTGGGCGAGCACGAGGAAGACGTCGCACGGCGGATAGGAGCAGAACCACTTGTGCCCCGTGAGCTCGAACCACCCGCCGCCGGCGGACTCCGCCCGCGTGGTGCCTGCGCGAACGTCCGAGCCGCCCTGCTTCTCGGTCATCGCCATCCCGCACAACGACCCGCGCTCGTAGTCGGGCAACGTGAGGCGCGGCTCCCACTCGGCGGCGAGCGCAGGGTCGACGCGCAGCGCCGGCACCGCCGAGTAGGTCATCGAGATCGGGCAGATGACGCCCGCATTGGTGTGGGTCCAGAGCAGTTCGAGCGTGGCACGCGCGACATGCGCGCCCGGGCGGCCGCCGCGCCACGGCAGGCTGTGGATCTCGCGCTCGACGGCGCCGCGCAGGAGCCAGTGCCAGCTCGGGTCGAGCTCCACCTCGTCGATGCGGTGCCCGAACCGGTCGTGCGTACGCAGCACCGGCTCGTTGCGCTCGGCGCGGCGCCCATGCGCGAGCGCCTCGGCGGACCCGGCGACGGCGCCGGTGTCGCGCGCACGGTCGAGCGCCCAGGCGCCGCCCTCGCGCTCGAGCGCCTCGCGAAGCGGCAGGTCGGCGTCGAAGAGGTTGACGTCCTCCAACGGGATCGACTGGTTGAGGACCTCGTGGGTGGCGCTAGGCCTGGTTGGCGTGCTCATGGCTCCCCACGGCGGACAGAACGAAGTGCTGCAGGCCGGCGACCAGCGCGTCCGCACCGGTCTGCCGGCGGGCCAGCGGCCCGACGAGCGCCTCCGACAGCGCACCGACGATCGCGGCGGCGACCAGGTCCGCATCCCCCGGCTCGATCTCCCCGCGCCCCTGACCGTCGCGCAAGGCGGCGGCGAAGAGGTCGGCATAGGCGCGCCGAAAGACCAGGCGCTCGACCTCCACCGCCGGATCGACGGGCTCGGCGATCAGCGCATAGGCACGGACGGGCTCGGCGAGCGCACGGCGCACGAACGCCTCGACCCAGCTCGCCAGCCGCTCGGTGACCGGCTCCCCGCGGGCGGCCATGCCGCGCAGGACGTCGACCTCTGTCTGCGCGCAGCGTCGGAACACCTCCTCGAGCAGGTCGCTCTTGGATGGGAAGTGCCGGTAGACGCTGCCGGTGGCCACGCCGGCGCGGCGGGCGACGCCCGCCACGGACGCCGATGCATACCCGCCCTCGGCCAGTTGCGCCATGGCGGCGTCGACGATCAGCTCGCGGGCCGCGGCGAGCCGGGCACGCGTGCGGTCGGTCGGGCGGTACGGCACACGAACAGTGAACCATGGTTCAGCTCTTCGTGCCAGCACGCCCGCGGACGCGGCCCCCCGACGGCTCAGTTGGGCGGGATACCGAGGTAGGTCAGCGCGAACGACGTGATCTTCTTCCACGCCGGCGCGGCGACGGTGCCGCCGTAGATGTCGCCCTGCGGCTCGTCGACCATCACCGCGACCAGCAACTTCGGGTGGGCGGCGGGCGCGAAGCCGACGAACGAGGAGACGTACTTGCTCTCCGAGTAGGTCCCGGTCTGAGGGTCGACCTTGTTGGCGGTGCCGGTCTTGCCGGCCAGGACGTAACCGGGGATCGCCGCGCCGGACGCGGTGCCGCCCGGGCCGAGCACGCCCTCGAGCATCTTGCGCAGCGAGGCGGACGTCGCCTCGGAGATCACGCGATGGCCAGCGGGCTCCGGCGTCCGGTGGCTGCCGACGGCCTCGACGATGTGCGGCGTGCGGAGGATCCCGCCGTTCGCGATCGCCGAGTAGGCCGTCGCCATCTGCATCGGGGTGACCGCCTCGCCCTGCCCGATCGGGAGGTTGCCCATCGACGAGCCCGAGTACTGGTCGAGCGGGAGCACGATCCCCCGCTCCTCGCCCGGCAGGTCGATGCCCGTCGGCTTGCCGAAGCCGAAGCGCCGCACCCACTGGTCGAAGTGCGCGGCACCGAGCCGCTCTCCGATCGTGATCGCCCCGACGTTCGAGGACTGCTCGAGGATCTGCTGGGTGGTGAGCGTCGCGTAGCCGCGCGGCTCGGCTTCGCCGATCGTACGGTCGGCGACCTGGATTTGCGGCGGCAGGTCGAACGACGTGTCCGGCGTGACCTTGCCCTCCTGCAGCGCCGCCGCGACCGTGAAGGCCTTGAACGTCGAGCCCGGCTCGTAGGTGGCGCCGATCGCGCGGTCCTGGCGCGCGTAGGCCGGAGCCGACCCGGGGTGGTTGGCGTCGACCTGCGGCCAGTTCGCCAGTGCCTTGATCGCGCCGCTGTTGGGGTCCATGACGATCGCGGTGGCGCCCTTGGGCTGGTAGGTCTGGCCGACCTCGGCGAGGACGTCCTCGGCGCGCGTCTGCAGATCCGAGTCGAGCGTCAGCCGGACGTTCTGCCCGGGGATCGTCGGCTTGACGTCGTGCATGCGGATCGGGTCGCCGAGGGCGTCCTTGACCATCTGGCGCCGGCCGTCGGATCCGCGCAGGTGCTCGTCCTGGGAGTACTCGAGTCCGGCGAGGCCGTTCCCGTCGGTGCCGACCTGGCCGAGCAGCTGCGACGCCATCCACGTACGCGGGTAGTCGCGGCGGTACTGCGGGATGAACTCGAGCCCGGCGACGTTCATCGCCTGCACGCGCTCCGCGCGCGCCGCGGGGACGTCGTGCGCGAGGTAGACGAAGCCGGTGTCGCGGCGGGCGAGCGCGCGCAGCAGCTCGTCCTCCGGGACGCCCAGGGGCTTGGTCAGCTTCGCGGCGAGGGCGGGCGCGTCCTTGACGAGGTACGGCGTCGCGGCGATCGTCATCGCGGGCTTGGACACCGCGAGCTCGACGCCGCGGTCGTCGGTGATCGAGCCGCGCCGCGCAGGCACGGTGACGTCGACCTGCTGCTGGCTCGAGGCGGCATGCTTGAGCGTGCCGGCCTTGACGACGCCCAGCCACGCCGCCTTGCCCGCCCCGAGGATCAGGGCGCCGGCGAAGACGGCGAACAGCAGCCCGATGCGGCGCTCGATCAGCCGCACCGGCTCAGCCCTGGCCGCCGGCCGCCGACGTCGCGGCCGCCGACGCAGCCGAGCTGGTGGTCGTGGACGGCGCGGGGGTGCTCGTCACCGGCGCGGCCGTCGTCGCCGGCGTCGTCGTGGCCGGGGGCGTGGCAGTCGACGTCGTCGCCGTGGTCGACGGGGTCGCGGTGGTCGACGGGGTCGCGGTGGTCGAAGCAGCCGCGGTGGTCGACGGCGTCGCCGGGGTCGTCGTCGAAGCGGTTGACGGCGTCGCCCCCGTCACGGGACCGTGGCCGCCGGCCGCCATCAGCGCCTGCGCGGCTGCGCTCGGCGCCGCCATGCGCTCGGCCGCGAGCGTCGCGTCGCGGTTCGGCCGGACGCTCAGGTACCGGACCTCTCCGGCGGGCGGGAAGACCATGTTCTCCCTGGCGGCGTTCGCCGAGACGCGCTGGCTCGAGGACAGCCGCGCGATGTTCGCCTCCATGTCCGCGTTCTGGCGCTCGAGCGTCGAACTTGCCTCGACCGCACGCGAGATGCCCGAGTTGAGCTTGAGCAGCGAGACCTGCATCGCGACGATCCCGCCGAGCAGCACGCCGATGACGACGATCCAGCCGCGCGAGCGCAGCAGGCCGTCGACGAGCCGGTGGTCGGGCAGCCGGCCGAGCCGCTCGAAGGCGGAGGTGGGCTGGCGCGTGAGCGTTCCGGCCCGCCCGCCATGACCGCCCGCGAGCGCCCCGGCGGGGACGCCGCCGACGCCGCGCAGGCTGTGCGCGGGGCTGACGGGTCCGGAGACGCGCCGGTGATGGCGCGGCGCGGCGGTCCGGCCGGGGGCCGTCCTGGCGGGGGTCGCGCGGGCATGGGTACGGCGGGCGGTCTGCGCGGGCACTAGCGCTCCTCTGCGAGCTTTCGAGAGGCCCTCAGGCGGGCCGACTTCGACCGGGGGTTGGCGGCGACCTCCCCCGGTGTGGGAACGACCGAGCGGCGGAAGACCGGCTCGGCCTCGGGCGTGCGCCCGCAGGCGCACACAGGCAGGTCGGGCGGGCAGATGCATCCGCGCGCTCGGTCGGCGAGGAAACGCTTCACACGCCGGTCCTCGAGCGAGTGGAAGGAGATCGCGGCGAGGCGGCCGCCGGTGCTCAGCGCCTCCCAGGCGAGCGGAAGCGCCTCGTCGAGCTGCCCGAGCTCCTCGTTGACGGCGATCCGGATCGCTTGGAACGTACGCTTGGCGGGATGGCCGCCGCCGAAGCGCGCGGGCGCGGGGATCGCCGCGGTGATCGCGTCGACGAGCTCGAACGTGGTCGTCAGCTCGGCCCGCGCGCGGCGGCGCACGATCTCGCCGGCGATGCGATCGGCGTAGCGCTCCTCGCCGTACTGGCGCAGCACGCGGGCGATCCGGCGCTGCTCCCAGGTGTTGACGAGCTCGCGCGCGCTCAGCGCCTGCTCCGGATCCATCCGCATGTCGAGCGGGGCGTCGTAGGCGTAGGAGAACCCGCGCTCGCGCGTGTCGACCTGCATCGACGACATGCCGAGGTCCATGTAGACCATGTCCGCGCGGACGCCCTCCTCGACCAGCGCGCGCAGACCATGGGCGAAGTCCGCGCGCACGAAGCGCGTGTGGCAGGCGACGTCCGCGGCCAGCCGGGCGAACGAGGCCTCGGCGAGCGGGTCGCGGTCGATGGCGATGAGCGTGCCCGACGGTCCGATGCGGTCGGCTACGAGGTGCGCGTGGCCGCCCGCGCCGAGGGTGCAGTCGATCGCCACCTGACCCGGGCGGGGGTCGAGCGCCTCGATCAGCTCACCGGCGAGGACGGGGACGTGCGTGCGGGGCATGTCAAGCAGGATGGCCAAGGGACTCTGTGAGGTCAGACGCCCGCGAAGCGAGGTCGGAGTCGTAGGCCTCCCAGGCCGAGCGGGCCCAGAGCTCGAGGCAGTCGCCGGCGCCGGTGACCACGACCTCGCGGTCGATCCCGGCGTGGGCCAGGTGCCGGGTCGAGAGCATCACGCGGCCCGCCGAGTCGAGCTCCGCGTCCGTCGCCCAGGCGTGGAACATGCGCTTGAGCTCGCGGGCCTGCGAGGACAGCGGGTTCAGCCCCTGCAGCGCCGCGTCGGTCAGCGCCTCGTAGGTCGAGGCCGGATAGAGCGAGATGCAGGGGTCGGAGCCCTGCACGAGGAAGACCCCGCCCGCGAGCGCGGCGCGGAATCGCGCCGGCACCGTCAAGCGGTTCTTGGCGTCGAGCGAGTGTTCGAAGGTGCCGTGAAAGGCCAAGGCGCATGCGTCCAGCGGGGGCGAAGGGTTCAGTCGATCCGGAGTGGCGGAGTGGGAGGAGCCCCGCCACCCCGGACCGGCTTCGCAACGGGAAGGTACCCCACTACGCCCCACTCTGCAACACAATCATCGTCATCCGTCCCACAAGCATTGAGCGCGAAGCCAAGAATCTGCGAAAACAGGCTGATGTGCAGGGAGGATCCGGTGGGGCGTGGAGTCGCATGCCGCCCGGGGGTGGCGCAGGACCCGTTGCAACCGCTGTCGCTGCAACCCCGCTTGCGGCCGTGAGCGCCGTCCCCACCCTTCGTGGGGCGGCGTGGGAGGACCTGCGCCGCCGGCTACGAAGGGGCGCGCATGATGCCGGCCGCCCGGCGCGGCGGGCGCATTCAGCGCCCCGTCAGCGCCCCGTGATCGCGGGCAGCAGCCCGGCCGCGACGAGCAGCAGCGCGGACGGGACGAGCAGCAGCGCCACGACGAGCTGGATCCGCGGCGAGGCCCGAGCGGCGGCCTCCGCGATGCGGGCGGTCGAAGCCGCGCGCGCGTCGCGCGCCTGGGCGCGCAGCGCGCCGTTGAGCGGCGCACCGTGACGATCCGCCCGCCGCAGCGCCGCGCACAGCGCCGGTATCCCGGCGCCGGGGCACCGGCGCTCGAGCTCGTCGAGCACGGTCGCCGCGGGCAACCCGAGCGCGCGCCGGTCCGCCGCGCGCCGCAGCTCTGCGGCGAGCACGCCGGGATGGCGGCGGCCGACCTCGGCAAGCGCGCGCATCGGCGCCAGGCCGGCGGCGAGCGCGACACGGAGCAGGTCGAGGACGTCGGCCAGCTCGCGGTTCACGGCGCAGGCACGAAGGCGGGTCCGCCGCCACAGCCACAGCGATGGCGCGGCGTGGGCGACCGCGGGCGCGAGCACGAGCAGGGCGAGGCCGAGCCGGCCGGGCGCCGCCCAGGCGAGCGGCAAGACGGCGGCGAGCGCCACGAGCGCCGCGCCGGCCCGCACCGCAGCGAGCTCTTCCGCCGGCGTGGCGACACCGGCCGCCGCGAGCCGGGCGTCGATCCCGCCATCGCCCAGCGCTCGGATGCCGGGCGCCACGCCGGCGAGGAGCCGCCCGAGCGCCGCGAGGGGGGCGGCCGCCGCGGCACGGCGCCGGGGCTCGGCGGCGCGGACGCCGGCGCCGGGAGCCCGGCGGCGCCCCCGGCTGCCGGCGGCGAGCATCTCGACGAGCGCGGCGCCGCCGATCCCGGCGGCCAGCGCGGCGAGCAGCGCGGTGCTCACGGCGCCGGCCTTCCGCCGCGCCGGACGGCGAGGACCCGCGTGCCGGTCACCTTTCGGGCCTCCCACCGCGCCGGACGCGAGGGCTCATGACACCATCCTCCCCAGCCGCCGGACGGCGACGATCGCCGCGAGCTGGAGCATCAGGGCGAGCGCCATCAGCGTCGCCGAGGCAGGCCGCGCGAGCAGCCCCGCGAGGAAACCGGGGCTCGCGAGCTCGGCGAGCACGGCCGCGCCGGCGGGCAGCGCCAGCACGATGCGCGCCGTCGCGCGCGCCTGCGCGGTCGCGGACCGGGCCTCCTGCTCGGCACGCGCGGCCGCCTCGAGCGCCTCGGCGTGGTCGCGCAGCAGGCCGACGAGGTCGCCGCCGGCGTCGCGCTGCAGCAGGATCCCGGCGACGAGCGCATCCCATGCGGGAACCCGCGCGCGCCGCCGCAGCGCCTCGAGGGCCGCTTCCGTCGGGGCGCCCACCGCGACCGCCGCCGCGGCGCGGCGCAGCTCGACCCCGGCGGCGCCCGGGAGTCCGTCTCCCGCGACGGCGAGCGCGCCACGGACCGCGTGCCCGGCGGCGAGCGCATCGGCGACCGCGCGCGCTGCGCCCGCCGCGCCGGCCGCGACCGCACGGCCGTAGGCACGGCGTCGCGCCCGCAGGCCCGTGGCGGCCACCATCGGGCCGGTCAACCCAGCGACGAGGCCGAGCAGCGGGCCTCCGAGCAGCCACCCGCCGCCGGCGAGCGTTCCGGCGGTGATGAGCGCGATGCGGCGCCGCTCGGGCGCGGTCGCCGCGCGCCCCTCGCGGCCGGCGCGCGCGACCGGCTCGAGCGCGCGGGCGAGCGCGGCCCCTGGGCGCGAGCCCTCGATCGCCGTGAGCAGCTCCCATGCGCCCGCGACTGCGAGCGCCGCCGCGAGCGCCGCGAGCAGCGCCGCCGGCGCTCCCGCACCCACGCCGGCGGACGGCCCGCTCACGCGCCCTCCAGCCGTCCGGCGAGCTCCTCGGTCATCGCCGCGCGCCAGCGCTCGCGCCCGCCGCGCCACGCGTAGAGCTCGCGCGCGGCGGCGCCGCCCGCCACGCGCACCACCTCGGAGACCGAGACCACGCGCCGGACGCCCTCAGCGTCGCGCGCCTGGCAGACCACGAGATCGAACGCGTCGGCCACCTGCTCGCGCAGCGCCGCGTGCGGCAGTCCGAGGCCGGCCATCAGCGCGAGCGTCTCGATTCGCCGCAGCGCCTCGGCCGGCGAGCCGGCGTGCACCGTCGTCAGCGACCCCTCGTGCCCGGTGGACAGGGCCGTCAGCATGTCGAGCGCCTCAGGGCCGCGCACCTCGCCGACGACGACCCGGTCCGGACGCATCCGCAGCGCATTGCGCACGAGCCGGCGGATGGTCACCTCACCGCGCCCCTCGAGATTCGGCGGGCGCGCCTCGAGGCGAACGACGTGCGGCTGGCGCAGGCGCAGCTCGGCGGCGTCCTCGATCGTCACGATCCGCTCGCCCGGATCGACGAACGACGAGAGGACGTTGAGCGTCGTCGTCTTCCCGGAACCGGTGCCGCCGCAGACCAGCAGCGTGCAGCGGGCGCGGACAGCACGCGCGAGGAGCTCGAGCAGCGCGCGCGGGAGCGTGCCGGCCGCGACGAGGTCGTCCGGGCCGAAGCCGCGCGGGCGGAAGCGGCGGATCGTGAGCGCCGGCCCGTCCAGCGCCAGCGGAGGCACGACGACGTTCACGCGCGATCCGTCGGGCAGCCGCGCGTCACACAGCGGCTCCGCCTCGTCGACGCGCCGGCCGAGCGGGGCGAGGATCCGCTCGATCGCCTCGCGCAGGGCGGCCTCGCTCGCGAACGCGACGGCGGTGCGCTCGAGCCGGCCGGCACGCTCGACCCAGACCGGCGCGGTGCCGCACACCATCACCTCGTCCACCTCGGGATCGGCGAGCAGCGGCTGCAGCGGCCCGAGGCCGACGGCGAGCTCCGCGACGCGGTGCGCGAGCGCTGCCCGGCCGTCCGGCGCCAGCGCGCCTGCCCGCTCCTCGACGAGCGAGCGGATCCGCGCGTGCAGATCGCCGCCCCCCGCCGACTCGCCGGCGTCGGCGAGCAGGCGCTCCCTCAGGTCGGCGGCGAGGCGGTCGAGTGGCTGCATACCCGCGATAGGCGCGGGCGCGGGGTTCTCGCCCCCTCAGCCGGACACGGCGGCGACGTCGACCGCCAGCGCGTCGCCGTCGAGGCGGGGGCGCCGGATCGCCCGGCCCGCCCGGCCGAGCCCGAGCAGCGCGTCCCACGGCGGCAGGCGCAGGCGCTCGGCGGCCCATGCCGGCTCCTCCCAGCGCAGCGCGCACGCCTGGGCACGTGCCAGCGCGCCGGCCTGCCACGCGGCCGCCAGCGCGTCGTCGTCGCCCGCGGCGATCGCCCCGGCCAGCTCGCCGAGCTCGGTCGCCAGCGCGCGCAGCGCATCGGCGACCGGCCCGCGATTGGCGTGCAGGATCGCGGCCCAGAGCGCCTCGTCGGCGGCGGCGGTGCGGGTCATGTCGCGGTAGGCGCCGCCGGTGAGCGCTGCGGCGAGTCCCGACCCGGCCGCGCGCGCGAGCGCGATCGCCGCGACGTGCGGCGCGTGGCTCGTGCGGGCGACCGCCGCGTCGTGCTCGGCCGCGTCGCAGATCAGCAGCCGCGGGCGCAGCGGCTCGAGCGCCGCGGCGAGCGCGCACAGCGGTTCGAGCGAAGCGCGCGGGCGTGGCGGGCACGCGGCCCAGACGGCGCCGGCCAGCAGCGTCGCCTCCGCCGCCCCCCAGCCGGCCCGCTCGCTGCCCGCCAACGGGTGCGCGGGGATGTATCGGTCGAGCGCCGGCGCGGCCACCATCTCCACGACCGCCGCGAGCACCGGCCCCTTCACCGAGGCGGCATCGGCGACGACGGCACCCGCGGCGAGCGCGGCGACGACGGCGCCGGGGGTGCGGGCGGGCGGCACGCAGACGATCACCACCGGGCACGCCTGCGCGAGCGACTCGGCGTCGGCCGCGACCGCGTAGCCGGCCGCGGCCCCCGCCGCGGTGACGTCCGGGTCCGCGTCGAAGCCGAGCGGCTCCGCGCCCGCGGCGCGCAGCCCCTGCAGCAGCGATCCGCCGACGAGGCCGAGGCCGAGCACCCCGGTCCGCGGCGGCGCCGTCACTCCTGCACCCGTCCGAGCATCGCCTCGTAGGCGGCCTGACCGTCGGACCCGTCCTGACTGGGCCTCGATGGCCGCGACGGGTCCTCCGCATAGGAGCCCAGGAAGCGCACCTCGCCTCCGAACCGCAGCAGGCCGAGTACCGCGTCGCGCAGCACCGCGTCGCCGATGTGGCCCTCGCACTCCACGAAGAACACGTACTCGCCGAGCGAGACCTTGGTCGGCCGCGACTTGATCGCCGTGAGGTTGATCGCGCGCACGGAGAACTCCTGCAGCAAGCGCACGAGGCTGCCCGGCTCATCGGAGCGCGGGAGCAGCGCGAAGGCCGAGCGGTCGCGCCCGCGCGGCGGCGGGCAGGTCGGGCGCAGCACGACGAAGCGCGTCTCGGCGCGCTCGGCGTCCTCGATGCCGTCCTGCGCGAGCACGAGCCCCGCGAGCTCGCCGGCGATCCGCGGCGCTATCGCTCCCCAGCCCGGGCGCGGCGACTCCGCAAGCTCGCGGCATGCGGCCGCGGTGCTCGGGGCGTCGCGCGTCTCCACGCCGGCGCGTGCGATGAACCCTGCGCACTGCAGCAGGCCGAACGGGTGGCTCGCGACGCCCGCCAGCGGCGCGTCGTCGCCCGGCGTGCGGAACAGCGCGAACGAGATCGCCAGCACGCGCTCGCCCGCGAGCAGGCAGCGCCGGCCGGCGAGGATCTCGTCGAGGTTCTCGCTGACCGGTCCCTGAAGCGAGTTCTCGAAGGCCACGATTCCCGCGGCGGCGGTGCCCTGCTCGACGGCCTGGACGACGCCCGGCGCCGTGCGCATGGCGACCAGCTCGTCGCCGGGCGCCGCGACGTCGAGTGCCGCCTGGTGCGTGAAGGTGCCTTCCGGGCCGAGGTACGCGAGCACTGCCATAGGGCGGCAGATCCTGGCAGCTGCGCGATCACGGGCGCGCCTGCAGGCCCGCGCCGACGCGGGCGCGCGCATCGTGACGGCGATCACCGGGCGCGCGCACGAGCAGGCGGATCTCGCGCGCGAACGACTGCGCGGCGGCGAGGAAGACGGCCTGGCGGACGCCGACGCGCAGCGTGGCGGCCACCAGCGGACCGCTCGCGTCGCCGCCGCGCGCCGCCTCCGCGCCCGGGGCGCGGTGCGCCGCGAGGACCTCGACGTCCTGCAGGGCGAGCTCCGCGCCGCCGGGCGCGCCGCCCGCGTCACCGTCGCGAGTGACGAGCACATCGACGCGAGCGCCGGGAACGACGGCCTCCGTCGGTCCGGCGGCCACGACATCGGCCGCGCGCTCGCCCGGACGCAGCGCCGGCGACGCGCCGCCCGCCGCGAGGGCGAGGCCATCAGGCGTGACCATGCCGCCGGCGGGCACGGGCACGGCCAGCTCACGGCCCACGAGCGCGCCGGCGGCCGCGACGGCTCCCGGCAGCACCCAGCGGGCCGGGATGCGGCGCACGGCGAGGTCGCGGGCGGCGAGCCGGCGGCCGCCGGCGAGCGCTCGGCTGGCGACGACGACCGGAACCGGTGGCCCGAGCTGCGCCCGCACCGCGGCCTCGCGGCGGGCGACGTCGGATCCCGCGAGCGCGCCCAGGACGAGCGCGAGGCCGAGCAGCAGCGCGGCGCGGCGGCGCCGGCTCACGGGCCCGCCGCCCGGTCCGCCGCCGTCGCGGCAGGCAGCTCCAGCACGAGCCGGGCTCCGCGCGGAGACGGTTTGGCCGCCAGGCGCCCGCCGTAGCGTGCCGCGACCGCGGCGGCGACGCCGAGGCCGTGGCCGCGGCGCCCGGTCCGGCGCCGCGCCGCCGCCACGAGCGCATCGACGGGTGCCGGGAGCCCGGGGCCATCGTCGGTGACCTCGACGCGGACGGCGCCGCCGAGCGCGCGGACCCGTACGCCCACCGCACCGCCGCCGTGCTCGGCGGCATTCGCGACGAGGTTGGCGCACGCCTGCGCGAGCCGCAACGGCTCGCCGCGCGCCCACAGGCCGCGCGGCGCATCGACCTCCAGCCGCGCACCGTGAGCGCCGGCGAGCGCCTGCCAGGCCTCGCGCGCGCCCGTGACGAGCGCGCCGACATCGACCGCTGCTGACGCCGGGCGCGACGGACGCGCCTCGTCGCGGGGCGTGCGCAGCGCCCGGGGTCGCCCGGCGCCGCCCGCGAGCTCCTCGAGCGCCAGCGCCGCACGCTGCAGCTCGTGCCCGATCGCGGCGATCCGCGCCGCGTGCTCGCCGGCCGCGAGCGGCTCGAGTCCGAGCAGCGCCGTGCATAGCGGTCCGCGGATCTCGTGGCGCGTGCGCGCCAGCGCGACCGCGTTCGCCCGCTCGCGCCGGCAGCCGCCCGCGAGCGCGGCGAGGGACAGCGCGAGCGCCACGGCCAGCAACGCGGTCATCGCAACCGCCCTTCGACGAGCTTGTAGCCGACGCCCCAGACGTTGATCACGAAGCGGTCGCCCTGCACGCCGAGCTTGCGCCGCAGCCGGCACGCGTGCGAATCGAGCGTGCGCGTCGCGCCCGGCGCCCTGAAGCCCCACACGTCACGCAGCAGGTCGTCCTTCTCGAACACGCGCGTGGGCTCGCACGCGAGCGCGTGCAGCAGGGCGAACTCCTTCTGGGCGAGCTCGATCCGCGTGCCGCGCAGTCGCACCTCGTGGGCGGCGGGATCGACCTCCAGCTCACCGACCCGCAGGCAGCCGGCGCCGCGGCGGCCCTGGGTGCGCCGCAGCACCGCGCGCACGCGCAGCCGCAGCTCACCGTAGGAGAACGGCTTGACCACGTAGTCGTCCGCGCCGCGCTCGAAGCCGCGCAGGCGGTCGAGCTCGGCACCGCGACCGGTCACCACGAGCAACGGCACGTCCGGGTCGAGCCGCGATCCCAGCCCGTCCGCCGCGCGCACGCGCGCGATCAGGTCGAGCCCCGAGCCGTCGGGAAGCCCGAGGTCGACGAGCGCGACGTCGGGGCGCTTGTACTCGAGCGCCCGCAGGCCGTCGGCCGCGCTACCCGCCTCGAGTGGTTCGAAGCCGTCGGCGGCGAGGTTCTCCGACAGGAACGACCGCAGCACGGGGTCGTCCTCGACGAGCAGCACGAGCGGAGCGGCGGAGGTCATGCCCTCCTAGGCCGCGCGCCCGCGACATTCGCCCCCGCGCCCGACTAGCCCGCGATCTCCTCGAGCGTCCGCCACGCGCCCCCGTCGCGCCCGACCAGATCGCCCGCCGCCTCCGGTCCGTCGGAGCCGTCGGCGTAGCGCACCGGGTCGGGGCGCGCGTCGAGCAGCGGTGCCACCGCCGACCACTGCGCCTCGACCTCGGCGCTCGACGTGAACAGCGTCTGGTCGCCTCCCAGTGCGTCGCCGAGCAGGCGCTCGTAGGCCTCGGGCGCGTCGCGCTCGACGTCGTCGCCGGAGTCGAAGTCGAGCGCGAGATCGGCGATGTCGAGCCCCTCCCCCGGACGCTTGCCGGACACGTGCAGCTGCACGCGCTCGCCCGGCTGGATGCCGATGACGAGCCGGTTGGGGCCAGGCCCGCCGTTGCCGGACTCGAACGGCAGGTGCGGCGAGCCGCGGAACTCGATCGCGATCTCCGCCACCTTGCAGCGCAGCCGCTTGCCCGTCCGCAGGTAGCACGGGACGCCGGCCCAGCGCCACGAGTCGACCTCGACCCGCATCGCGGCGTAGGTGTCCATGCGCGAGCCGGCCGCGATCCCGTCCTCGTCCTCGTATCCCTCGTACTGGCCGAGCACGGCGTCGGCGGGCGCGATCGGCACGATCGCGCGCAGGACCTTCAGACGCTCGGCGCGCAGATCGTCGCCCTCGAGCTTGCCCGGCGCGTCCATCAGGGTCAGCGCGAGCAGCTGCAGCAGGTGGTTCTGGCCGACGTCGCGCAGCGCCCCCGTGGCGTCGTAGAACTCGCCCCGCCCGTCGACGCCGCCGTCCTCGGCGACCGTGATCTGCACCGAGGCGATCGAGCGACGGTCCCACAGCGGCTCGAAGATCCCGTTGGCGAAGCGCAGCACCATCAGGTTCTGGGCGGTCTCCTTGCCCAGGTAGTGGTCGATGCGGAAGAGCTGATCCTCCTCGAAGTGCGCGTGCAGCTGCGCCCGCAGCTCGCGGGCGCTGGCCAGATCCTCGCCGAACGGCTTCTCGATCACGATCCGGCCGGCCGAGCCGCGGCCCAGGCCGATCCCGGCGAGGTGCCCCGCGATCTCGCCGAACAGCGACGGTGCGACCGACAGGTAGGCGAGCCGGCCGCCCTCGCGCCCGTCGAGCGCCGACTGGAGGCCCTCGTAGAGCTCGGGGTCGTCGCCCGCGCCGTTGACCGCCTCGATCGAGCCGACGATCTCCTGCCAGCGCTCGCTGTCCTGCAGGCGACCGTGCTCGGCGCCGCTCTCCGCCGCCAGCTTGCACATGTCCTCCGTGCCGGCCGAGCGCGAGATGCCGAGGACGTCGAGGCGGTCGGGGAGCCGTCCCGTCGCCGCGAGGTCGTGCAGCGCCGGCCACAGCTTGTGGCGGGCGAGGTCGCCCGTGGCGCCGAAGAGGATCAGGGTCTGACGGTCGGCCATGGGTACACCCTTCCCGCGGCGGGTGCTCGTCCAAGCGTCCTGTACCCTGCGCCGATGGGTCGGGTCGTCCGACGCACCGAAGCCAACGAGTGCCGCCGCTGTGCGGCCTTCTGCGACCGTGTGATCGCCCCCTCGAGCTGTGTCGCGAGCGAGTGCCCGAACCTGTACGTCTACGACGACCCGATCGGCGGCCGCCGCTACATGGGCTGCGTCCAGCAGATCTTCGCCACGGAGATCGACGTCGAGGTGTTCCGCGAAGCGGAGCGCTCCCGGGCGGGATTCGGCACGGTCCGGCTTGCCCGCGAGCCGCTCGGCCGCTGCCGCTTCAGCGTCGAGCAGGCCTTCGTCTCCGACGGCAGCGGGGACTTCGCGTGCGTCAACCGGCGCTTCTTCGACTGGCCGGACGCCGCCCCCGATGCGATCCGCGCCTTCGACCTCCGCGAGCGCCTGTGAAAGATCTCATCCAGGCGTTCGCGGCGGGCAGGAACCGCGCATAAGATGCCGACGCCCCGGCGGTACGGCAGGGGCTCGACCCCCTGACTTCATGGATCTCACCCGCCGCGGAAACTACGACTCCGGTCAAGACTACGTGCTCGAGTACGGCGAGCTGCGCTTCACGTTCAACGAGCGTGATTTCTCCGAGCGCGTCGAGCAGTCCGCGCGCAGGCTCGGCTTCGTCGGCATGCGGCTCGCCGCTGACGAGCTCGAGGATCTCGTCAACCTGACGGTCAACGGCGAGATCCACGATCCCGCCTCCGCGCTGGGCGAGCACGTCAACGACTGCTGGCCCGAGCTCGTCGGCCCCGCCGAGCGTTCGCTCGTGCACTGGCTGCGCCGGCTGGTCTTCCGCTCGGCGTGGCTCGACCAGCGTGTCAAGGAGGGCGAGCTCGACATCGCCTTCGACGAGGGCACGCGCAGCTTCGGCTACGTCCAGCCCGAGCGCAACCGCGAGCCGATCGAGCTCTCGCCCGAGCCCAACTGGGGCCGGGTCGCCTACGGGCCACGCTGACCGCCGCGCGGACCACCGCGGGTTGGTAGCCTCCGTGGCACCGTGGTACTTGCACGTACCAGAGCCCTGATCGACCGCATCTCCTTTGCCGTGGCCGGAGTCGTCGGCCTGCTCTCACCGCGCACCCAGCGCCGGCTCGCGGGCGGTCACGCGATCGAGGTCGACGGCAACACGCTCGACCCGAGCGTGCAGCTGCTGCTGGAGATGCGCCGCCGCATGGGGACCAAGCCGTGGCACGCCCAGACGCCGCAGGACGCCCGCCGCGCGATGGCCGCGGAGTCGCGCGTGGCCGCGGTCCGGCCCCCCGCGGTCGACGCCGTCCGCGACCTCACCGTCGACGGCGGCGACGGCCCGCTGCCGGCTCGCCACTACGCCCCGCCCGCGACGCTCGGCGACGCCCAGCCGCTGCTCGTCTACCTGCACGGCGGCGGCTTCATGATCGGCGACATCGAGTCCTACGACGGCATCTGCCGGCTGCTCTGCCGCCACGCCGGCGTCCACGTGCTCTCGGTCGACTACCGGCTCGCGCCGGAGCACCCCTTCCCCGCCGCCGTCCACGATGCGCGAGCCGCGCTCGAGTGGGCGTTCACGCATGCCGCGGAGCTCGGGGCGGATGCCGCCCGCGTGGCGATCGGCGGCGACAGCGCGGGCGGCAACCTCGCGGCGACGGTTGCGCGGCTCGCGACCCGCGACGGCCATCCCGAGCCTGCGATGCAGCTGCTGATCTACCCGGCGACCGATGTCGAGTCGCAGTGGCGCTCGCGCGAGCTCTTCACGGACGGCCCGTACCTGTTGACGACCGCCGACATCGACTTCTTCGAGCGCCACTACATGGGTGAGACGGCCGGCGATGACCCGCTCGGCTCGCCGCTGCTGGCCGGCGACCTCGCGCATCTGCCGCCCGCGCTCGTGGTCACCGCCGGCTTCGACCCGCTGCGCGACGAGGGCGAGGCGTATGCCAAGGCCCTCCGCGACGCCGGCTCGCCGGCCATCCTGCGCCGCTTCCCGGAGCTCGTCCACGGGTTCGTGAACCTCTCGGCGATCAACCCGGCGTGCCACGATGCGCTCGTCGAGGTCGCCGGCAGCGTTCGGGCGATGCTGGCGCTGCAGACCCAGAACGGAGCGAGACCATGAGACGCCAGAAGCTCGAGGGCAAGGTCGTGTTCATCACTGGCGCCGCCCGCGGCATCGGCGAGCGGAGCGCCCGGCTCGCCGCGCAGCGGGGTGCGCGCCTCGCGCTCGTCGGGCTCGAGCCCGAGCGGCTTGCGGCGCTGGCCGCCGAGCTCGGCCCCCAGCACGCCTGGTTCGAGGCCGACGTGACCGACTCCGAGAGCCTCGACCGCGCCGTTGCCGGCACCGTCGAGCAGCTCGGCGGCATCGACGCCGTGGTCGCCAACGCCGGCGTGGCCAACAACGCGACCGTCGCGGTCAGCCCGGTCGACGTCGTGGCGCGGACGATCGAGGTCAACCTGCTCGGGGTCGTGCGCACGATCGGCGCGACGCTGCCCGAGGTCACGCGGCGGCGCGGCTACATCCTGATCGTCTCCTCCGCGGCCGCCTTCACCGTACTGCCCGGCATGGCGGCCTACTGCGCGTCGAAGGCGGGCGCCGAGCAGTTCGGCAACGCGCTGCGGCTCGAGGTCGCCCACAAGGGCGTGCAGGTCGGAACGATCCACCCGTCGTGGATCGACACCGACCTCGTGCGCGACCAGAAGGCGGACTCCCCCACCTTCGCCAAGGCGCTCGAGCAGCTGCCGTGGCCGATGGGCGAGACCACGTCGCTCGAGGATTGCGCCGCGGCCGTGGTCGACGGCATCGAGCGCCGCCGGCGCAGGATCTACGTCCCGCGCACCGTGGCGATCGTGCAGGCCCTGCGCGCGCTGGTCATCTCGCCGCTCGGCGAGTTCCCGATCAAGCGCCGCGCGCGCACGATGGTCCCGGCGCTCGAGGCCGAGGTCCAGCAGCTCGGACGCTACTGGGGCTCGTCGAGCGCGGGGCTGGGCTCCCCGCGCACGAAGACGAGCATCGAGGACTAGAGCCGGAACTACCCCAGCTGCTCGGCGCGAGCCTTGGCGATCGCCTCGGCGCCGGCCTCGCCGACCAGACGCTCGGGCCGCAGGGTTCCTGAGGCGGCCAGGTCGATCGCGGGGAAGCGGCCGAGGGCCGTCTCCAGCGGGTCGAGCGCGACCACCGTGGTCTCGCCGCCGAGCGGCGCCGCGGCGGTGGCGATGATCGTCAGCGAGCCACCGTCGACGAGGTCGCGTGCGGCGGCCAGCGCGCGGCGCGCGGCGCCGGCGGCCACGTAGTCGAGCGTGTCGATCAGCACGACGGCGTCGCCGCCGCGGGCCGCGACGCGGCGGCCCTGCTCGACGGCCTGCTCGATCGCCTGCGCCTGCGCGTCCGAGGAGGCGGCGAAGCTGACGGCGACGACGGGCTCCATGCTCTGCCACTCGCCGACCTCCTCGGGCCGGATCCCCGCGAGCACGAGCGTCAGCTCGAGCGTGTCCTGGCCCGCGAGGGCGGCCGCGAGACGGCGAAGCGCCTCGGTCTTGCCGGCACGTGCGCCGCCGGCGAGCACGACGCGCGAGCCCTTCCCGATCGGCGTCAGCCACTCGATCGCCTTGACGGTCACGTCGTCGGAGCCGAGTTGGAGGCGCTGCGACGGGAAGGCGACGGGCAGGTCCTCGAAGCGCGTGCCCTCCGCGACCTCGTCCGCCGGCCGGCCGTTGATCGTGTCCACGCGGACCAGCGACGGGAAGCGCTCCGAGCGGCGCGGCGCGCGCACCGGGCCGGAGACGCGGTCGCCCGAGACCAGCTCGCAGCGCTTGACCTGTGCGGCCGAGACGTAGACGTCGTCGTCGGTCGGCTCGGGCGGCGCGAGACGGACGAAGCCGGAGCCGTTGGCGAGCAGCTCGATCACGCCCTCGACCACCTTGTCCTTCTCACGCTCCTTGCCGGCGTCGCGACCGCGGCGCCTGGGCTCGTCGGCGTCCTCGTCGGTCGTGCCCTCCTCGTCGGCGGCGCCGTCCTCGTCGCGGGCGCGGCTGCGGCCCCGGCCGCCGCGGCGGCCGCGGCGGGAGCGCCCGTTGACGGTGCCCTCCTCCTCGGCGGCGTCGGCGGCGGCGATCGCCTCGGCGGTCGCCTCCTCCGCCTCGGTGGCAGCGTCGTCGCCGGCCGGCTGGCCGGCGAGGATGCGATCGATCAGGTCGGCCTTGCGCAGGCGGCGGAAGCCGTCGACGCCGAGCTCGTTGGCGATCACGTGCAGGTCGGCGAGCGGGCTCTGCTCCAGCGCGGAGCGGTCCAGGACAGCGGACATGGGAGGGTCTCCTCGGGTTGGTCGGTGGGCTCCGGTCGCGTTGTGCGCAGCGACCGGCAACCGTCTCGGAGCGTCAGCCTAGCGCGAGGCCGGGCGGCGGTCCGTCCGGGTAGCGCTCCGCGGTGAGCCCCTCGGTGGCGCCGAGCTCGCGCTCGCCGCGGAGGGTCGCGCGCACGTCGAGGAAGTCCCGCACCGCGCCGACGTCGTGCACCCGCAGCAGCTGGGCGCCGGCATCGACGCCCTCGCCGATCGCCGCGAGCGTGCCCGCGAGGCGCTCGCGCGGCGGCCGGCCGGTGATCGCGCCGACGAAGTCCTTGCGCGACACGGCGAGCAGCACGGGGCGCCCGAGCGCGCGGATCGCGTCGAGGCGGCGCAGCACCGCCACGGTCTGGGCCGGCGTCTTCGCGAAGTCGGGACCGGGGTCGAGCACGAGCTGCTCCCGCTCGACCCCGTGCGCGACCGCGAGCTCGATGCGCTCGCGCAGGAAGCCGGCGACGTCGGCGACGACGTCTTCGTAGGCCCGCGGGTCGAGCAGGGTCCGCTTCGGCGCGACGCGCGTGTGCATCAGTACGAGGCCCGCGCCGGTCCGCGCGCAGAGGTCTGCGAGCGCCGGGTCGCGCAGGCCGGAGACGTCGTTGACGAGCACCGCGCCGGCCGCGATCGCCGCCTGCGCGACGGGCGGCTTGTGCGTATCGACCGAGACCGTCGCGCCCAGCGCGGCCAGCCGCTCGATCAGGACGGCCACGCGCTCGATCTCGACGTCCGCGGGCACCGGCGGGCGATCGCCGCGCGCGGATTCGCCGCCGACGTCGAGCAGGTCTGCACCGGCCTCGAGCAACGCCGCGCCGTGCGCGACGCGCGCCTCGAGGTCGAGCAGCTCGCCGGCGTCGGAGAACGAGTCCGGCGTGGCGTTGATCACGCCCATGATGATGACCCGCCCACCCCGGCCACCGAGCTCCAGGACCCGGTCGCGGAGCCGGAGCCTCACGCCTTGAGCGTGCGCACGGTCCGGTTGCCGGCGCGATCGCGCACGGTCACCGTGACGCGGCGGGTGCCCGCCGCGGCGAAGCGGTGACGGAACGTGTGGCGGCGCTTCGTCGAACTGGAGATCGTGCCGTCGCGCCAGCGGACGGCGACCGACGCGATGCCGGAGCGCTCGTCGGCGGCGCGCACCCTGACGCGCATGACGCGGCCCGACCGGGTCGCGGTGACCGTGGCGCTCGGCGCGATCGAGTCGATGATGATCGCGCGCGACGGACCGGTGGTCGACTGCTTGCGCCGGTCGGTCGCCTGTACCTGCGCGGTGTGGCGCCCGTCCGCGATCGTGCGGCCGACGCGCAGCGCTGTGGCGGAGGTGCTGCCGGCGGCGCGGCCGTCGATCGACAGCGTGAAGCGCTGGGCGCCGAACGCCTCGCCGCCCGGGATCCAGGTCAGCCGCGGGCGCGGCCCGGCGTAGTAGCGGGCGGCGATCCGCGGCGGGCCGGGCGGGCTGTCCTGCAGCGCGGCGGTGAGCACGCGCTGACCGGGCTTGGCGCCCTGGAGCATCGCCAGCACGGCGTTCGCCGAGGCATCGGCGCCGAGCCGCAGCGAGCCCGCCACCACAGGCCCAAGCTTGCTCGCCGAGATGCGCGTGAGCCGACCGAAGTCCTGGCCCTGCTCGGCGAGCCGGCCGTACACGACCGGCGTGCCGGCGTGCGTCGGGCCGCGGAAGGCGACCGCGCCGGCCGGGCGGTCGTTCGACCACGCGGCGACGGGTGAGACCGGCGACGTCGCGGCGTCCGCGTCGAGCCGCACCGGCGCCGTGAAGGCGCCGCCGGTGTCGATCAGCGTCCCGAGCACGGTCCCGTCGGCGGCGCCGACCGCGGCCACGCCGCTCGAGGCACCGCTGACGGCGAGCACCGGGTTGCGGCTGGTGGCGCCGCCGTCGAGCGCGACCGGGTCCCCGAAGGAGACGCCGAGGCGGCGCGCCAGCGAGCGCGAGCGGGTGCCGACGTCCTCGCGGAAGGCGACCCAGGCGGCGGTGCCCGTGCGCTCGGCGTCGACCTGCGGCGAGTCGGCCGACCCGCCGGGCTCGGTCCCGACCACGACCGCGTTGGCCTCCAGCGGAATCATCGGCGCGTCGGTGTTGGTGAGCCGGCGGGCGAAGACGTGCGTGGAGCCGTCGGGATAGGTCTCGCCCCAGGCGGCGACCGCGCTGCCGTCCGCGGAGACGTCGACGGAGGGGCGCAGCGCGCCGGTCCCGGCAGAGCGGTTCGGGTCGGCGTCCAGCGGCGCGCCGAGCGGCGTCCACGTGGTGCCCTGCAACTGCGCGGCGCGGACATCGGCACCGCCCGCGCCATCTTGCGTCCAGACGGCGTAGGCGACGCCGGCGGCGTTCATGCGCACCTGCAGCGAGCGCGGGTGCGCGCCCGCGCCGAGCTCGACCGGTGCGGCGACCGCGCCGCCCCCGCTGACGAGACCGTAGGCGATGCCCTGGGCGATCCAGACGATCGCGAGCCGGCCGTCGGTGCCGGCCGCGACCTGGATGTCGTCGACCGCCCCGTGCGCGATCGCCACCGGCTTGGCGAAGCTCCCCGCCGTCAGCCGCGCGATGAAGCCCGCGCGGTCGCGATCATGATGCTTCTTGTCGCCCACGCGCTTGACGTAGGCCACCGCGCCCGTGCCGTCGGAGCCGATCGCCGCGCCGCCGACGCGCACGATCGGCGCCGGTCCGTCGACGCTGGCGGCGCCGATCCACGCCGCCTCGGCGGGCGCGGCGGCGACGAGACCGAGGGCGAGGGCCCCGGTGAAGGGGAGGAGCAGGCGCCGCATGGGAGCAGCCAGCTTAGGGGCGGGAACGGCGGAGGGCACTGCGCCCTTTAAGGACGCAGTGCCGTGGAAGTTGCGGGGCTGCGCCTAGTGCGCCAGCACCGGCTCGCCGGCCGGAGCGCCCTCGCGGGCGACGCCCGGGCGCAGCAGCGTGCCGCAGACCAGCGCCCCGACCAGGAAGATCCCCGCCGACCACCAGAACGCGACCGTGTAGCCATGCACCGCCGCCTCGTTGGCCAGCGCCGCCGACGGTGCGTGCGACGCCGCGAAGCCGGTCGCCGCGCTCGCCGCCAGCGTCGAGAGCAGCGCGGTCCCGATCGAGCCGCCGACCTGCTGCGCGGTGTTGACCATCGCCGAGGCGATGCCCGCGTCCGACGGGGCGACGCCGAGCGTCGCGCCCTGGAACGACGGCGCGAAGATCAGGCCGAAGCCCACGCCCGCGACGAGCAGCGCCGGGAGCACCGAGGCCGCGTAGGTCGCCCCGACGCTGAGCCCGGTGAGGAACAGCATCGCCGCGGCTGCGAGCAGCATCCCCGCGGTCGTCAGCAGCCGTGGGCCCATTCGTGGGAGCAGCACCGTGTTCGCGGTCGTCGCCGTAGCCATGATCGCGAAGGTCATCGGCAGGAACCCGAGCCCGGCCTGGATCGGCGTGAAGCCGAGAACCTGCTGCAGGTAGTAGGTGAGGAACAAGAAGACGCCGAACATCGCGATGCCGGCGATGCCGACGGCCAGGTAGGCGCCCGCGCGGTTGCGGTCGAGCACGACCCGCAGCGGCAGCAGCGGGTGCGCGACGCGCCGCTCGATCGCCACGAAGCTGGAGAGCAGGACGACGCCGGCGGCGAGTGCGCCGAGTGTCACGCCGTTGCCCCAGCTCGTCGTCTCCGCGTGCGAGAAGCCGTACACGAGGCCGAAGAAGCCGAGCGTGGCGGTGAGCGTCCCGGGCAGGTCGATCCGCGGGCGCGCCGGATGCGGCTGGTTGACCAGCAGCAGGGCGGCGCCGACGATCGCGGCGGCGGCGAAGAGCAGGTTCACGTACAGGCACCAGCGCCAGGACAGCCACTCGGTCAGCACGCCGCCGAGGAGCAGGCCGGCGGCCGCGCCCGAGCCGGCGATCGCGCCGAACACGCCGAACGCCTTGCCGCGCTCGTCGGGGCGGGTGAAGGTCGTCGCCAGCAGCGACAGCGCCGAAGGAGCGAGCACCGCGCCGAACACGCCCTGCAGCGCGCGGGCGGCGACGAGCACGCCGAAGGAACCGGCCATGCCGCCGATCGCCGAGGCGATGGCGAAGCCGGCCAGACCGACGATGAAGGTCCACTTGCGGCCGAAGAGGTCACCGAGGCGGCCGCCGAGCAGCAGCAGGCTGCCGAAGGCGAGCGCGTACGCCGTGATGATCCACTGGCGCGAGTCGTTGGAGAAGCCGAGGTCATGCTGGGCGGAGGGCAGCGCGATGTTCACGATCGTCGCGTCGAGCACGACCATCAGCTGCGCGATGCCGATCACGGCGAGGATCAACCAGCGCTTCTCGTAATGCGGGTTCGTCTCAGGGGGCATGGGGCAAGGCCTTGGGGAGGAAGTGGAGGAGCAGTCTCAAGTTCTCGCCAGGCTAGCAGCAAGTGGAACCGGTTCTTCCGGTTTTCGCTATCGTGTGACCCATGTCCACTACCGCCGAGCGCCCGCTGCGCAAGGACGCCGAGCGCAACCGCCGCCGGATCCTCGACGCCGCCCGCGAGGTCTTCGCCGAGTACGGACTGGACGCGGGGCTCGATCACATCGCCCGACACGCCGGCCTCGGCGTCGGCACGGTCTACCGCCGCTTCCCCGACAAGGACCGTCTGATCGACGCGCTCTTCGAGGAGCGCATCGCCGCGATCGCCGAGCTGGCCCGGGAGGCCGCCGCGCACGAGGATCCTTGGGAGGGCCTCGTCTTCTTCTTCGAGCGCAGCCTCGCCGAGCAGGCCGCCGACCGCGGCCTCAAGCAGCTGCTGCTCTCGGGTGCGGGCGGCTGCGCGCAGGTCTCCGCCGGGCGCGAGCGCATCGCGCCGTCGATCCACGCGCTCGTCGACCGCGCCCACGCGGCGGGCGTGCTGCGCGACGACGTCGCCGCGCAGGACGTACCGATGATCTCGCTGATGCTCGGCAGCCTGATGGACGCCAGCCACGAGGCCGCGCCCGAGCTGTGGCGCCGCTACCTCGAGCTCCTGCTCAGCGCCCTGCGCCCCGGCGCGGACGAGCCGCTGACCGTCGGTGCGCTCGACGACGAGCGCGTCCAGGCGGTCCTCGCCGCCTGGAAGCCCTGCCGCGGGTAAGCGGCTAGGGCACGATCCCCTCGGCGGCGGCCTCCGCGCGGAACGCCTGGACCTCGGCGCGGCGCCGAGCGCCGTCCCAGCCGAGCTCGTCCCCCAGCACGTCCGCGACGCGCGCGGGCGCGCCGGCGTCCGGCGCGGTCAGCGTGCGACCGGCGGTGAGCCCGAGCCGCGTCCGCCGCAGCAGCACGTCGCCGACCGTGCGCGCCTGCTCGTGGCGCGCGGCGATCAGCGCCTCGGCGAGCAGGTCTGGTCGTCCGGGGACGATGGGCGCGGCGAGCTCCGGCCGCTCTGTCGCGAAGCGCAGGACGGCCGCCGCGGCCGAGCCGTAGCGCCCCGCGAGCTGCGCATAGGCATCCTCCCCCACGCCATCGACGCGCGGGAGGGCGTCCGGCTGCACCGGCAGGCCGAGCGGGACCAGCTCGGTCCGGCACGGCGCGTCGAGCCCGTCGCGCTCGACGAGCCGGTCGACGGTCATCTTGGCCATCCGCCGCCAGGTCGTGAGCTTGCCGCCGGTGATCGTGACCATGCCACTCGAGGTCTCGTAGATCTCCGCCTTGCGCGAGATGTCGACCGACTTCTTCGGGTCGCCGGTCGAGATCAGCGGGCGCACGCCGGCGAAGGCGCCCTCGACGTCGTCCGGCCGCAGCTCGGTGGCGAAGAACCCGTTGAGCGCGTCGAGCAGGTAGGCGACGTCGGCCTCGGCGGGCTGGACGTGGTCGAGCGGGCCCTCGTAGTCGTTGTCCGTCGTGCCCACGAGCGTCTGCCCCAGCCACGGCAGCACGAAGATCGTCCGGTTGCCGCCGGCGGGCGCGATCGCCCCCGCGACAAGCGGCAGCGCCGCATGCGGGAGCACGATGTGCGTGCCGCGGCTCGGCCGGATCACCGGGACCTCGGCCTCGTCGTGCAGCTCGTCCGGGCGCAGCCGGTCGGCCCACACACCGGTCGCGTTCACGACGTTCGCGGCACGGATCTCGAGCGTCTCACCGGACTCGGCGTCGCGGACGTTCGCGCCGCATGCGTGGCCGGCGTCCTCGAGCAGCGCGACGGCCTCGAGCCGGTTGGCGATCACCGCGCCGAAGCGCTCGGACTCGCCGAGCACCGTCAGCACGAGCCGGACGTCGTCGGTCTGGCAGTCGTAGAACAAATAGCCGGCGCTCGGGCCGCGCGCCGCCAGTGCCGGTACCAGCGCGACGACCTCGTCGCCGGAGATGACGCGGTGGCGGGCCGGGCTCCACTCGGCGTCCTCGCGCGCCCGCCGGCGGGCGAGCGGCGAGATGCGGTCGACCGACATCGCGTCGTACATGTTCAGCCCGAGCCCCATGAGCCGGTCGGGCCGCGCGCCCTCGAACGCCGGGACAACCAGCGGGAGCGGCTTGACGAGGTGCGGCGCGAGCGCGACGTTGATCTGGCGCTCGAGCAGCGCCTCGCGCACGAGGCCAAGATCGAAGTTCTGCAGGTAGCGCAGGCCGCCGTGGACGAGCTTGCTCGACCGCGACGAGGTCCCGACGGCGAAGTCCCCGCGCTCGATCAGCGCGACGCTGTAGCCGCGGCTGGCGGCGTCGAGGGCGACGCCCGCACCCGTGATCCCGCCGCCGATCACGAGCACGTCGAAGCGCTCGTCGACCAGCGCGCCGAGTGCCGCGGCTCGCGAGATCACTCGAGGTAGGTCCGGATCGTCTCGAGCGGCGCCCGCGGGGGTGCCGCCTTCTCGCCGCGCGCGGTGCCGAGGTGGATCAGCCCGAGCACGTGCTCGCCGTCGGCGATCGCGCACGCGGCGCGGCCCGCGGGCGTGCGCAGCACGGCCGGCGTGCGCCAGTAGCCGCCGAGCCCCCGCTCGTGCGCGGCGAGCAGGACGATGTAGATCGCGCACGCCGCGGCGGCGAGGTCCTCCTCGTCGGCGACGGGATCCTCCCCGCCGAGCACGGCGGACGCGGCGACGAGCGTCGGCGCGCGATCGAGCTTCGGCGCGCTCTCGGGGCCGGCCGCCGCCTTCAGGGCCTCGAGCGTCCGCGGACCGAGCACCCGGAAGCGCCATGGATTGGTCAGCTCGTGGTTGGGAGCCCAGCGGGCGAGCTCGAACAGCTCGTCGAGCGTCGCGTGGTCGACGGGCGCCGGGGCGAACGCCTTGTGCGTGCGACGGGTGCGGACGAGCCCCTGGAGATCCACCCGCCTGAGGCTATTGCACCGCCTCGCGCTTCAGGTCGGCGCGTGTGCTGCCGATGAGCCACTGCCGACCCCGCATTGGAGGAAGAAGTGCTCCGCATCGACGAGACGTCCAAGACGCTGGTGGCGCCGCAGGCCGGAGGCCTGGTCGCCGAGGCCGCTCCCGACCGCGACGAGCTGCTTGCGCTGGTCGGCTCATCGTGGGCGGCGTTCGCGGCCGAGCTGGGCATGCCGCACGTCAAGCTCGTGGCCCGCGAGCCCGTGCCCGGCGCCGATCTGCTCGCGTTCGACGAGTCCGACGGCCGCGCCGTCGTGCTCCACGTCACGGGTGACACGGTCGAGTGGCAGATCGCCCGCGCGCTCGGCGCGGCCGCCGAGGTGGCGAGCTGGGACGCCGGCCGTCTCGCCGAGGTATCTGAGGCCCTGCAAGCCGTCGTGCCCGGCGACTCGCCGCGGCTCGTCGTGCTCGCCGGCGGCTTCGACCCGCGCGCGCTCGCCACGCTCGAGTGGCTGAGCCGTCACGGCGTCGAGGTCTCCGCCTTCTCGGTCTCCGTGCTGCGCTTCGGCGCCGAGCGTCTGCTGTCCGTCTCCCGCGAGCCGCACGAGCCCGCGACCGACCCAGCGTCGGAGATCGGGTGGATGCTCACCGGCGGCGAGGCGCCCCAGACCGCCCTCGCCGACGCGCAGGCCGCGGGCGCGAGCACCCCGCCCCCGGGCGTTCCCGCCTCCTAGCAGCGCCGTTGCCGGTGCGGGCGCGCGCCGACGGGCCGGAGTTGGCAGCCGCCCCCGGCTCAGGCGGCCCATGGGATCGGCTGCGGTTCACCGCCGCGGACCGTCGCCGTCGGCGCGGGCGTCGAGCAGGCGACCAAGGCCACGGGCGCCGATCCGGCGTTGCTCAGGCGCCGCTCGGCACCCGCTGGGATCGCGATCGAATCGCCGGGCGCGAGCACGGAGGTGCTCCCGCGAACGGCCACGGTCAGCTCGCCGTCGAGCACGACGAGCACCTGCTCGCCGCTCGCGGCGTGCAGCGGTCCGGCGGCGCCTGGCTCCATCTCCGCCCGCCAGACGGCGAGCGCGCTACCGGTCAGCGACGGGCTCGCGTAGGTGCGCATGACGGCGTTGGGCGTGGCGAACTCAGTGGGCATGACGGCCTCCTTGTGGTCAACTCGGTTGTCGATCCTACCCGAAAGACAACCCGGTTGTCTATAGTCCGAGGACATGCCGCCCTTGCCGATCGCGCGCCTGCTCGCCGCGGCCACGCGCATGACGATCGAAGCGCTCCACGACGAGCTCGCCGAGCTCGGTCACGCCGACCTGCGCCCGGCGCACGGTTACGCGCTCAACACCGTCGGCGAGCACGGCACGACGGCGGCGCGCCTCGCCGGCGACCTCGGGATGACGAAGCAGGGGGCCGCGAAGCTCGTCGAGACCCTCGTGCACCGCGGCTACCTCGACCGCTCCGAGCACGCCGGCGACGCCCGCGCCCGGCTGCTCACCCTGACGCCGCACGGGCGCGAGCTGCTCGCGAGCGCCGAGCGCATCCAGCGCGAGCTCGAAGCGCGCTGGGCGCGCGCGGCCGGTTCCGAGGACGTCGCCGCGCTGCGGCGCGCACTCGAGGCGGTGGTCGACGAGCGTTCCGGCACCGGCCCGCCGCCGCTGCGCCCGATCTGGTGAGCCCGGCGCCTAGAGCGCCTGGATCTCGGCGAGCACCTCGCCGACCGAGCTCTTGGCGTCGCCGAACAGCATCGCCGTCTTGGGGTCGTAGAACAACGGGTTGTCGATCCCGGCGAAGCCGCTGTTCATCGAGCGCTTGAGCACGATCACCGAGCCGGCCTTGTCGACGTCGAGGATCGGCATCCCATAGATCGGCGAGTCGGCCACGGTGCGGGCGGCCGGGTTCGTGACGTCGTTGGCGCCGATCACGAGCGCGACGTCCGTGCGCGCGAACTCCGGGTTGATGTCGTCCATCTCCTTGAGCTTGTCGTAGGGGACGTCGGCCTCGGCGAGCAGCACGTTCATGTGGCCCGGCATGCGGCCGGCGACGGGATGGATCGCGTAGAGCACCTCGACACCGCGCTTCTCGAGCTCGGCGGCCAGGTCCGCCACCGCCCGTTGCGCCTGGGCGACGGCCATGCCGTAGCCGGGGACGACGACGACGAGCCGCGCGTAGGAGAGCTGGATCGCGACGTCGGCGGCGCTCGTCGAGCGCACGGTGCCGCCGGTCTCGCCGCCGCCGGGCAGCGCCGGGCCGCCGGCCCCGAGTCCGCCGAAGAACACGTTCGCGAGCGAGCGGTTCATCGCGTCGGCCATCTGCTTGGTGAGGATCGAGCCGGACGCGCCGACGAGCATGCCCGCGACGATCAGCGCCGTGTTCTCGAGCGCGATGCCGGCCGCGGCGGCGCTCAGGCCGGTGAACGCGTTCAGGGTCGAGATCACGACGGGCATGTCCGCACCGCCGATCGGCAGCACGGCGAGCAGCCCGAGCGCGCCCGCGGACAGCAGGATCAGCCAGAACAGCAGCTGCGAGTCCGAGCCCGCGGCGATGATCACGGCGAGCACGATCGCGACGGCGGCGAGCGCGCCGTTGACCGCCTTGGGGATGGCGAAGCGCCCCTTGAGCGATTCCTGCAGCTTCAGGAAGGCGACGATCGAGCCCCAGAAGGAGATCGAGCCGATGATCGCCGCGAACAGGATCGGGATCAGCGACCGAAGCGCGAGGTCGCCGCCGCTCGCGCGGAACTCGACGATCGAGATCAGCGCGACCGCGCCGCCGCCGACGCCGTTGAACAGCGCCACCATCTGCGGCATCTGGGTCATCTTCACGCTGCGCGCGCTGGGGACGCCGATCGCGGCGCCGATCGCCACTCCGACGACGATCAGGATCCAGTCGCCGACGCCCCGGGTGAGCAGCGTCGCGATCACGGCGATCGCCATGCCGACGGCCGCGATCTGGTTGCCGCGCACCGCCGTCCGCGGTCCGCGCAGCATGTGCAGCCCGGTGATGAACATGGCGAAGGCGATGATGTAGAGGATCTGGACGACGTCGTGCCGGCTCATTCGGCCTCGTCCTCGGGGTCGGGCTTGCGCCCCTTGAACATCCCGAGCATGCGGTCGGTGACGAGGAACCCGCCGACGACGTTGATCGTGCCGAAGGCGATCGCGACCACCAACAGGACGTCGTTGACCACGCCGTGCGCCGGCCCGATCAGCAGCAGGCCGCCGAGCACGACGATCCCGTGGATCGCGTTCGTGCCCGACATCAGCGGCGTATGCAGCGTGTTCGGCACCTTGGAGATCACCTCGAAGCCGACGAACGCCGCCAGCACGAGGATCGCGATCTCGGTCAACAGATCCATCTAGGCATCAGTCCTGTCTCGGCCGGAGGCCTCGCCACCGGCATCCGCCTCGGCGGCCCGCTTGGCCCCCTCGTGGACGATCTCGCCGCCGCGCGTCACGCAGGCGCCCGCGATCACCTCGTCGTCGAAGTCGAGCTTGAGCACGCCCTCCTCCCCGGTCATCAGCTCCACCAGCGAGAGCACGTTGCGCGCGTACAGCTGCGACGCGTGCTCGGCCATCGCGGACGGCAGGTTCAGCGGCGCCGTGATGGTCACGCCGCCGTCGGTCGTGTAGGTCTCCCCCGGCCGCGTCAGCTCGCAGTTGCCGCCCGCCTCGCCGGCCAGGTCGACGATCACGCTCCCGGGCTTCATGCCGGCGACCGCCTCGGCGGACACGAGCTTCGGGGCCGGGCGCCCCGGGACGAGCGCGGTGGTGATGATGACGTCGGACTTGCCCATCTGCGCAGTCAGCGCCGTGCGCTGGAGGTCCTGCTCCTCCGGGGTCAGCTCGCGCGCGTAGCCGCCGGCGGCCTCGGCGTCCCCGACGCCCTCGACCTCGAAGAACTTCGCGCCGAGCGACTGGATCTGCTCCTTGACCGCCGAGCGGATGTCGAAGGCGGTGACGACGGCGCCGAGCCGGCGGGCGGTGGCGATCGCCTGCAGTCCTGCGACGCCGGCGCCGAGCACCAGGACCTGAGCGGGCGGGATCGTGCCCGCGGCGGTCATCAGCATCGGGAAGAAGCGGCCGCTCTCCTCGGCGGCGATCAGCACGGCGCGGTAGCCGCCGACGGTCGCCTGGCTCGAGAGCGCGTCCATCGACTGCGCGCGCGAGATGCGCGGGATCGCCTCCATCGCGAAGGCGGTCGCGCCCGTACGGGCGATCGCGGCGATGCCGGGGCCGTTGGTCAGCGGCGCGAGGAACCCGATCAGGACGGCCTCGCCGGTCAGCTTGGCGGTCTCGGCCTCCGACGGGGCCGCGACCTTGGCGATGACGTCGGCGCCCCAGGGGTCGCCGATCTGCGCTCCCGCGTCCGTGTAGTGGTCATCCGGAGCGCCGGCGGCCACGCCCGCACCGGGCTCGACGACCACCGTGTGACCGGCCTTGACGAGCCGGCGGACGACGTCGGGGACGACCCCGACGCGACGCTCGCCCTCCGCCGTCTCCGTGGGAACACCGATTCGCATTGGATTCGGCAACCTATACGAACCGGCGTTTGTCCCGCGGTGACGAACTCCACCCTGGCCTAGACCGCGGGACCGCCTGCGGGCAGCAGCATGGCGGCAACCACGCCGGCGGCCATCCCCGCGGCGCGGGCGCGCGCGCTCAACAGCCGGACGGAGACGACCGCGGACGCCGCCGGGTGCGACCCGCGCTTCGGCGCCGCAGCGTGTGGCTTCGCACGGTGCTGCGGGGTCGCGGTCGGGGTCGGGGTCGCCCCGGGCGCAGCGGGCGCCGCCGTCGGCGCCGGCGCCGCCGCGACCGCGCGGGCCCGCCGCGGCACCGGCGCCAGCGGCAGCGGCTTGCGGGCGAGCGCCATCACCGCCTGACCCGTGACCCAGACCGGTGTCTGGCTCGAGAGCTTCGAGTAGCGGACGAGCCCCGAGCGCGTGGTCAGCGAGCGCAGGAACGCGAGTCCGCGAGCGGGCGAGCGGCCCGCGGCGATCAGGCCCTGGACCGCCCAGGCCGTGCTCTGCGCGTTGGAGATCCCGCCGGGCTGCAGCGGGAAGCCGCCGTCGCGGTTCGCGTGACCGGCGAGCCAGCGGGCGGCGGCGTGTACCGCGGGCGTCCCGCGACGTCCCGCGGCGACGAGCGCCTGCAGCGCGGCGCCCGTGTCGTCGGCGCCGGACGGGCCGCCGCGGCCCGCGAAGTTGAAGCCGCCGTCGGCATCGGCCTGCCCGGCGAGCCAGCTCGCGGCGCGGCGCACGGCGGCACCGCCGGCCGGGCGCCCGGCGGCCCGCAGGGCGAGGATCGCGAACGCCGTCGTGTTGACGCGCCGCTGGAAGGAGCCGTCGCCCCGCTGGCGCGCCGCGATGGCGGCCACGAGGTCGCGCCCGCCGACGCGCGCCCGCACGCCGGCGGCCCGCAGGACGAGCACGGTGCGGCTGATGGCGCCGAGGTCGCTGAGCTGCCCGGGATGGCCGCGCAGCCAGGCGACGACGCTGGGCGACCCGGCGTCGCGCGGGTTGGTCCCGGAGGCGGCGACGCCGAGCGCCGCCCAGCCCGTGTAGAGCCCCGACGAGGACGCGCCGGGCGCGCTCCCCCAGCCGCCGTCGGCGTTCTGGGCGCGCAGGAGCCAGCTCTGCGAGGAACGCGCCGCCCGCGCGATCGCATCGGCCCGCGCCGGCGGCGCGGGCGCGGCGGCGAGGACGACGGCCGCGAGCAGCGCGCCGGCGGCCGCGGCTCCGGCGGCCGGCTCCCAGCGGACCTCCAAGCGCGTGCGGAAGCGGGCGAGCGCCCGGACCAGCGCCGGGCCGAAGGCGAGGCAGAACACGACGTTGCCGCCGGCGTGGGCGACGTCGAAGGGCACCGACGTGGCGAAGCTCGCGACGAGCTTCGCGCGAGTGTGGTCGCCGGAGTACATGACCCACTGCGAGACGTTCATGACCGCGCCGAACCCGAGCCCCGCGAGCGCGCAGACGGCCGCCAGCCTGATCCGGCCGAGCCCGCGTCCGGCGACTCGCGCGAGGCCCGCGCCGAGCAGGCCGCAGCCGCCCCACGCGACCATCTGCCAAGGCGTCCACGGTCCCTGGCCGAAGAACAGGTTCGAGGCGAGCGCGGCCACCGCGCCGATCGCGAACCCGGGGGCGCCGCCGAGCACGTAGCCGCCGAGCAGGACGATGTCCGTGGTCGGCTTGACGTTGGGCAGCGGCGCGAAGGCGACGCGGCCGAGGGCCGCGAGCGCGGCGAGCGTCGCCACCAGGGCGAGCACGCGCGTCGTCGGGTGCTCGCGCTCGTACCAGCCGAAGCCCGCGGCGAGCGCGACGGAGAGCACGAGCGCGGAGGCGAGGATCCAGCTCACGTGACGACCTCCTCGCGGGCCGCGGCCGCGATCAGGGCGGCGCCGGCCGCCGCGTCGAGCGCGCCGGCGCTGGGCGCGAGCAGCCGCGCGACCTGGGTGGCGAAGTACCAGCCGCCGCCGAGCACTTCGACGGTCGGTGCGTCCGCGACGGGCCGGCCGTCGCCGAGCAGGATCGTGCGCTGGGCCAGCGCGGCGGCGAACTCGGCGTCGTGGGTGGCGACAAGCACCGCCGTCCCGCCTGCGGCGACCTCGCCGAGGCGGCGGGCGAGCGCGACCTTGTGTGCGGCGTCCGTCCCGCGCGTCGGCTCGTCGAGGCAGAGGACGGCCGGCGGCGCACCGGCGCCGAGCACGATTTCGAGCGCGAGCCGCTGGCGCTCGCCGCCTGAGAGGTCGCGCGGATGACGGTCGGCGAGCGCTCCGGCACGACCGTCGGGCACGTCGTCGCCGACGCGCTCGTGCAGGAAGCAGTCGCCCGGGTGCTGGACGAGCAGCGCGACGCGCCCCGCGGCGCGCACGCTCCCGCGCGTCGGGGCGTCCAGCCCAGCGAGCAGGCGCAGCAGCGTCGACTTGCCCGCGCCGTTGCGGCCCATCAGCGCGACGGTCTCCCCCGGAGCGAGCGCCAGCGAGACGCCGCGTAGGACCGCGCGGCCGCCCGGCAGCTCGCGCCAGGCGCCGCGCAGCTCGACGGCGGCGGCGCGCCCGCGATCGCGCCGGCGAACGCGCCGGCGCGATCGGCGTGGCGGCTGGACCGGCTCGGCCGCCGCGAGCCGCGCCAGCTCGGGCGCCAGCGCCGCGCGCGCCGCCTTCACCGTCACCGGCCGCTCGGGGCGCTCGAGCCGCGCGAAGAGCTCGGCCAGCGGCGTATCGGGACGAGCGCGCAGGTAGCTCGCGGGCGTCCCGTCGAAGCTGATCGCGCCGCCGTCGAGACGTACGACCCGGTCGGCCGCGGGCAGGCAGCGCTCGAGCCGGTGCTCGGCGAGCACGATCGCCGTCCCCCACTCCTCGTTGATCCGCCGCAGCACGCCGAGCAGCTCGTCGCCCGCGACCGGATCGAGCTGCGAGGTCGGCTCGTCGAGCAGCAGCAGCCGCGGGCGCCCGGCGAGCGCGGCGGCGAGCGCGACGCGCTGCAGCTCGCCGCCCGAGAGCTCGTGTGCGACGCGGTCGAGCAGACCGCCGACGCCGAGCGCGAGCGCGACCTCCTCCACCCCGCGCGCGGTCGCCGCCGCGCTCCAGCCATGGTTCTCGAGCGGGAACGACAGCTCGGCGCGGACCGTGTGCATCACGACCTGCGTCTCCGGATCCTGGAACAGCGTCCCGGCGACGGCCGACAGGTCGGCGGGCCCGTGCTCGCGCGTGTCGCGCCCCGCGCAGCGCAGGGTGCCCGCGAACGTGCCGCCGTGGAAGTGGGGCACGAGGCCCGACGCGGCGCGCAGCAGCGTCGACTTCCCCGAGCCGGAGCCGCCCGCGAGCAGCACGAACTCGCCGGGCTCGACGCGCAGCGAGACGTCACGCAGTGCCGCTGGAGCGGCGCCCGGATAGCGATAGGTGACCCGATCGAGCTCCAGCACGCTCATGACTCGATCCCCCGCCGGTCGAGGAACGGGGCGAGCGCGCAGGCCAGCAGCGCCGCGCCGAGCACGAGCGGCCCCGCCAGGCTTCCGGCGGCGATCCGCGGGGTGGTGGCGAACGGCGCCCAGTCGCCGATCGCCGCAGCGAGCGCGAGCAGGCAGAGGCCGAGGGTCGAAGCGAGGAAGGCGCTGTCGTGGCGCGACCAGGGTCGCGGGAGCGCGGCGGGCCGGCGACCGCCGGCGAAGCCGCGGACCTCGAGCGTCGCGGCGACGTCGGTGGCGCGGTCGAGCGCCCCGGCGGTGACCGCACGCAGGAGCGCCACGCGCTCGGCGCCGGTGGGCGGGCGGCTGGTCAGCGCGCGGCGCGCGTCGGCGAGCCGGTGCGCGTCGCGGCCGAGCACGGGGACGAGCCGGATCGCGAGCGCGGCGGTGACGCCCGTGCGCACCGACAGCCGGCGCAGGCCGCGCAGCAGCTCGTCAGGGTCGACGGTGGCAGCGAGCAGCGCGCCCGCGGCCAGCACGAGCACGAGCGCGCGCAGTCCGAGCACGCCGCCGTAGACGAGCGCTTCGAGCGTGATGTCGAGCGGCCCGATCACCGGCAGCGGGTTGCTGGTCAACAGCACCGTCACGCCGTCGCGGCTGACCAGCGCGTTGACGAGCGCGATCGCCAGCGCGAACGGGACGGCGAGGGCCGCCGCGCGGGCGACCTCGCGGCGGACGTCGGACGCGGCGGCGGCGCCGAGCACCGCGAGCGCCAGGGCGCCAAGCACGAGCGGATGGTCGTAGGCGACCGCGGTGGCGCCGAGCGCGAGGCACCAGAGTCCGCCGATCCCGGCGCGGGCGGCGTGCAGCGGGCTCGCGCGCCGGCGGTAGGTCATGGCCCCGTGCCGGGTGCGGCGGTCGGGACGGGGACGTCGCGGCCGGCGGCGACCGCGAGCGCGAAGTGGCGTTTGAGCCGGTCGATCTGCAGCGCCGCGGCCGCCGCGTCGACGCCGACGGTGTCGGTGCCGGTGATCACCCACGTCGGCTGCTGGTCCTGCTGCGCGGTGGCGGCGATCAGCCCGCCGCCGGCATGCAGCGTGCGCACGCCTTGACCGAGCTCGTCCAGCAGGTCGAGCCGCTTGCCGTCGCTGGAGAAGCGCGCATACACGCCGGAGCTCTGCGGGCCCTCCTCGATCGTGCGGGCGACGGGGTCGGCGCGGACCTGCGACCACGGGCCGACGATCACGCGCAGCACCTCCTTGCCCTGGCCGCCGGTCAGCGGCACGGTCGACCGCGAGACCGAGGTGATCGCGGCGTCGCCGAGGCGCCCCTCGACCTCCGAGCACGAGTGCCCGGCGCCCTCGCACAGCAGCTGGACCGGGATCCTGCGCCCGCCCGAGCCGGCGAGGAACGGCTCGGGGAAGGAGCCGACGACCGCGGGGATTCGCTGCGCCGCCGGCCACACGTGCCGGTCCCACCAGATCTGGTCGCCCGGCGAGATCCGTCGCTGCGCCGCGCCCTGGGGCGCCTCGATGCCGTTGACGTAGTAGAACCAGTCGACCGGGCGGCCGTTCTCGCGGCCGCCGGAGAGGCCCTCGATCTCCTGCACGAAGCCGCCGCCGTAGCGGGTCTTGACCTCGTAGTCGCGCTGCAGCGCGCGCATCACCGTGTCGCCCTGGTGCGTGTCCTGCTTGGGCTCACCGCCGATCGACTCCGCGCCGAAGTCGCGCGTGACGGTCGTCGTGACGGTGGCGTCGATCTTGCCGGACCCGGTCCGCAGGCCGATCGCGGCGCCCGCGGCGCCGATCATGACGACGGCGGCGAGCAGGACGAGCAGCAGCCGCCTCACCGGATCGAGATCTCCCGGCCGAAGGAGCGCACCATGCCCCCGCGCGCGGCGACGAGCCGGACGCGACCGCTGCCGGCCGGCGCCGTCACGGTGGCCACGCCGTCGGCGCCGGTGACGGCGCGCGCGTCCCCGAGCCTGACGGTCGCGCCGGCCACGGCGACGCCGCGGCCCTGGTCGTCGTAGCCGCGGACGGTGACGCGCAGCGGCGCGCCCGCGGCCACGCGCGTGGAGGCGGGCCTGACGTCGAGCGTGCGCTGGCAGCCGCCCGCCGGGTTCGCCCGGCACCAGAACCACAGCAGCGATGCACCGCCGCGCAGGCGAGCGCCGTCCGGGTCGGCCGCTCCCGCGCTCCCGGTCACGTGGCCGACCTTGTAGACCCAACCGCTGCGCCCGCGCGCCGCATCGGGTCCGACGCGGGCGACGTAGAGCCCGGACGCGTCGGCGGCCCGCCCCGAGCAGCGCGCGTAGTCGCGGAGCCCGAGCTTCAGCCGCGTCCCGAGCAGCGCGGACAGCGGCGAGCGCGCCGGAACCGCGCAGCGGCGGCCCCCGACCCGCACCGCGCGCGAGGTCAGCGCAACGTCGCGCGGCGCCTGCAGGACCTTCGCCTTGCCGACGACCATGACGTACGCGTGCGGCGTCGCCGCCTGGGCGCCCGCCGGCAGCGCGAGCGCCCCGACGAGCACCGCGATGCGGGCGGCCTTCCTCACCTCGGGGCCTCGACGCGCAGCCGCTTGACCGGTGCCGGGACGTCGCCCGCCTTGGCCGCCTTGAGCTTGACGGTTCCGGCCTTCGCGAAGCGCAGCGTCACCCGCCCGCGCGCGTTCGAGACGGCCTTCTGACCGCCGCCGGTGACGGTCGCGCCGGCGATCGGGACGGTGGCGCCGGCGCCGGGGTCGAAGGAGCGCAGGATCGTACCCATCACCCGCAGGGTGACGCGCTTGCCCGTCACCGCGTGCTTCGGCCCTCCCTTGAGGTTGAGCGGCACCTCGGCCTCCGAGCCTTCGCCGTAGGGCGGCTGGTCGACGAGCATCAGCAGCTGGTCGCCGGCCCGGAGCTGGTCGGCGCAGATGCCGCCACCGTACTTGTAGCCGCTGCCGCGATCGATCCACTCGGCCCAGAAGTCGTTCTGCGAGTAGTCGTGGGACTCGCCGAGCAGCGTGGTCACGAAGCTGCCGCGGTCCCAGCCGCCGTGCGTGGCCTGCTCGAGCGCCGCGCCGGCGCTGGTCGGGCCGCACTCGGCGTTGCCGGGCACCGACTTGCCCGAGAGCGTGACGGTCCGCGGCGCGAGCAGGGTCTTCCTCGCGCCTTCGACGCGCACGGAGACGGTCGGACCGGCGGCGTTGGCGGCGGCCGGCGCTGCGAGCGTGCTGAGGACGAGAACGCCGGCTGTCAGGCCGGCACGAGCGTTGAGCTGCAATGGAGCCACCCCTTTCCGCGAGGGTGTGTCGTGCTTCGCGGTCGGAGGAGGTCTCCTGGCTCCCGGGGACGACCCTCCCGCGCCTTCCCAGCACGCGCTGCGCGCCAGTGGCCTGCGGCTCGGCGGCCGCCAGCGGGGGGCTTGCCCGGTCACAGTGGCGGGTCCGCGCCGGATTCACACCGGCTTCCCTGACCACCGACCTTGGACGCCCGCCATAGTATCCGCTCAGGAGTCTCTGTGACGGTCAATCTGACCCGCATCTACACCCGGCTCGGCGACGGCGGTGAGACCCACCTCGGTGACCTGAGCCGCGTGCCGAAGACCGACCCGCGGATCGAGGCGTACGGGACGATCGACGAGCTCAACGCGCAGCTCGGCGTGACGCTCGCCGCGGGGGAGCTGCCGGACGCCTACGCCGGCTGGCTCGCGCGCGTGCAGAACGACCTCTTCGACGTCGGCGCCGACATCTCGGTGCCGGAGTCCGACGACGCGCGCGAGCGGCTGCGGGTGGTGCCCGAGCAGACGGCGTGGCTCGAGCAGGTCTGCGACGAGGTCAACGCCGAGCTGCCCAAGCTGCGCTCGTTCGTCCTTCCCGGCGGCACGCCGGCCGCCGCGCGCCTGCACGTCTGCCGCACGGTCTGCCGGCGCGCCGAGCGACGCGTGCTCGCCTGCGGCGGCGCGGTCAGCCCCGAGTGCGTGAAGTACCTCAACCGGCTCTCGGACCTCCTGTTCATCCTCTCGCGCGGCGCCAATCATGCCGCGGGCGGCGACGCGGAGCCGCTATGGGAGCCGGGCCGCTACCGCTAGCGCAGGAGCATGCGCGGGTGCCCGCGCGGGCGTCCGACGAGGCGGCGATGGCGGCCGCCCGTGCCGCCGGAGCCACCGAGCCGGGGGTGTGGCTTGCCGGTTGCGTGGGCGCGGCGCGACCCGCTGTGCGCTCGCGGGCGATCGTGATGGAGAGCGCGACCGTGCCGTCGGTGCTGTCCGTGCCGGAGGTCGCGGCGCTCGTCGACGACGGCCGCGCGCTGGCCCGGCGCAGTGCGGCCAACGGGGTCACGGTGCTCGCGGCAGAGGTGATCGGGCACCGGGCCGAGGTGCCAGCTTCCGCGCTCGCCGCGCTGCTCACGGGCCGCGCACCCGGCGCGATCGCCCGCGGCGGCCAGGTGCGAGCGGTCGAGGACCTGCTGGCGCGGCACGCCGGCGAGCTGACCGGCCCGCTGGCGGCGCTCCGGCGTGTCGGCGGCGCGGCGATCGCGCGCGCCTGCGGCATGGCGCTCGGGGCCGGCGAGCAGGGTCTCGCCTTCGTGGCGGAAGGCCTCGGCGCGACGGTTGCCGCGGGGATCGCGCTGCGGATCGAGCCGGCGCTGGCCGCGCGGGTCCGGCTCGCCGGGATCGGGCCGACGGCGGCGGAAGCGGCGCTGCGCGACGCGCTCGCGCTGCGCGCGCTCGTCGACGGTCCGGCCGGCACCAGCGCCGCGCTGGCCGCGCTGCGGCGCGCCTTCAACGGGTAGCCCGGCGGCATGACCGACGCCCAGACCCTGCATCCCGCGGAGCATCGCGGGCTGCGCGAGCTCCAGGCCGCCGCGCGCCACCTCGCCGGCCACTGGCGGCGGCTCGCCTCCCGGCTCCCCGGCGAGCCGGCCGAACTGCTCGAGCGAGGTGCCGTGACCGCCCGCGAGCTCGCCGCCGAGCTGCGCGGCCAGGCCGTGGCCTATGACGTCGAGGTCTTCCCCGCCGCCCAGCTGCTCGGCGCCCGCGGCGCCGGCCTGCGCGGTGCGGGCGATGTCCTGCTCGAGCGCAACCAGGCGATGCGTGCGGCGGTGCTCGACGCGCAGCACGTGACCACGCTCCTCGGATACCTGAGCGAGATCGCGGAGCGCCGCGGCGACGTGGCGCTCACCACCTGGGAGCGCGAGTGGCGCGAGCGCTTCGAGACGCTCGAGACGGACGCCCGCGCGACCGCCACGAGCCTCGGCGCGTCGCCCGACGCGGCGATCGAGCCGGCCGAGCCGTCCGCGCTCGGCCGGGCCGGTCATGCCGTCGCGATGGGCGTCGGCACCCTGGGTGAGGCGATCGACCGCTCGGCGCTCGGCCGCATGGCCCGCGGACGCCGCGTCAGCGGCGCGGGCTGAGCCGCAGGCGTACGTCCTCCAGCCGCGGCAGCGCCGTCATCAGCTGCCAGCCGCGGTCCGACAGCGCGTAGGCGTCGCCGTCGTCGCGCAGGACGATCCGCGGGCGACCCTCGCACGTCGTCGCCAGCGGCGCCTGCGAGAGCGGCCACTCTCCGTACGGGCCGAGCCCGGCGATCGCGCGGCGCACGTCGCGATGGCGGATGCCGCGCTCGAGCAGTGCGCGCACGATCGCGGCTTCGGCGACGTCCTCGACGGAGTAGACGTGCGGCTCCTCGGCCGACCGCGACGCGCGGATGTACCCGTGCCGTGCCCATTGGCCGATCGTGTTCCCGGACACGCCGGCGATCTCCCCCGCCTCGCCGGCGAGGAAGTGCCCGTGGATGCGTGCCGAGGTGGAGGCCACGAGCATGGTATGCCTGCTCAGCCGCGCATTCGCAAGCCGGACCCGGGTAGGCTCGCGCCGGATTCGCACCCCGACGCAGGAGGAGCTCGCATGGCCAACCTCGGTGGCACCGCCAGCACGGAGATCGACGCCCCGATCGCAACGGTGTGGGCGGTCGTCGAGGACGTCCTCTCGGCCCCCGAGTGGCAGAACGGGCTCGTCTCGATGACCGCGCTCGAGACCGATGCCGAGGGCCGGCCCACGCTCGTCGAGGTCGAGAACGACATCAAGGTCCGCAAGGTCAAGTCGAAGATCCGCTTCGCCTACGACGGCCCGACGCATCTGTCGTGGTCACAGGAGAAGGGCGACCTGAAGTCGGTGGACGGCTCGTGGGATCTCGCCGATCTCGGCGGTGACCGGACCGAGGCGACCTACTCGCTCGACGGCGACCCCGGGCGGATGATCGGCATGCTGATCCGCGGCCCGGTCGAGGGCGCGATCCGCGGGATGCTCGTCAACGGCCGCCCGGCGGAGCTCAAGCAGCGCGTCGAGGCCGCCTAAAGGCGTCAGACCCTCTTTACCTAAAGGGGTCTGACCCCTTTAGGTTCGGCGGCAGAGGAACTGCATCGAGTCCGGTCGCTGTGCTCGGCGGTCAGGTCGAGCTCGCGGCCGTCCGACGCCCAGGCCGACTCGACCGTGAAGCCCGCCGCCTGCAGCGAGCGCACGGCGACGCCGGGCGTCGTGAGGTGGGCGACGAAGCGGAACTCGTGGGCGGCGATCGGCCAGCGCGCCCGGTCCCGGCCGCCTCGGCGTCGCGGCTCGTCCGGCGGAAGTTCCGCCACCCGGCGCCGAGCCCGAGCAGCCCATGCGCCATGCCGCGCGGCGAGCGGCGGCCGCCGCGCACGGGCCGCGCGGTGACCGGCCGCTCGCCGTGAGCGGGACCATTGAGAGGAGGCGTCGCGCTGGATCAGAATGGAGGCGGGTTCGAGCCTATGCACTTCTGCCGGGTCGGATGCGAGCGCGCCCCGGCCGAGCCGCACACGCTCGTCGACGAGCCTGCGCAGGGTCATACGGGGCAACTGGCGCGCATCCTGGCGCGCCCCGGCGCCAGTAACGACGAAACCCGCCTGGCGGGCGGGCTTCAGGAGGTACCGCTACGGGGATTCGAACACTGACATAGCCACGGCGCAGAGCGGTGTTTGGCTCCACGCCGTGGCTCAGGACCGCTGGTCGACCGCTCTCAACCGCCGGGGACGGCGGTGGACTTTCGCGCGACTTTCGCGCCGAGGTACGCGTCGAGCTTCGCGGTGGCCTGCTCTTGCCACCCGGGTAGCGCGTGCTGGTAGATGTCCAGCGTGGTCCGAGAGTCGGCGTGCCCGAGTGCCTCTTGGGCTTCCTTGACCGACAGTCCAGCCTTCGCGAAGTAGCTGGCGGCACAGTGCCGGGCCTCGTGGGGCGTGACGGCACCGCACCGGGTCCATGCCTTGATGGCGTGGGCTCGTACCGTCGAGCGCACGAACGCGGCGGTAGGGGTGCGGCCGAACACGAGGTCATCGCCGGCGCGGCCGCTCGCCAGCTTGTGGCGTGCGAGTTCTGCGCACTTGCCCGGTCATCGGGACGGTCCGGACGCCGGCGGTGGTCTTGGTGTCCTGCTCGCCCTCGACGTCATCCCACCCGGCCTGTACCTGGATCACGCCGTTGTCGAAGTCGACGTGCGTCCAGCGCATGGCGCGCGCCTCGCTGATCCTGAGGCCGCTGTAGAACAGGATCGTCCACAGTGCCCGTGATGTGTCGGGAAGCGCCTCGAGCAGCGTGGCGGCGGTCTCAGGGGCGACGACACGGCGCGCCTTCGTGCTGAGCGCCGGGAGGCGCAGCTTCTCGGTCGGGTTGCGGGTGATCTCGTCGTCCTGCATGGCGCGTCGGTAGAGCACGCGGAGCGGGTCGAGCTTGTTTCGGATCGTGGAGCCGCCCAGCTTGTCGGTGGTGTGCATCTTGTCGACGAGGCGTTGCACGTCGCGGCGCTGAACTTCGATGGGTCGTAGGTGGCCGAGCGTGGGGATCAGGTAGCGATCGGCGGCCTGTCGGTAGCTGCGGATGGTGGCGGGCCGGTAGTGGCGTCCGGAGCGGTCGAGGATCGTCCCGTCGGTCATGCCGTCGATCAGGTCGTCGAACGCCTGCCGGATGGTGTTGGCGGCCGGCTTGGCTGGCGTGAGTTCGCCTCTGCGGAGTGCGACAAGCGCGTCTTGGTGCCAGAGCCGGGCAGCAGTCTTCGTCTTGAAGCTTTTGCGGATCAGTTTGCCGGTCCGCTTGTCGTACACGTATGCCTGGTGGGTCGGGGTGCAGTCGCACCCCG
>JAXDHR010000212.1:0-2550 GCA_034664425.1 Solirubrobacteraceae bacterium
AGGTGGCCAGGGCCCTCCTGGGCCTTGACGATGTCGGTCATCGACAGCGACCCGGTCATCATCACCACGCCGACGATCGAGAGACCCTGCGCGACCTCGTAGGAGATCAGCTGGGCGGCGGCGCGCATCGAGCCCAGGAACGAGTACTTCGAGCCCGAGGCCCAGCCGCCGAGCATCAGCCCGTAGAAGGCGATGCCGCCGAAGGCGAAGGCGAACAGGATCCCGATCGACGGGTCGACGCCGTAGAGCCCGGTCGGCGTGCCGAAGATGTCGACGACGTTCGAGAACGGGATGATCGCGATCGCGGCGGCGGCGGTGAGCATCGAGATGCCGGGCGCAAGCGCGAACAGCCAGCCCGTCGCCGTGCGCGGGCGGAACTGCTCCTTGAACACGAGCTTGCCGATGTCCGCCACCGCCTGCAGCGCGCCGAACGGGCCGACGCGGTTGGGCCCGTAGCGGTGCTGGAAGCGCCCGAGCACCTTGCGGTCGGCGAGCAGCGCGATCGGCACGAGGTTGAAGACGACCGCGAAGATCGCCAGCGCCTTGAGGATCTGCATCCACCACGGCTCGTAGAAGCCGACGGTGGCGAACGTCTGCGTCATCCCTCGCTGCCCCCGCCGGTCGTCTCGAGGCCGCCCGTCGTCGGCGGGATATCCATCGGCGCGGACGCGGGCGCCTCGGCGAGGCCCTCGGCGGCCGGGGTGACCTGCGCCGGAAGGCTGTCCCCGCCCACCCGGGCGCCGTTGGTCGCGGTGCCGCCGACGCGGCGCACCTCGACGAGCCCGCTGGCCAGCGCGTTGGCGGGCTGGTCGTGGGTGCCGGCGGCAAGGAAGACCGAGCCGCTCGGGATCGCTGCCCGGAGCCTGACCGCCCCCTGCACGCGCGCGCCGTCGGAGCCGACCTCGACGCGGTCGCCGTCGCGGATGCCGAGCGTCGCGGCGTCCTCGGGCGAGAGCTCGACGACCTGGCGGGCGCGCAGGAAGGCGAGCGCGGCCGAGTGGTCGACCTCCTTGGACGCCCACAGCGTGCGGAAGGTCCCGAGGCGCAGGCGATGGTCGCGGTCCCCACCGACCGCCGGCGCGGTGGCGGGCACCGTGAGGCGCGCGGGGGACCACTCGCCCGCCGTCCAGGCCAGGCCGGCCTCGGTCTCCGGCCAGCGGATCCCGCGGCCGCCGATCGCGTCGAGCGTGAGGCCGGCGTAGAAGGGCACGTTGGCGAACAGCTGCTGGGAGGCCATGCCACCCGAGAGCACGCGGGCGTCGAGGCCGGCGGCGCGCGCCACCTCGGTGATCACCTGCCAGATCGGGCGCACCCCCTGGGCGGAGCCCGTGGTCCGCAGCGTGTGCGGCCGCGGGCGGGCGATCACCGGTCGCAGCCGCTGCAGCCGGCCGTCGGGGTGCACGAGGGTGCCCTCCTTCTCCGCGTACGCCTCGCCGGGGAACACGACGTCGGCGTGCTCGCGCACTGTGTCGGTCATCACGGACTCGACCGCGATGACCGTGTTGGCGGCGTGCAGCGCGCGCTCCCACAGGGCCCGGTCGGGGAAGGAGCGGACGGGGTCGGCGTACTGCAGCCACAGCGTCGTGAGCTCGCCGGCGGCGAGCGCCTCGGCGATCGCGGCCGCGTCGGCCGGCGCTCGCACGCCCTCGGCCAGCGGCACGTACCCCGGCCCGTGTCCGGGGGCGAAGCCCGCCTCGCGCAGGCCGCGCCCGTTCGTCGACGAGGGGATCTCCAGCAGCCCGGCGCCGGCACGCCCGCGCAGCCCGAGTCGAGCCGTCAGGTTCAGCAGCGCCTCGGCACCCTGAGCGCTGACCGCGCCCTCGCCGTAGACGATCACCAGGTCCGTGCCGGCCTCCTGCAGGAACGTGACGAGGTCGCGGACGCTCTGCGCGTTCGTGCCCGCAGCGGTCGCCGCACCGCCGAGGTTGCCCTCGTCGCCGCTGAGCACCGCGTCCATCGCGACGAGCAGCGCCTCGGCGGCGCCCGGCGCGTGGCGGAGGATCGCGGTCGCGCTGGGATCGAGCGCCGTCGGGCGCGCGCCCGCGACCGCGAGCTTGACGCCGCGGCGGCGGATTCCCTTGCGCAGGCGCAGGTCCCAGACCGGCGCGTCGTCGACCGGATCGCAGCCCAGCAGCAGGACCGCGTGCGCGAACTCGAGGTCGGGGACCGTCGCCTGCAGGGCGGGGTCTGCAAGCGCGCGGGCGGTGGCGGCCGGCAGCTCGCCGCCGGGTCGCGCCGCGAGCTGGCCGGAGCCGAGGCCGTCGCGCAGCAGCGACTGCAGCAGGAAGGCCTCCTCGCTGGAGGTCTCGCCACCGGCCAGCGCGGCCGTCTTCAGGCCCGCCTTCTTGAGCGCGCCGGAGGCGGCGGCGAGCGCCTTCTCCCACGAGGCCGGCATCAGCTCGGTGCCCTCGCGCACGAGCGGCGTGACGATCCGTTGGTCGGAGTGCACGTGCTGGTAGGCGAAGCGGCCCTTGTCGCACAGCCAGCCGTCGTCGACCTCGTCGTGGTCGCGGGCCAGCGCGCGCTGGACGCGCTCGTCGCGCACCGTCA
>JAXDHR010000213.1:0-11799 GCA_034664425.1 Solirubrobacteraceae bacterium
CTGCCGGTGCGGCGCCGCCGGGGACCCAGCCTGCCGGGGCCGCGCCGCCGGGCACCCAGCCCGCGGGCGCGACGCCGCCCGGAATCGGTCCGTAACCCCAGGCCATGTAGCCCATCACCCAGTCAGGCGGCCGCGGCGGCGCGGCGGACGGGGCAGGCTGCGTCGCCGCGTCGTGGCCGGCGCGCTGCGCCTCCTCCACCGCCCGGCGGGCGTTGACCTTCCCGGGGAAGGGCGTGTCGTCGTCAGGCATGTCGAGTTCCTCCGTCGTGCGTTCGAGGGTGTCCTTGACCGCGGCGGCCGAGAGCGCCGGCGCCGCCGACTTCACGAGCCCGCAGACGCCGGCGACCAGCGCGGTCGCGGCGCTCGTCCCTGTGAAGGCGTGCGTGAAGCGCTTGCCCGCGGTCATCCCAGGACCGCTCGGCTCGTTGTCACAGGTGGTGATGCCGCGTCCACGCCCGCGGTCCATCGTCACCGGGTCGTAGTCGCCGCTCGGCGCGGCGACCGCCAGTTGCGGCCCGTAGTTGCTGTAACGGGCCCGCTCGGCGAGCGAGGTCGTCGCTCCGACGGCGATCACGGAGGGATGCGCGGCGAGGCCGTTGAGGATCGGCCCCGAGACGCTGTGCTCCTGCGCCGGCCGGCCGTCCTCGGCCGGCTCGAGCCAGCGGACCGGCTCGTGCGGCTCGCCGTCGATCGGCGCGCCGAAGTTGCCGCCGGCGACGCACACGACGAGCCCCCGGCCGTCGGCGCCGCCGTGCGCCGCGAGCTCGGTCAGCGTCTCCGCGAAGGCGGTGTTGAGCGGCTTGTATCCGGGCAGCGGGCTCCAGCTGCAGGACGCGACGTGCGCGCGCGCCGACACGTAGCGGAAGATCTCGATCAGCCACGGGTCCGGGACGTTGAAGGGAAAGCGCACCGGCAAAAAGGCGCAGTGCGGCGCGACGCCGACGCAGCCGGTTCCGTTCTCCTCCGCGATCGCCACGCCCGCGCAGCAGGTGCCGTGGTAGTCCGACCCGGAGGGGAGCGGGCTGTCGTCGCCCTCGGTGAAGTCGACGGGCGCGACGATCTTCCCCGGGCCCTGGAGGTCCGGATGGCTGAGGTCGAAGCCGTCGTCGAGCACGGCGACGACGATCTGGCGCGAGCCCTTCGTGGTGCTCCAGGCCGCGCGCACGCGCGCATCGGCGTGCTGGACCACGTCCGGGAGCAGCGTCTCCTCGGAGTACAGGTGCCACTCCTGCCCGTACTGGTCGTCGACCGGGTCGATCGCCTGCATCGCGAAGCGGTTGACGATCGCCGGCTCGGCGTAGCGGACGGCGCCGTGGGCGGCCAGCGTCTCGGCGCCCCCGAGGGCGGTGTCGACGTCGCCGCCCAGCTCCAGCAGGTAGGTGCGGGGGAGATGGTCGTAGACCTGCTTGATGCGCGCGCCGCCGCCGCCGAGGGTGTCGAGCGCCTCGCGCACATGCTCGTCCCGGGCGCCGGGGTCGAAGCCGACCAACAGCTCGCGCGTGGCGTCGAAGCGGTGCGCGCCGTCCTCGGCCTCGTAGGTCGGCTCGACGGGCCAGCGCCACTCCTGCGCGACCCGGCCGGCGAGCGCCCGCCGCGCCTTCACGTCGGCCGCCGTGACGCGGACGAGCGTGCGCGTGAGCGGCTGGGCGTCGTCGACCTCCGGCTGCTCGCGCAGCGCGCGCAGCGCGTCCGCGCGCGGGACGCGCACCGTGAAGCTGCGATCGGCGAGGCGGACCGGGATCGCTTCACCACCCCTCATCAGTGCTGGCATTCGGCCTCCTGGCCTGGCTCTTCGTGTGATGGGCGCACGCTACGCCCACGACTCCACGCGCTGGCAATCGCGCGGCAACCGTATCCTCCGCCGCGATGGCGCACGACGGGCTCCCCGACCGCGAGGCGCTGCTCGAGTGGTACGCCGCGGTCCGGCGGCCGCTGCCGTGGCGCGCGTCCCGCGATCCCTACGCGCTGCTGGTCAGCGAGGTGATGCTCCAGCAGACCCAGGCCGCCCGTGTCGTGCCCTACTACGAGGCGTTCCTCGCCCGCTTCCCCGACGCCGCCGCGCTGGCCTCCGCGCCGGCGCGCGACGTGCTCGCCCACTGGAGCGGGCTCGGCTACAACCGCCGCGCGCTCGCGCTGCAGGCGGCGGCGCGCATCGTCGCGCGCGACGGCTGGCCGGAGGACCTCAGGACGCTTCCCGGCGTCGGCCCGTACACCGCCGCGGCGCTGGGCGCCTTCGCGTGGGATCGCGACGAGGCGGCCGTCGACACCAACGTGCGCCGGGTGATCGAGCGCTGGGACGGCGCACTGCGAACCCCTCGCGCGCTGGCCGAGCGCGCGGCGCAGTGGCTGCCGCGCGGGCGCGCCGCCGACTTCAACCAGGCGATGATGGAGCTCGGCGCCACCGTCTGCGCGCCGCGCGCCGCGCGCTGCGCCCAGTGCCCGCTGGCGAACGGCTGCGCCGGCGCCGCGGTCCCGTCGCGGCTGCCGCGAACCGCGCTCCGCCGGCGTCGCGAGCGCTTCGAGGACACGGACCGCTGGGCGCGGGGGCGCGTGGTGGCCGCGCTGCTGGCGGGGCAGCCGCTACCGGCGGCGGTCCACGGCGAGCGGCGCGAGCGCGTGCTTGCCGCGCTCGAGCGCGACGGGCTCATCCGCCGCGGTCCCGGCGGCTCCGTGGCGTTGCCCTGACCTCTCAGCGCGCGAGCGGGTGGCGCGGCCGGCGGGCGACGGCGGCGAGCGCGCCGCCGGTCAGCGTCAGGCCGACCGCGAGCCCCGCGCCGAGCGCGGCGTCGCCCCAATCCATGCCGTCGGCGCGCACGATCCTGATGGGCGCCGGGCGCGACCCGAACGCCACCCGCGAGACGGCGTACGGCCGGCGGTCGAGCAGCGCCTGGTGGCGGGCGTCGACGACGGGGTGCGCGTCCTGCGGGGCGGCGCTCGCCGCGCTCGCGCCGGGCAGCGCCACGCCAAGCACGGTCACCAGCACGGCGGCAGTCGTGGTGCGGCGGTGCGGCGGGCTCGAGGACGCCATGGTGCTCCTCCGCGGGCCGCGCGCTGGGGAAGGGGGCAGCCCAGCTCAACCTACGCCGATCCGAGCAGGAGTGCTCGTGGAGGTCCGTACGCCGACCCGCGGTGACGTATCCTGGCCCGCGTGGACAGGGATGCGATCGAGCGCCGCGACTTTCCGGTGGGGCGCCGCGGCTACGACCCGGCGGCCGTCGATGCGCACCTGCGCGCCGTCGCCGACGAGATGGACGGCCTGCGCCGACGCGCGGCGGCGCCCCAGCGCCAGAGTCCGGGGCTCGCCGCCGGTGCGTCCGAGCGCGTGCGAGAGATCCTCGAGGCGGCCGAGCGCTCCGCCGCCGAGATCCGCGACCAGGCCGGTCGCGACGCCTCCGAGCACGTCGGCCGCGTGACGGAGGCGGCGGCGGCCATGCTATCCCGGCTCGACCAGCTCCAAGGCGAGCTCGACGGGCTGCTGGCCGGACTGCGGCACTCCGGCGAGGCGCTCGCGTCCGGACTCGCACGGCTCCAGGAGGACGTCCGCGACATGCGCCCGGACGATCCCGAGCCCGCGCCCGCTCCACCGCCCCCCGCCGCTCCGGGGCCGCCCGCGCCCGAGCCGATCCCGGAGCCGCCGGTTGCGCCCGCGCCCGACGAGCCCGAGGAGCTGGAGGAACCCATCTCAGCGCCGGCCGGCGACGACGCCGGCGCGCGCCTGATCGTGCTCAACATGGCGCTCGGCGGCACCCCGCGCGACGAGGCGGCGCGCTACCTCGCCGAGCACTTCGAGCTCAGCGATCCGGGCGGCCTCCTCGACGACGTCTACTCGCGGGTGGGCGGCCCAGGCACGTGAGCGGCGTCCCCGTGGAGCTCTCGCGCCTGCGCGAGCGCATGGCCGAGATCGCGGATCTCGGCGCGGTCTTCGGGCTGATGTTCTGGGACCAGAACACGATGATGCCCCCGCGCGGCGCGCCCGCCCGCGGCGACCAGCTCGCGACGCTCACGCGCGTCATGCACGCGAGGACGACCCATCCCGAGATCGGCCGGCTCCTCGACGCGCTCGAGCCGTGGGCGGCCGGCCAGGACCCCGACGGCATCGACGCCCGCACGATCCGCTGGGTGCGCCACGACTTCGAGAAGTCCGTCCGCGTCCCCGCCGAGCTGGCGGCCGACCTCAGCCGCGCCAAGGCGCTGGGCCAGCAGGCCTGGGAGGAGGCGCGCGCGGCCGACGACTTCGGCCGCTTCCGAGACGCGCTCGCCCGGCACATCGAGCTGCGCCACCGCTACGTCGCCTGCTTCGACGGCTTCGCCCATCCCTACGACGCGCTGCTCGACGACTTCGAGCCGGGCCTGACGACCGCCGAGCTGCGGCCGCTGCTCGCCCGCCTGCGCGACGCGCTCGTCCCGCTCGTCGCCGCCACGGGCGATCCCGACCAGCGGCGCAACGACGGCGTCTTCGCCGGACCGTGGGAGGTCGACGTCCAGCGCGCAGCGGTCACCCGCATCGCCGAGGCCGTCGGCTTCGACCCGGACGCGTGGCGCCTGGACCCGTCGCTGCACCCGTTCGCGTCATCGCTGTCGACCTCCGACATCCGCCTCACCACCAAGTACGACATCAACGACTTCGGCATGACGCTCTACTCGGTGCTGCACGAGTTCGGGCACGGCCTCTACGAGGCCCAGCTCGATCCGGCTTTGTACCGGACGACGCTCGGCGAGCCGGTCTCGCTCGGCGTCCACGAGTCGCAGAGCCGCCTGTGGGAGAACAACGTCGGCCGCTCGCGGCCGTTCTGCCGCTGGCTGCACGGTCAGCTCTCCGAGCTGCTCCCGGGCGGCCTCGGCGCCGCCGACGCCGACGCGCTGTTCCGCGCCGTCAACTCGGTGCAGCCGTCGCTGATCCGCATCGAGGCCGACGAGACGACCTACAACCTCCACATCATCCTGCGCTTCGAGCTCGAGCTGGCGCTGATGGAGGGCTCGCTCGCCGTCGACGACGCGCCCGCGGCCTGGAACGCGGGCACGGAGCGGCTGCTCGGCCTCGAGGTCCCGACCGCCGCCGAGGGCATCCTGCAGGACGTCCACTGGAGCGCCGGGCTGATCGGCTACTTCCCGACGTACACGATCGGCAACCTGATGTCCGCGCAGCTGTGGGCGCGGCTGCGCGCCGACCTGCCGGGGCTCGACGAAGGGCTCGAGCGGGGCGACTTCGGCCCGCTGCGCGAGTGGCTGCGCGAGCACGTGCACCGCCACGGGCGCATCTTCGAGCCGCGGGAGCTGCTGCGCCGCGTGACGGGCGAGGAGCTCCAGGTCGAGCCGCTCGTCGACTATCTCCGCGGCCGCCTCGAGGACGCGGGACTGCTCGCTCCGGGCGCCGTCGGCTGAGCGCGAACGTACGTTCGCAGAAGTTGTCCGGCGCTCGCCTAGACTTATGGGAACCGCATGCCTTCCGCCGCCTCCTCCATCGTCGTCTCGGGTGCCCGTGAGCACAACCTCAAGGACGTCACCGTCGAGCTCCCGCGCGACTCGCTGGTCGTCATCACGGGCCTTTCGGGGTCCGGCAAGTCGTCGCTCGCCTTCGACACCATCTACGCCGAGGGGCAGCGCCGCTACGTCGAATCGCTGAGCGCCTACGCGCGCCAGTTCCTCGGGCAGATGGATAAGCCCGACGTGGACTCGATCGAGGGCTTGTCGCCGGCGATCTCGATCGACCAGAAGACGACGTCGCGCAACCCGCGCTCGACGGTCGGGACCGTCACGGAGATCTACGACTACCTGCGGCTGCTGTGGGCCAGGATCGGCAAGCCCCACTGCTACAACTGCGGCCGCCCGATCGCCGCCCAGTCCGCCGAGCAGATCATCGACCAGATCCTCGGCATGGAGGAGGGCACCCGCTTCATGGTGCTCGCCCCGATCGTGCGCGGGCGCAAGGGCGAGTACGGCAAGCAGCTCGAGGAGCTGCGCGCAGAGGGGTTCACCCGCGCCAAGGTCGATGGCGAGATCCGGTTGCTCGAGGAGCAGATCGTGCTCGACAAGCGTTTCAAGCACGACATCTCGGTGATCGTCGACCGCCTGGTGATGCGGCCCGACCTGCGCAAGCGGCTCGCGGACTCGGTGGAGACGGCGGTGGCGCTGGCGGACGGCATGGTCGAGATCGAGACGGTCCCGCGCGGCGATGAGCCGCCCGAGCACCACACGTACTCCGAGCGCTTCGCCTGCCTGCACTGCGGGATCTCGATGCCCGAGCTCGAGCCGCGGTCGTTCTCGTTCAACTCGCCGCACGGCGCGTGCCCGCGCTGCACCGGGCTCGGCTCGCAGATGGAGATCGACCCCGAGCTCGTCGTGCCGGATCCCGCGCTGTCGCTCGCGGAGGGCGCGATCCTGCCGTGGTCGACGGGCTCGAGCGCGTACTACGACCAGATCACCCAGGCGATCGCCGACCGCTACGAGGTCGACCTCGACACGCCGTGGGAGGACCTCGACGAGGACGTCCGCGATGCGTTCCTCTACGGGACCAACGGCGATCGCATCTACGTCTCCTACCGCAATCGCATGGGGCGCAAGCGCTCCTACATGACCAACTTCGAGGGCATCGTCCCGAACCTCGAGCGGCGCTACAAGGAGACCGACTCGGACTGGTCGCGCGAGAAGATCGAGGAGTACATGAGCGTGCGGCCGTGCCCTGAGTGCAAGGGCTCGCGGCTGCGTCCCGAGTCGCGCGCGGTCAAGGTCGGCGAGCTTCCGATCCACGAGTTCACGCACATGAGCGCGCGGCGCTCGCTCGAATGGCTCGAGGCGCTCGAGCTGTCCAACCAGGACCGCGCGATCGCGCGGCTGATCCTGCGCGAGATCGACGAGCGGCTGCGCTTCCTCGACAACGTCGGCGTCGGCTACCTGTCGATGGATCGCGCGGCAGCGACCCTGTCGGGCGGCGAGGCGCAGCGGATCCGGCTCGCGACGCAGATCGGCTCCTCGCTGGTCGGCGTCCTCTACATCCTCGACGAGCCGTCGATCGGCCTGCATCAGCGCGACAACGAGCGGCTGATCGCGACGCTCGAGCGGCTGCGCGACCTCGGCAACACCGTGCTCGTCGTGGAGCACGACGAGGGCACGATGCACGCCGCCGACCACCTCGTCGACATGGGGCCGGGAGCCGGCGAGCACGGCGGCCACGTCGTCGCGCAGGGGACGGCAGAGGAGGTCATGCGCGTCGAGGACTCTCTGACCGGCCAGTTCCTCGCCGGCACGCGCCAGATCGAGGTGCCGGCGAAGCGGCGCACGCCGGCGGGCTACGTGTCGATCGAGGGCGCGACGCAGAACAACCTCCAGGGCGTCGACGCCGACGTGCCGCTCGGCGTGTTCGTCGCGGTCACCGGCGTGTCGGGATCGGGCAAGTCGACGCTGATCAACGAGATCCTCTACAAGGCGGCCGCGAACAAGCTCAACCGGGCGCGGCTGCGGCCGGGCGCGCACACGCGCGTGCGCGGGCTCGAGCAGCTCGACAAGATCATCAACGTCGACCAGTCACCGATCGGGCGCACGCCACGGTCGAACCCGGCGACGTACATCGGGCTCTTCGACCTGATCCGCGACCTGTACTCCAAGACGCAGGAGGCGCGGGCGCGCGGCTACAAGCCGGGCCGCTTCTCCTTCAACGTCAAGGGCGGGCGTTGCGAGGTCTGCCGCGGCGACGGGCAGATCAAGATCGAGATGCACTTCCTGCCCGACGTGTACGTGCCCTGCGAGCAGTGCGGGGGCAAGCGGTACAACAAGGAGACCCTCGACATCCGCTTCAAGGGCAAGACGATCGCCGACGTGCTCGAGATGCCGATCGAGGAGGCGCTCGGGTTCTTCTCGCACATCCCGAAGATCGCGCGGCGGCTGCAGACGCTGCATGACGTGGGGCTGGACTACATGCGCCTGGGGCAGCCGGCGACGACGCTGTCGGGCGGCGAGGCGCAGCGCGTCAAGCTCGCGGCCGAGCTCGCCAAGGTGGCGACGGGGCAGACGCTGTACATCCTCGACGAGCCGACGACCGGCCTGCACTTCGCCGACATCCAGCGGCTGCTCGAGGTGCTCCAGCGACTCGTCGACGCGGGCAACTCGGTCGTGGTCATCGAGCACAACCTCGACGTGATCAAGACCGCCGACCGGATCATCGACATGGGTCCGGAGGGTGGGGAGGAAGGCGGCCGCCTGATGGTTGCCGGCACCCCAGAGGAGGTCGCCGCGATCGAGGAGTCCTACACCGGACGCTTCCTGCGCGGGCTCGTCACGCCCGCGAAGGCGCCGGCGCGCCGGGTTCGCAAGCCGCGCCGGGTCCCCGCGGCGGCGTAGGAGTCAGACCCGCTACGCCGCGCTCGATCGGGCGCCGCGGCCGCCGTACCGGCGCACGAGCCCGACGGCCTTGCGCTCGTGACTTTCTTGGGATCGCGAACACGTGCAGCGCGCACACCGACCCGCAAACCGCAAGGGGGCCAGACCCGAGTCGAGGGTCTGACCCCTGGCGCGTTGCCGTCAGCCGCCGAAGCGCGAGCGCAGCGCCTGCACGTTGGCGACGTAGCGCTGGGTGTCGTCGTACATGCCGCGGGAGGCCACCGATGCGGAGCCCTGGTAGTAGCCGGCGATCGCGGAGGCCTCGTCGCCGCCCGACTGCGCGATCAGGTGCTTGAGGTACAGCACGCCCGCGGTGGTGTTGTCGAGCGCCGAGGCCGGATCGAGCCGGCGGCCGGCGAGGTTCTGCTCCACGTAGCTCCAGGTTCCGGGCATCACCTGCATGACGCCGCGCGCGTTCGCGCCAGAGACCATGCCGTTGTTGAAGCCGCTCTCCTGCCAGGCGATGGCCGCGGCCAGCGAGGGGGAGACCCCGTTGGCGGACGCGACCTGCTGGATCTGCGCCGCGGACAGGCGGGTGGGGGTCGGCTCGGGGGCGGCCGGCGCGACAACGGGCGCCGGCGCGGGCTCGGAGGCGCGGGCAGGCGCGGGCGCGCCGGCCGGCAATTTGATGACGGTGCCCGCGAGCAGCGTGCCGTCCGGCGAGAGGCCGTTCATCGCCGCCATGTCGGTCGCGGAGACGCCGACCTGCGCGGCGAGCGCGGACAGCGTGTCGCCCCAGCGGACCGTGTACGCGCCCTGTGGCGCCGGTGCCCCACTGGACGCCGTGCTGCTGACCGGCGCCGGGCTCGTGGTGGTCGTCGAGGCCGTGCTCGGGGCCAGCCCGGCGCGCTGAAGCGCCGCGTAGCCCTCCACGGTGCTCGGGACCATCACCGTCGAGCCGAGCACGACCTGGCTGTCCTCGGACAGGCCGTTGTAGGCGGCGACGGTGCGGGTGGTCAGGTTGTTGGCGGAAGCGATGCTCCACAGGGTCTCGCCGGGCTGCACGACGTGCGGCACGGCGGCCTGGGTGGGACTGGCGAAGATCAGCAGCGCCGCCACGACCGGCAGCGCGAATCGGATGCGCACGTTTGTCGAACCTCCAGAGGTACGTGGGCCTGTCGCCATCCTCACCCCGCGGTGGGGCCCGGGGAACCGGCGCGCGCGGTGTTACGACCCCTCGCAAGCGCCCTTGCGTCGCCGACATGGGATGCTGCGGGCCGCGTGGACCCCGCCGATCTCAAGCTGTGGGCGCAGAAATGGCGTCATTACGAGCGCAACGGGCTGCCCTGGAACCGGGCGCGCATCCACTGGGAGTTCGCGCGGCGCCGCGCCTTCTGCCGCTGGCCCGTGCACGGCAACGTGCTCGAGATGCTCCGCGAAGGCCGGCTCGAGCTCGGCGAGCACGTGCTGCTCGAGCCCGGCGTCTGGCTGACCGCGATGGCTCCTGGCCGGATCGTGATCGGCACGGGCAGCTTCCTCAACCTGGGCGTGCAGGTCGCCGCGCTCGAGCGCGTGGAGATCGGCGCCCACTGCATGTTCGCCAACGGCTGCTTCGTGACGGACTCCGACCATCGCTTCGAGGACCTCTCCAAGCCGATCACCTGGCAGGGCTTCACCTCCAAGGGCCCGACCCGCGTGGGCGACAACACGTGGTGCGGCGCCAACGTGGTGATCACGAGCGGGGTCACCGTCGGCGAGCGCTGCGTGATCGGCGCCAACGCGGTCGTGACGCGCGACCTGCCGCCGTTCTCGATCGCGGCGGGCGCGCCCGCCCGGGTGATCCGGCGCTTCGGGCCGGCGGCCGAGCGGGGTACTAGCTCTTCTTGAGCATCGTGATCACGCCGACCACGACGATCGCGACGAAGGCCGCGAACAACAGCACGGCGAGCCCGAGGTGCAGCGCGGCCGCACCGCCCTGACCGCTGCGCCGCGCCTCGGCCGAGCGGCCCGACTCGCGCACGACGAGCGCGAACGCGGCCGGGACGACGATCGAGGCCGCGAGCGAGACCCAGACCACCTGCAGGATCAGTCCGACGTCGATGGCCGCCAGCACCCGGACGCCCACGCTCAGGCCTCCGCCGCCATCGGTCGTCCGCCCGTGGCGCGCCGGACCAGCACGGCGACCAGGGCGATGACGAGCACGATGGAGACCACGATCGGCCCCGCGCTGTCCTCTCCGAGCAGGTGCACGACGCCGAAGGTGAGCGCGCCCACCGCGGCGGACGCGGGCAGCGTCAGCACCCAGGCGAAGACGATGTTGCCGGCCACGCCCCAGCGCACCGCCGAGACGCGCTTGGCCGCGCCGGCGCCCATGATGCCGCCGGAGATCACGTGCGTGGTCGAGAGCGGGAAGCCGACGTGCGAGGCGGACAGGATCACGGCGGCGCCCGCGGCCTGCGCCGCGAAGCCCTGCGCCGGGTCCATCTTGATGATCCGCGAGCCCATCGTGCGGATGATCCGCCAGCCGCCGACGTAGGTTCCGGCCGCGATCGCGCTCGCCGCGGCCACGACGATCCAGGTCGGCACCCCGTCGGTCGCCTTCAGGTTGCCGTTGGCGACGAGCGCCAGGAAGAGGATGCCCATCGTCTTCTGGGCGTCGTTGGTCCCGTGCGAGAGCGAGAAGAGACTGCCGGAGATGAGCTGCCCGAGCCGGAAGCCGCGCGAGACCGTGCCCGGCCGCTGGCTGCCGACGATCCGGTAGCAGATGAGGATCGCGAGGCCGGCCGCGACGAAGGCGAGCACGGGAGCGATCAACGCCGGGACGATCACCTTCTCGATCAGGCCGTCGCCCATCACGCCCTTGGGCCCGACCGCGGCGAACGTCGAGCCGACCATGCCGCCGATCAGCGCGTGCGAGGACGACGACGGCAGACCGAAGTACCAGGTGAGCAGGTTCCACGCGATCGCACCGATCAGCCCGGAGAAGACGATCGGCAGCGTGATCACGCCCGGGTCGACGATGCCGCTGGCGATCGTGGCGGCGACGGCGAGCGACAGGAACGCGCCGACGAAGTTGAGCGTCGCCGCCATCGCCACCGCGACCCGCGGCGCCAGCGCGCGCGTCGAGATCATCGTGGCGATCGCGTTGGCGGTGTCGTGGAAGCCGTTGGTGAAGTCGAACGCGAGCGCCGTCGCGACGACGATCCACAGGATCACGTCGTTGGTCATTGGAGTCGATTCCCGCCCGGCAGCCGCAGACTAGGTGTTCTTGATGACGATGCCCTCGAGGATGTTCGCCGCGGTCTCCGTCGAGTCGATCGCGTCCTCGAGGCGCTCGAAGATGTCCTTCCAGCGGATCACCATCATCGGATCGATACCGCGCTCGAACAGCGACGCGAGCGCCTCGCGCACCACGCGGTCGCCGTCGTTCTCGAGCCGGTTGACCTCGATCGTGAAGTGCCGGATGTCGCCGAACGAGCGCAGCCG
>JAXDHR010000214.1:0-32173 GCA_034664425.1 Solirubrobacteraceae bacterium
CCAGATCGCCCGGCTGGCCCGCGACGGCCTCTCCAACGCCGAGATCGGCGCGCGGCTGTTCATCAGCCCGCGCACCGTCGAATACCACCTGCACAAGATCTTCGCCAAGCTCGACATCAGCTCCCGCAACCAGCTCGACCGCGTGCTCCCCAGCGACCCCGATGCCGCCCAGGCCGTCTGACAACGTGCGTTCCGGGTCGCATGGCACGCGAGGGCGCGGCGCTCGGCCGACTCTCGAGCTGGTCCCGCGCGGTCCCGAGGTCTCCCCGCACGCAATACATCGCCTTGCGCGAACCGGTGGCGAACTGGTCGGTGCGATCGTGGACGGAGCGGTGTGCACCTGGCTGGCTCAGGACAACGGGCAGCTGGTCCTGATGATGTGGCCACGACCGACGACGCCCTGACGACCAAGGGCGCCCTCGTGTACGCCTTCCGATCGCGCTGTGAGCGCGATCGTGCCATCTCCATCGACAGCGGCGTCAGCGCTCGATCAGCTGGGCCGGCTCCGCCTCGGAGCCGGTGAGCAGCGCGTCGATGTCGGCGCGCACGCGGGCGGGGTCAACCGGGTCGTAGCGCTCGTCGAGCGCCGTGTTGGCCTGGTCGAAGAGCATGTGCAGGCGCGGCTCGCCGCGGGAGAGTCCCGAGACGGGTGCGACGTAGGACCGCGTCATCTGCATCTGGGTGCGGAAGCCGAACAGCGCCGTGTCGCCCACGCGGCAGCGCGAGCCGTCGGTCAGCACCGCGTGGTAGTCGATGATCTGCGGGATCTCCGCGGCGTAGCCCACCGCGTTCTCGCGGGCGGCCGCGAAGCTCGAGCCCACCAAGGCTTGGGAGGGCGCGCCCTCTTCGTAGATGTCGCGGAACAGCCCGCCGCCGAAGGCGTACGCGCGGTCGCGGACGTGGTGGGAGATCTCGCTCACGTACACGTAGGTCGGCACCTCTGGCAGATCTCCGCGGGAGGCGTGGCTCGGCGTGGTGCCGAGCAGCCCGTGGCCCGGCTCGACGTGCGTCGCGCCGCGCTCGGCCAGCGTCGGCATGGTCAGGGACGACGTGTTGCCCGGCATGTTGACCTGCGTCACGTCGCAGCCGAGGTCGCGTAGCGTCTGCGCGCAGCGCGCCACCGTCGCGGCGTTGGGTGAGAGCACGGGTGCGGCAGACCCCGCCGCGTCGTAGACCACGCACGGGAACGCGGTGGTGCCGACCAGCCGTACGTGCTCGAGCGCCTCGATCGCGCGCGCGACGGCGGGCACGTCGGGCTCGGCGAAGCCGCCTTCCTGGCCGTCGAAGAAGAGGTCGCCCTCGGCGTGAACGCGGATCAGCAGGTCCTGCGTGACGCCCTGCGCGCGGGCCGTCTCGTCGATCCAGCGGGCTCGGTCGAGGCTGTAGACGGTGATCACGTCCGGGCGCATCGCGACCGCCTGGGGGATGAGGTGGCGCGGGATCTGATTGAGGTGGCCCATGTGGCCGACCGGAGCGCCGTAGCGGCGCAGCAGCAGCGCGCACTGCATGTCGACGGCCACCGTCTTGTCGAGCCCATTCGCGAGCCCGGTCAGCGTGATGTACGGGTTGCGGCCGTGCTGCTTGGTCATCAGATACGTCTTCAGCCCCAGACGCCGGGCCTCCGCGGCCAGCACGTTCGCGTTGCGCGCGATCGCGTCGAGGTCGACCACCCAGGTGTTGGGCGGGATGCGGCCGGACTGATGCAGCTCGAGCGCCGTCTCGAGCAGACCCGGGTTGCGGTCGAGCAGTCTGTGCAGGTACATCCTCGTCTCCCCGTTCGCTCGGGTCAGCGGCGGGCTGCGGCTAGGCCAGCAGCACGCGCACCCCCGCCTGTCGCAGCTCCTCGACGGCCGCGTCTGGAGCATCCGCGTCGGTGATGACGTCCGACGCCGCCTGCAGCGGCACGATCTGGGCGAAGGTCGCCCGGCCGAGCTTGGTGTGGTCGGTCACCACCACGGATCGGCTCGAGCGCTCGATCAGCATGCGGTTGACCTCCGCCTCGAGCGGATGGTGCGTCGTCAGCCCCCCGCTGACCGACAGCCCGTCGACGCCCGCGAAGGTCACGTCGAGGTGCAGCCGGCTGGTGGTCGGCTCGGCGAGCGGTCCGACCAGCTCCATCGACTGCGGGCGCATCTCGCCGCCCGTCACGACCAGCCGGACATCGGACTGCGCGAGCTCCACCACGACGTTGATGGCGTTCGTGACCACCGTGAGACCGCTGCGTCCGGCCAGCCTGCGCGCGATCTGCTGCGTCGTCGAGCCGCCGGTGAGGCCCACCGCCTGACCGTCCTCCACGAGCGCGGCGGCCGCCTCCGCGATCCGCTGCTTGGCGGCCGTCATCGTCTCCAGCCGCGCGCCCACCGGCAGCTCGCGCTGGCCGTTGACGAGCGCCCCGCCATGGGTCCGATGCAGGTAGCCGGCGGCCTCGAGGGCTCCCAGATCGCGCCGGGCCGTGGCCGGCGAGCATCCGAAGCGACGCGCAAGATCCGCGACGTCGACGAAGCCCGTGCTGGCGAGGAGGTCGAGGATGCCGGCCCGGCGTTCCGCGCTCGCGTTGCTCACGTCGAGCAATCTAGATGAGCCGCTTGCGCGCCGCAAGGCGTGAATCGATCACAAACGAGCATTCCACTTGCGCGAAACCGCGTACGTGGAGTACCTTCGCCTCATGGGGCACGCGCACCTCGACCTCCTGGTCGTCGGCGAGATCAACGCCGACCTGGTGGTCAGCGGCAGCGATGTCGAACCCGCCTTCGGGCAGGTCGAGAAGTTGGTGTCCAGGGCCAGCCTCGAGGTCGGCAGCTCGTCGGTGATCACGGCGTGCGCCGCCGCCCGGCTCGGCCTGCGCACCGCCTTCGCCGGGGTGGTGGGCGACGATGCGATCGGCCGCTTCATGCTCGACGCGATGGCCGCTCGCGGCGTCGACGTGCGTGCCTGCCTCGTCGACCCCGAGCTCGAGACCGGCGTGAGCGTCCTGCTCGTGGACGAGTCCGGCGGCCGCGAGCGGGCGATCCTGACGGCACCTGGGGCGATGACGGCGCTGCGGGCGAGCGACGTCGATTCGCAGCTGCTCGTCGCCGCCCGGCATGTCCACTGTGGCGGCTACTTCCTCCAGCCGGGGCTGCACGCGGGGCTGCCCGGGCTCTTCGCCACGGCGCGGGCCTCGGGTGCGACCTGCTCGCTGGACCCCAACTGGGACCCCGGCGGCCGCTGGGACGCCGGCATCTCCGCCGCGCTCGCCCAGTGCGACCTGTTCCTGCCCAACGAGGCGGAGCTGCTGCGGATCACCGCCGCGGGCGACATCGACAGCGCCGTGCAGGAGCTCGTCCGGCCGGACCTCACGATCGCTGTCAAGCGCGGCGGGGACGGCGCGGAGTGGCATCGCGGCGAGACGCGCGTGCGGATGCCCGCACCCGTCGTGGAGGTCGTCGACACCACGGGCGCGGGCGACGCGTTCGACGCCGGCCTGCTCTACGGATTCCTGGCCGGCGCCACACCCGAGCGCCAGCTCGCGGTCGCCCTCGCCTGCGGCTCGCTCTCCACCCGTGCGCTGGGCGGCATCGACGCCCAGCCCAACCTCGCCGAGGCCGAGCGCCTCGCCGCGTCCCTCGACCCTGACGGGAGCCGGATTTGAGTCATACCTACCGAGAGATCATCTCCCAGCCCGAGACCTGGGAGCGCGCGCTGGCAGCGACCGCGGCCGGCTGGGAGCCCGCGTCCCGCAAGCTCGGCCTCACCGGCGAGGAGCACTTCGTGTTCGTCGGATCGGGCACCTCGCTCTACCTCGCCCAGGCCGCAGCGCAGGTCATGCAGGAGCGCACGCGACGCCCCGCCGTCGCCGCCGCCGCCTCCGAGGTGTTCCTCTCGACCGCCTCGACGATCCCCATGGGAGGCCCGCTCGTCGCCTTCGTGCTCTCCCGCTCGGGCTCGACGTCCGAGGCGGTGCTCGCGGCCCGCCACCTGCGCCGGCACGTGCCCGCGGCGCGCGTGGTCACGGTCAGCTGCCGCCGCGACAGCGAGCTCGCGCAGTTCGCGCATCTTGCGATCGAGTTGCCCGACGCGGCGGAGCGCTCCGTGGTCATGACGCGCTCCTTCACGAGCATGCTCCTTGGCCTCGGGCTGGTCGCCGCCACCATCGCGGGCGACGGTGCCGCGCTTGAGGAGCTCGAGCGACTCCCGGCGCTCGCCCGTGACGGAATGGACGACGCCGAGGCCTTCGGCGAGCGTCTCGGCGTCGACACGAGCCTCGACGCGTTCGTCTACCTCGGTCTCGGCCCGAATTACGGGCTCGCGGAGGAGGCGACGCTGAAGCTCAAGGAGATGACGCAGGTGCCGTGCGAGGCCTACAGCCCGCTCGAGTTCCGGCACGGCCCGATCTCGATCATCGAGCCGGGCAGCGCGGTGGTGCTGCTCGGGGGCGACCGCGAGGAGGAGTACCTCCCGGACCTCGAGCGCGAGCTGTCCCAGCACGGTGCGCACGTGGCGAAGGTCTCGCCGCACGGCTCTGTGGCGGCGGCCACCTGCCTGCTGCTCCCGCCGGGGCTGTCGGACACCGTGCGCGGGCCGCTGTACATGCCGCCCGTGCAGCTGCTCGCCTACCACCGCGCCCGCGCGGTCGGGCTCAACCCGGATGAGCCCCGCAATCTCGACCAGGTCGTCGTTCTGGATTCCATCGGAGGTCACGAGAGATGAGCCCTGCCACGGACACCGCCAACACGGGCCGCCTGCGCGCCGGCGCGATCTCGGCGCTCGGCGCGGCCACCATCGCCATGGCCTTCATGGGGCCGGCGACGAGCGTGTTCTTCAACACCGCGCCCGGCGCCGCGAAGATGGGCTACGGCCTGCCGCTGGGCACGCTGCTGGCGCTGATCGTCTGCTTCGCGCTCGCCTCGACGATCGCGTCGTTCTCGCGCAGCATGCCGACGGCTGGACTGGCCTACACCTTCAACACCCGGGCCTTCGGCCGCGGCGCCGGCTTCGTCTCGGGCTGGGTACTCGGGTTCGCGTACCTCATGGTCGGCCCGATGCTGGTCGCCGCCATGGGCTCGTTCGGGACCGAGTTCCTCGACCAGCAGCTCCACATCAGCGGCGTGCCGTGGTGGGTCGTCTCCGCCGTGATCGTGGCGATCATCTTCGCGATCGGCCGCAGCGGGGTGCAGCGCTCGGTCCAGACCGCGCTGATCTTCCTGCTGCTGGAGGTCACGGTGATGCTTGCGCTGTTCGGGACGGTGCTCGGCGACGGCGGCAAGGAGGGCCTGTCGCTGGCACCGTTTGACCCGGGCAACTCGCTCGACGGCATCTCCGGCCTCGGCTACGGCATGCTGTGGGGGATCCTGATGTTCGTCGGCTTCGAGTCGGCCGGAACGCTCGGCGAGGAGACGCGCGACCCGCGACGCAACGTGCCGCTCGCGCTGTTCTTCGCCGTCGGCTTCATCGGCATCTTCTACGTCCTGTCGACCTATGCCGCGGCGATCGGCTTCGGCAAGTCCGGCGGCGACGCGTTCGCCAAGGACACCGGTCCCTGGAACACGCTCGCCGATCAGTACTGGGGCGCGAAGGTCGCCTGGATCGTGGCGCTGACCGTGCTCAACAGCCAGTTCGCGAACCTCTTGTCGGGATCGAACGCCGCAGTTCGCATGCTCTACTCGATGGGGCGTGAGCGAATGCTCCCGCACCGGCTCGGCCAGACCAACGCGGCGGGCAGCCCGGTGGCGGCATGGATCGCGTACCTGGCCCTCACCGTGCTGATCACCTTCGGCCTCGGCGCGGCGATGGGCCCGCTCGGCGTCTACGCGTTCATGGGGACGATCCTCGGCCTCGGCATCATCCTCATCTACATCGCGATGAGCCTGGGCCTGGTGCGCTACGCCTGGACGCAGGAACGGGGTTCGTTCTCGCCGTTCCGCCACGCACTGGTGCCGATCGTGTCCAGCCTCCTGCTCCTGCTCCCGATCTACGGCCTGCTGTGGCCGCGGCCGGCCTGGCCGTACAACCTCGTCCCCTACATCGTCGTGGCCTGGATCCTCGGCGGGGCGCTGTACTTCCGGCGAATGGCTGCGCGGACGCCGGAGCGCCTGGAGGGCATGGGCCGCGTCTGGGCCGACGACGATGCCGGCGGGTCCGACGCTCCCAGGCTCGGCGAGCCCGCGTCCGCGAGCGTGCCGGCTTGAGCGACACGCCGGTCGGAGCGCCAACGGCGGCGCGGTACGACACGCGCGACGAGATGATCGAGCGCCTGGTGCGCCGCGGAGACGACGACGGCACCACTGGTGTGCGCGAGCCGCGCGAGCCACGGCCGGCTCCCCCGGCGTGCGGCCAGCCCAGGCTGTTCAGCGGCGACTGGATCGATCGGATCATCGGTCTCGAGAACGTGACGGTCGAACTCGCCGAGCGGCTCGACGGCGCGCCGCCCTGAACCAGGAGCACGACCGTCCCGGTCGTCGAAGCAAGCGCGTCAGGTGAACGTGCCACCCACGCCGAGATGCTCGGGCGCATCGCCGCCGCCTACGGCGACGGCGGCCGGGCCGTCGAGCACGGCGAGCGCGGGTGGGCGCGCCCCCGGGGCCATGGGCCGCAGCGGCCGCACGCGCGTCGCCGCCAGCAGGAGCGCGGCCGCGAAGCAGAGCAGGCCCGACACGATGAACACGCCGTCATAGGTCCCGGCGCCGTCGCGCACGACGCCCGCCGCCCACGCCGCCGCGGCGCCGCCGAGCTGGTGCAGGCTGAAGATCCAGCCGAAGGCGACGAGGCCCTTCTCGCGCCCGAACCGCTGCGTGACGAGCGCGACGGTCGGCGGCACCGTCGCGATCCAGTCCAACCCGTAGAAGATCGTGAAGGCGTCGAGGACCGGCCCGCGGGTGCGCAGCGCCATGGGCAGGATCAGCAGCGAGATGCCGCGGCCCGCGTAGTAGACCAACAACAGACGGCGGGCCGGGTAGCGGTCGGTCAGCCACCCCGACCCCGTGGTGCCGGCGATATCCAGCACGCCCATCAGCGCCATCAGGCTCGCCGCCTGCCCGGCCTGGATGCCGTGGTCGTGCGCGGCGGGAATGAGGTGCACGGCGATCAGGCCGACGGTCGTCGCGCCGCAGATGAAGAACGAGCCGGCGAGCGCGAGCCAGACCCGGTCGCGTAGCACCTCGCGTAGCACCGTGACGGCGCCCAGCCGGGGGCCGGGCACGACGTTGTCCTCGAGCGTTCCACCGTACGGCGCCACGCCATGGTCGCCCGGCCGGTCGCGCAGGCCCGCCACCACGCACATCAGCGCGACGATCGCCGTTCCGCCGACCACGGCCATCGTCCAGCGCCAGTCGCCGTGGCCGGTCAGGTAGGCCATCAACGGCAGGAAGATCAGCTGCCCGGTCGAGTTCGCCGCGGTGAGCGCTCCGACGACCAGGCCGCGCCGCGCGACGAACCAGCGGCCCGCGACCGTTGCCGCGAGCACCGGCGCGACCGCGCCCGTCGCCATCCCACCGAGCACGCCCCACACGAGGTAGAGCTGCCACAGCTGCGTGATCTGCGTGAGCAACGCCGAGGCGACGCCGATCAGCCCGAGCGCGGCGACCACCACGTTGCGTAGCCCGAAGCGATCGGTGAGCGACGCGGCGAACGGCGCCGACAGCCCGAAGACCACCAGGTTGACCGAGGCCGCCGTGGAGATCGCACCGTGGCTCCAGCCGAACTCCATCATCAACGGCTCCATCAGGATCCCGAAGGTCGCGCGGATGGCCGCGGCGGCGAGGAGGGCGACGAAACCGGCGGCGGCGACGAACCAGGCGCGATGCATGGGCCGGAGCCTTCCTCACGGCATCAGCGCGCACGAGTGGCAGAAATGCCGATGTTCGCTATGTTCCTGCCAATGGAGCCCTCGATCCGCGTCGTCGCCCCACTGTTCGACGGCTGCGTCCTCTTCGACATGGGGACGATCACGACGGTCTTCGGCCGCGCGCGGCCGGGCACCGCGCGCCCCGAGTTGCCCTACGAGTTGACGCTCGCCTCCGCAGGCGCGCGCCCGGTGACGGCGTGGCCCGGTGTCGCAGTGCGGCCCGGCGCCGGCCTCGAGGCCATGGAGGACGCCGACCTCGTGATCGTCGGCGGCGGCTCGCCCGACTTGGTCGGCGGCCAGCGGGAGACGCTCGACGCGCTCGCCGCCGCCCACGCGCGCGGCGCGCGCGTCATGTCGATCTGCACGGGCGCCTTCGCGCTCGCCCACGCGGGCCTCCTCGCCGGCCGCCGCGCGACGACGCACTGGGCCTACTGCGACCGGCTCGGCGCCGAGTTCCCGCAGGTCGACGTCGACCCCGGCGTGCTCTACGTCGACGGCGAGGACGTCCTCACCTCCGCGGGCCTGTCGGCGGGGATGGACCTCTGCCTGCACGTCGTGCGCGGCGACCTGGGCGCCGAGGCGGCCAACGCCGTCGCGCGCTGGAACGTCGTGGCCCCGCACCGCGACGGCGGGCAGGCGCAGTACATCGACGCGCCGGTGCCGGTGGCGGACGGCGGCGGCCTGGCCGCCACGCGCACCTGGGCGCTGCAGCACCTCGAGCGCGCGCTGACGATCGAGGACCTCGCACGCCACGCGCACGTCAGCACGCGCACCTTCGCCCGGCGCTTCGTCGCCGAGACCGGCGAGCCGCCCAAGCGCTGGCTGATCGCCCAGCGCATCCACCACGCGCGCCGCCTGCTGGAGACGACCGACCTGCCGATCGAGGACGTCGCCCAACGCTCTGGCTTCCTGAGCGCGCAGGCGATGCGCGTGCACTTCGCCCGCGCGACCGCGACGCAGCCGACGGCCTACCGGCGTACGTTCCGCGGCATCGCGGCTTGACTCGCGCCCCAGCAGCTACCACGGTCAATCGCCACGGCGAAGTCGTCGCGGCGATCTCCGGGAGGACGGCCCCGGGGCCTTGAGGTGTTCACGGTCGAGCAGGTCGAGTGCGCGCCCGATGCCAGAGCCCGGAACGGTCGTCCAGGCCATCTCGCCGAGGTTGGAAACAAACCAGCCGCCGCCCACCGGGACCTGCCCCTCCGCTCGGCGGAACCGGATCGAACTCCATCCTTCGGACGGCCGGCCGGGCGCGCACGACGTCCGCGCTTCAGCTGGCTTGGCGCACGCCCTCGGCGGCCGCCTGCATGTCGCGCCCCAGCGTGTCCGCCGCCCGGGCGGCGGTCTTGCGCAGCTGCTCGCGGCCCGCCACGGCGAGCCCGCCCGCACCGGCGCCGTAGAGCACCGTCACGGCCGCGGCGCCGCGCTTCCCGCCGCCGAAGGCGCTGACCAGCCCTGCAGTGGAAGCGCCGAAGGCGCCCAGACTGAGCAGGCCAGCGCCGCCTAGCAGCACGCCGCCCAGCCCCAGCCGCTTGAGTTCGTCGATCAGGTCCTCGCGAATGAGCTGTGCCTGTTCGCGCACCAGCCCGGCGGACTCCTCAGACAGACCGCGAACGTGCTCTGCGATGGACTGCTCGCGCCGCTCGCTCTCGGGTGTGGCCATGTCTCCTCCTCGTTCGATCAGCTCCGCTCCAGGCTGCCCGGGCGCCCCGCGTGCCGATAGGCCCGACGTAACCGCGCGGACACGTCACCGATGACCGGACTCGCAGGGACAACGGGAGGAGTTCGGCATCGAAGCGCGCGGCCACTTCGCGCAAGAAGTGACACGAGCGGCGCAACGTGCCGGCGGCTGCCGTTCTCGCGCACAGCGACACTGAGAGCGAAGGCGGCGACTACCGCGCTCAGGCGCAGGCGGAAGCCGCAGGGCCGGCCACATGACTGTCGAGCGACGGCGAGCCGGCGAGCCGGCGAGCCGGCGACACTGACAGCCGACGGCCGCCGGCGTCGGTCCGAGTCATCCGTGGCAGAGCGTGACTCTTCTGTGTAGTCGCTGGCGCAGGCTGCGGCACGACGTCGTCGCCGGACGTGCGTGGCGGCGGGCGGTCGGCGGTGCCCGACTTGCGTCGCGCGAGCCTCGGGACGCCACGTGCACGCTGCGCGACATGGACCTGCGGTGGCGCCTCCGCGGAACGCGAGGCGCACAGGCGCGACCGCTCTCGGGCTGTGGCTCTGACGGCATCCGCAGCAGCGGGGACGACGACCGCGTTACCGGACAGTCGCCGCCGACGGGCACGCGCGTGCGGCGCGGCACCGTGGTCGTCCTCGACACATGGTGCACCGAGTTGGCGCGAACCAGCGGCCGCGGGTGCATCGATTAGCCGCGCCGCCTGCCCCGAGCGAGCTGAGGGCGCAGGCGAGGACTGCTCCTGTCCAGGCGAAGCAGCAGCGCGTGCTCGGTGCGGTCGACGCGACGCGCGCGTGCTAGCTCGTGAGGGGGACGGCGGCCGCGACGAGGGTGCCGATGTCGGCGGGGCTGTCGACCCGGAGCTCGCCGTCGAGGGCGGCGAGCCGGTCGGCCAGCCCGATCAGGCCAGTGCCGCCGCTGTCGGGCAGGGCGCCTCCGACGCCGTCGTCGCGAATCTCGACCCGAACCGTGCCGTCCTCGCTCATCACGGTGACCTCGGCGTGTCGGGCATGAGCGTGTTTGGCGACGATCGGCGATGCCCACGTGCACGCCCATGATCTTGAACGAATCGGCCCGCGGGGAAGTTGGAGCCCGATCGCGTGAGTGTGGGTGCCGGACCGATGCGAAGTCGCCGGCTTCCGCGGCGCGCTTTCGCTTTGAGTGCAGCCGCCGGGGTGTGGCTATCGCGTTTTCGCGTCTTTTGGTCGCGCGGACCGATGAGTTTCGGAGCCTGCGAGGCTCTTGATGATCATGACCGACGCGACCCCCCTCATCACCGGCGTGGACTTCGTCTGCATCCCGGCTCAGAACTTCGAGGCGATGACCGCCTTCTACGGCGAGACGCTCGGGCTGCCGTTCGTCAAGCGCTACGGCAGCCGGCCAGGCGCCGAGTACCAGGCCGGCAACCTCACGCTGGCCATCATGCGCACCGAGGACTTCGGCGGCACATTCTCGCGCAACGCGATGCCGATCGCTCTCCAGGTCGCCGACGTGGCCGCCGCGCGGAAGCGGCTTGAGGCCAAGGGCGTCGGCTTCGTGAGCGACACGTTTGACTCCGGCGTCTGCTGGCAGGCCATCTGCCTAGACCCCGACGGCAACCCGCTGTCGCTGCACCACCGCTACGCGCCGAAAAGCGAAGACGCCGCGACGCCGTAAGGGGCCCGGCAGCAACGCCTGTTTCCCGGGCGGACACTCGTCGCCGACTCCCGATCGCCACATGGACGAGTAGGGACAGCGGCACCGGCGCTCGCCTGTCATGGAAGGAGCAGCGGCGACGAAGACCTCAGGGCTCTTCGTGGCGGGCGACAGCGGGAGCGTCGAGCAACAGTCGACGTGTCCACACATCTCTGGCGCATGGTGAGCGCTGCGAGGATGTTGCGATGGGCTCTCCGCAGACGCTGAGCGAACGCGACCGGCGGATAGTCGCCGCGTGGGCGGCGGACTGCGCTGAGCGGGTGCTGTGGTTGTTCGAGGCGGAAGCTCCACAGGATCGCCGCCCCCGGGACGCAATCGCCCGGACGCGAGCGTTCGCTCGTGGCGAGCTTGATGTCGCCGAGGAGATCCGCCGACGGTTCGTCGGTGGCGGCGCCGCTCGTGACGTGAGGGCTCCCGCCGCGGCCGCAGCCGCCCGAGCCGCGGGGCAGGCCGCGGCCGTTGCCCACATGGGAGCGCACGCCTTGGGTGCCGCCGCGTATGCCGTCAAGGCAGCGAGTCTGGCCGCGCCCGACCAACACGTCGCTGCTGCTCAGGAGATCCGTTGGCAGCTGCGCCACATGTCCGCGCCCGTCAAGGCCGCTCTGCGACTGCTCCCGCTCATCGGTGAGGATTCCTCCGGCCCCCTCGGCCCAGGGCTGCTGGCGTCGGGACTTCAGGGCACGATGATTCTTGACCTGCAGGCCGGATTGGCGGACCGCGACCTGTCCTCCCGGCCGGCGCCCGACGCTGACGTCCAGGACGCGGGCACCGACATGAGCGAGCTACCGTCTTCTAGGTAGAAGCAGTGGCTGCTCGTTCTCATTGAAGCGGCAGCGGGTCAGGAGACACGCCCAAGGCGAGCGTCTCACATAGCCGCAGGCGGACCTCACCCGCAACTCTGGCAGAGCAGTCGCGCCTACTCGACCCCGAACGACTGCTCGCGCTGCGAGTCGCTGAGCTCGAGCCCCGTGGCCCGCGCGATCAGGTGGGCGCCGTCATCGAAGAGCAGGTCGAGGAAGAAGTTGAACCGCCAGGTGTCATTGCCGATCGGGTCGATGTTGAGCGTGACGTTTCCCCCCTTCATCTCGCCGCGCGTCTTCGGGTCGACGAGCTCCAGATCGTACGGGCCGTCCTCGTGATTGTCGTGGAACGTGCCAAAGAAGTCCGAGACGCGCGCGACGACATGTCCGTCGATCTGCGCGACGATCACGTCGAGCAGCGTCTGGTCGTTCTTGTCCTCGTCGTTCGTCTGGAACCTGATGCTCGCTCTCGTGAGCACCGCACTGTCGGGCACCTCGACCTCCTACCGCTACTCGACCGCGAATTCGTGCTCCCGATTGAAGGTCGAGACCTCCACCCGGCTCGCCGTGGACAGCTGATGGCTCCCGTCCTCGAACAGGAAGTCGAGCACGAAATTGAACCGCCACGTATCCCCACCCACGGGATCGATCCTGACGACGACATTCGCCTGGCGAATCGCGTGCCGCGGCAGCCGCCGCACGAGGAGGAGCGTGTAGGGGCCTGAGTCGCTGTGATCGGGAAAGTGCCCGAACTCGTCGTAGATATAGGCGATCGTCTCGTTACGGAGGACGACATAGACACCGACCGCTGTGTCGTGGTCCTTGTCATCGTCGTTCGTATGGAACGTGACGCTCGCGCGCGCCAGCATCGGGTTGTCGGGCGGCGGCTCGTCCGGCGGTGGCTCGAACACCGGGTTGATCGGCCACGAGATCTCGGGTGGACGCCTAGGCACGGAAATCATCGTCCTTGCACAGCTGGAGGCGACTATATAGGCCAAGTCGAGGACCGCTCCCGACGTCACGACACGGTCCGGGTCCGGCCCATGTACGCCCGCGCGGCCGGCGACAACGAGGTGGCCGAGGGGGAACCTCGGCGACACATGCGGAACCTTCGACCCGGCCCGACCCTAGCCATGACCTGAGCTCGGCCCATTCCCGTCGTCGCTGCGCGTTCGAGGCCGAAGCGCGGCCCGACTTCGGTGGGCGGACTCGTCGGCAACGGCTCAGCCTTGGTTGTGGTTGACGACCTCGATGTTGTGCCCGTCGGGGTCGAGCACGAACGCGCCGTAGTAGCCCTGGTGGTAGACCGCTCGCTCGCCCGGAGCGCCGTGGTCCGCGTCGCCTGCCGCGAGCGCGGCGGCGTGGAACGCGCGCACCGTGGCGTCCTCGCGCGCGGCGACGCGACCACGGCGCTGACTTCAGCAGCCGTAGCACTGATCGGGGCGGTTGTGCGCTACGACGCTGTGCGCGATGTCCAGCTTCACGGGGAAGTCGAGGCCGGGGACGAGGCCGTTGTAGATGCCGCCGCCGCGGGTCAGCGTCTTGCGGCCGTGCGCACTCGCTACGTTGCGGCTGACGGTGACCCGTCGCAAGCGCGTCACGTGGCCGTTGTGCAGGCCGCCGGCGTAGACCATCGCCGAACCGCGCGCCGAGACGGCGCTGGCGCGATTGCGGCTGATGAGGCTGTCGGCGATCCGGGTTCCGTTCGCGGCCACCGCCGAGATGGCGCCGGCGACTGCGAGCGCCGTGCCGGAGGAGGTCCTGGCGCGCACGGAGTTCCCCACGATCCGCGTCTTGGTGATCCGGACGGTGTCCGGGAAGAGGTCGAGCGCGCCTGCACAGGCCAGGAATGCGCCGGGCTCGCGCGGCGTGGCGCGCGCGGTGGCCGAGACGCGGTTGTGGCTGATCGTGCTCCCCGAGAGCACGACCGAGCTGTTGTCGTCCACCCCAAGGCCGCCCCGGCAGAAGGTGCCGGCCCCGTCGCTGTTCGTGCCTGTGACCGCGTTGCTGCTGATCGCCGAGTCGCGGATCGTGGCCCGGCTGCCGGCAGCCAGCAGGATGCCGGCGGACTGCGCGTTCACGTCGACCGACGCGGGCATCGCGGCGGTGAGATCGGCGCGGTTGCGGCCGACGGTGCTGCGGTGCATCGACAGCGTTCCGCCCTCGCCGAGGAAGATGCCGCCCCCGGCCGCAAAGCGCGCGTTGGGCTTGCGGACGACCACCCGGTTGCCCTCCACGGTGCTGCTCTCCAGCGTCAGGCGGGAGCCCGCCTCGTTGAGGACGCCGCCGCCGTCGGCCTGGGCGGTCACGCCGCCGCCGGCCTGGTTGTCTCTGACGGCAGTGTCCTGCAGCGTGAGCCGGCCCCAGTTGTCGATCCCGCCGCCGCCGCCTTGGGCGAACGCGCACGGGCCGCTCGGGCAGTCGGCGCTCACGCTGGGGACGGTGACGGTGGGCGTCGCTCGGTTGCGGGCGACGACGCTGTCGCGGATCGTCACGGTCGCCCGCGGCGCGATCTCGATCCCGCCCCCCAGCGCCGTTGCACGGAGGTACCCGGGACCGCACGACGGGACGTCGGCGCCGCACGTTCGCGCCGGATCGGTCCGGGTGACGCCGCCCGTGATCGTGAGTCCGACGATGGATACCGTGGACGCTCCCCCGGATCCGCGCGCGACCGTCATCACCGGTCCGCCACCGCGAACGATGGACCGGCCCGCGCCGGCGCCCATGATCCTGACGCTCTTGGCGATGGTGATCCCGCCGGCGAACTCGCCGCGTCCGACCTTGATCGTGTCGCCGTCGTGCGCGGCATCGATGGCGGCCTGGAGGCTGCGTGTGCATCCGTTCCCCGACCCGACGCAGGTCGTGCGGGCGGCGTTGTGACTCCCGCCGCAACCCGCCATTACACCCAGGAACCCGCCGATAGCGCCGACTGCCAGCAGCCTCGTCATCTCCGTCCTCCCACGCCGTCCGTCGTGCCGCATGTCGAGGACACGGAGGCTCCGCCCGGCACCTTGCAGAAACCTGGAAAGCGCCTTGCGAGCCGCTCGCGGCGGGGCCGACGACGCTATCGCAGCCAGACCTGGTCGGCGATGAAGCCGCCGACCGGACTCGACTGGTAATGGCGGAGGCGCGCGGAGACGAAGTCAGCCGCGCGCAGGCTGACTGTCGGCGCCCATGCGGCGTCGCGGGCGAGGTCGCGGTCGATCGCCGCCCACAGCCGGTCCGCCCGCGCCGGACGCGTCAGCCGAAGCCTCGAGGCCTTCCGCATCCGGCGGTCGAGGTGCGGATCGCAGAAGTAGCCGTTGCTCGTGCCGCCGTGGCAACCGAAGAACTGCGGAAGGTACGCCGAGGGCGCGGGGTAGTCCGGCTGCCAGTCCCCATCCACCGAGAGCTGGATCCGACTGCGCATCGCCTGCGTGATCCGCGCGTACGGGACGGAGTGCAAGCGCGTGCGGTAGCCGAGCGACCGCAGCACGCGGGCGACGTACGGAGCGATCTCTCGCGGGGTTCCGCCTTCATCGACCGGCCCCCAGACGTCCACTCGCTCCCCGCGGGTGCCCGAAGCGGCCACGAGGCGACGCGCGCGGCCCAGGTCGGGCCCGCGCCAACGGCCATCGGCGGCGGGACGCCGCGTATAGAGACAGAACGGTTGGTAGCCCGGGAGCCCCGGAGCCAGGGCCTGGCAGAGCGGCGTCGCGACGAACGCACCCCCGTACCAGCGCGCGATCCTCGCGCGATCGACCGCGTAGTTGAGCGCTCGCCGCACGCGAACGTCGTCGAACGGCGGCCGGTGGGTGTTGAGCGGGATGAACTCGACCACCGGGACGGGCGCCGTGTGCAGCTGCGCGGGATACCGCAAGCGCAGCGAGCGGAGCACGGGCGCCGAGAGCACGCCGAGCAGCCAATCGGCGCGACCGGCTGCCACGTCTGCCGCGGCCGCCTCGTGGGATCGCGCGAAGTGCCAGACGATCGCATCCGGATTGCCGGCCGGCTGCGCGACGGACGACCACTCGCGGAAGAACGGGTTCCGTTCGAGGCGGACCTCGCGGGCGCTCGCCGCGGCGACCCGATAGGGCCCGGTTCCGGGGATGGCCTCCATGCCGACGTCGCGGTCCGGGGTCCCCGGTGGGACGGGGGCCGAGAACGCGAGGACGGCCAGCTTGTCCAGGAAGTCGGGATCCGGCGCGCGCAGGCGGAACACGACCGTCCGAGCCGCGTCGTCTGTGTCGACGCCTCGTGCGAGCCGGCAGCTCCGTGGTCGCCGTTCGCACGCGCCCGCTCCGACGACGCCGGCGTAGTAGCTCGCGCCGGGGGAGCGGATGCGGAAGAGCCGCTCGATCGCCCGGCGGAAATCGGTGGCGCGGAGCGGGGTGCCGTCCGAGTAGCGGATGCCCGCGCGTAGACGGAACGCATAGGTCGTGTCGTCGTTGGCGGGCTTCGGCAGCGCGAGAGCGAGATCGGGGACGAGGCGGAGCCCTGCCGGGCCGGCAACGGGCTGGAACGTCGTCATCGTGTCGTACGCGAGTCGGACGAACCCGTACGCGCTGTCGAGGTGCAGCGCAGGATCCGTCGTGGTGAACGGGCCGGCCTTGACGAGCCTGAGGGTGCCCCCGCGGTGACTGGCGGCTCGCGCACCGGCCGCGAGCCACAGACGGTCGCCGTCCGCGGCGATCGCCTCGGGACGTCCGCGGATCGGCACCGAACGCGCGATCGCGTTGCGGCGCGTGTCGATCTGCGAGATCACGCCGGCGTCGGCGCTCGCCACCCACACCGAGGGTCCTGTGACCGCGATCGCCGATGGTCCGCGGGCGACGGGGAGCGTCGCGCGGACGGATCCCGTAGCCGGCTCGATCCGCGACACGGTCGCATCGAGGCTGTTCGCCACCCACACCGCGGTCGCGCTCGCGGCGATGGCGCTCGGCCCGTGGCCGACGGCCACCGTGGCGACGACCCGACCGGAGCGGGGCTCGATCCCCTCGACGACGTCCCGCTCGTACCCTGCCACCCAGATCGTCTCGTCGCGGACCGCCAGCGCCGCCGGCGCAATGTCGACGGGAAGCGTGCGCTTCACGGACCCTGTCCTGGGGTCGAGCGCGACCAGCGTCCGATGAGTGAAGTCCGCCACCCAAACGGCTCCCGCCCCGAAGGCGATGTCCGCCGCGTTCCCGCCGCGGAGGCGGATCGTCTGCGTCACCCGGTCCGTTCCGGGATCGATGCGGTGGATCTCGTTCCCGAGCGTGCTCGCGGCCCATACCGCACCGCCGCCCGTGGTCAGGCGTCCGGGTTGCCCACCGACGGGGATCGAGTCGCTCACGGCTCCGGACCCCAGCTCGATGCGGCCGATCCGGTCTCCGTTCGGGTCGGCGACCCACACGGAACCGAGGCCGACGGTCACGGCAGTGGGAGCGTTCGCGAGCTCCGCCGCGGCGACGATGCGGCCGGAGCGCGTGCCGATGGCGAGCAGGCGGTTCGTTGCGTCGCGCCCCGCGGGGAGCGGGGCACCCTCGTCGGATCGCGCCGCAGCGAACGCCACGGCCACGGCGATGCCGATCACCGCCGCGGCTCCCGCGACGGCGCGTCCCCGCACCCGACCGCGCCGCCGCAGGAGCGGACGGCGCCCGTCGAGCCCGGGATCGTGCCGCAGGATGCGCTCCTCAAGGTCTCGCAGCGGCGGCCCCGGACTGAGTCCCAACTCGTCCGCCAGGCCGACGCGAGCGGCCTGGAAGACTGCGAGCGCCTCGGCCTGGCGACCCGCGCGGTAGAGCGCGAGCATGAGCTGACCGAGCAGGCGCTCGCGCAGGGGGTGGTCGCGCGCCAGCGCCTCGAGCTCGGCCACGAGCTCCGTCCCGCCCCCAGCCGCCAGCTCGACGTCGAAGCGCTCCTCGAACGCCACCAGGCGGCGCTCCTCGAGTCGTTGCGCCTCGTCGCTGGCGAACGACTCGTAGACGAGATCCGCGAGCGCCGGCCCACGCCAGAGCGACAGCGCGGCACGCAACTCGGAGGCCGCGGTCGTCAGGTCGCCGTCGGCGGCGTGCTCGCGCGCCGCGTGCAACAGCGCCTCGAACCGCGCGAGGTCGAGCTCGGCCGGCTCGACGACGAGCAGGTACCCGGGCCTGCGCCGCACGATCCGGTTGTGGCCGAGCAGCCCGCGCAGGCGCGCGACGTAGCTGTCGAGCGACGGTTGCGCGCTCGCGGGCGCGGCGTCGCCCCAGAGCGAGTCGATCAGCTGGTCACGCGAGACGACCTCGTTGGCATGAAGCAGCAGGCACGCGAGCAACGCGCGCGGCTTGCTTCCGCCCAGCGCCAACACCCGGCCCTCGTGGAGGACCTCCAGCGGGCCAAGGATTCGAAACTCCATGCCAGTCCACGAGCGCCGTGACGGATGATCGCGAACTTAGCGGAGGACGGGACAGCAGCGCCAGTTCGCCGGCGTGGATCGAGCTCGCCGTCGAGAAGGAACGTCGCCCGCGTCAGACGGTCGCGGCTAGGGCGCGTACGGGTCCGCGGCACCGTCACCGCGGACCCGCCGCTTCGCGGCTGCTGCGCCGACGAATCCTGACCTGGGGCGCCACCGAGGCGGAGGCCGGGTTCGCGTCTGTTGCATTGACTCGTACTCAAGTGTACGTTGAGTGCGAGTCAAATGAACCGTCCCGCGCCAGCGTATCGCATGCAAGCCCGGGCTGATGCCGTTGAGGCCACGCGCAGTCGACTGATCCAATCGGCGTTCGACGCGTTCGCCGCGCGACTGTACGACGACGTCACGATCGCGTCCGTCGCACGTGATGCCGGCGTGTCGCACCAGACGCTGCTCAACCACTTCGGCAGCAAGGAGGGGTTGTACGCGGCCATGGTCGAGGTCGCGGCCGAGCGGATCAGCGAAACGCGCGCCGGCGCCATTCCTGGCGACGCGGCCAGCGTCGTCGGCGCCTTGATGGACCAGTACGAGGCGCACGGTGATGCCAACGCTCGGGCAGCTGCGCTCGACGAGCGCATCCCCGCCGTCGCCGCGATGCTCGTCCGCGCTCGTGCCTATCACCAGCAGTGGCTGGCGGAGATGTTCGCCGACCATCTGCCCGCGACGGGTGCACGTCGTCGCGATGCGCTGGCTGCGTTGCATGCGGCCACTGACGTCTACACCTGGAAGCTGCTGCGACGCGACCTCGGTCTCAGCCGCCGTGCGACCAGCGACACCATGACCCGGCTCGTGACCGCGCTGCTGGGGACCCGGCCCGCCGACGCAAGGAGGACCTGATGAGCCGCTATCTCTTTACGATGACCGACGCTGGCGGCAACGTGCCACCGGAACTGGCCGTCGCCCGTGGCCTCGCCGAACGGGGCCACGAGATCACGGTCCTCGGCGATCCGACGATCGCCGAGGAGGCCGCGGCGATCGGCGCGCGATTCGAGACCTGGCAGGACGCGCCTCGGCGCGAAAGTCGTCTACGCGAGGATGACCTCATCCGCGACTACTTGCTGCGCACGCCGGCCCAGCAGGTCGGACTCATGCGCGAGATCCTCTTCGGATGGGCGCCGGGCTTTGCCACGGATACCGCCCGCGCGTTGCGATCGCAACGCTACGACGCGCTCGTGTCGTGCTTCTTCGTCGTCGGCTCACAGATCGCCGCAGAAGCGCATGGACTGCCCTACGCGGTCCTCGTCCCGAACCTGTGGGGGGAACCGCGCACCGGCCTGCCGCCCTTCGGGCCGGGTCTGCAACCCGCGCGCGGGCCGCTCGGCCGCGGCCGCGACGCGGTCATGACGCGGTTCGCCGAGCGCCTCTGGAACAAGGCGCTGCCCGCGCTCAACGCGCTGCGGCACGCGCACGGGCTGGCTCCCGTCAGCGGGCCGTTCGAGCAGTTTCACCGGGCGAATCGGCTGCTCGTGCTGAGCTCCAAGGCGTTCGACTTCCCCGCGCACAGCATGCCGGCCAACCTGCGCTACGTGGGGCCGATACTCGACGACCCCACTTGGGTCCAGCCGTGGGCTGCTCCCCCGGGCGACGAGCCGCTCGTGCTCGTTGCGCTCAGCACGACGTTCCAAGACCACGAGCGCACGCTCCAACGGATCGTCGATGCGCTTGGCGGCCTCTCGGCGCGCGGCGTCGTCACCACCGGTCCGGCGATCGACCCGCAGAGCGTTCGAGCGCCCGGCAACGTTGAGGTCGTGCAGTCGGCGCCGCACGCCGCCGTCCTGGGTGAGGCGGCGGTGGTCGTGACACACGCCGGCCACGGCACCGTCATGAAGGCGCTGGCCGCAGGCGTTCCGATGGTCTGTCTGCCCATGGGACGTGACCAGAACGACAACGCCGCGCGCGTCGTCGCGCATGGTGCCGGACTGCGTGTGCGCCGCAATGCGACCCCCGCCACCATCGCTCGCGCCGCCCGGCGCCTGATCGCCGAGCCACAGTTCGCCGAGAGCGCCAAGCGCCTCGGGGCCGCGATCCGCGCGGATGCCGAGAGCGGCGCAGCAGTGAAGGAGCTCGATGAGCTTGCGGGAATGCCGTCGCGCCAGGTTCGAGCAGCGGCATCCGCGCAGTGAGGAGCCAGAACGCTCATAACAGTTGAGCGCCGACCGCGACGATCTAGCCGTTCATGCCCGTCCTCGGCATCCGGCGATGCAGGGAGGCCGCCCATCGTCCCGGCGAACCACGAAGCACGTGGGTGGGCCGCGATGGGCCCGAGGCTTCGGCACGCGAACACGCGTGCCAGGTCAGCGCGGCCGACTCCGGAACGAAGAGAGCCACCCAGAGGCGGCTCTCGATGACCCCCTCGTCGCTCCGAGGGACATAGCGGGGGCCCGATCCGTCGCTAGGAGCGCCGCTCAGATCGCAGCAGTAGTGCGTGGCGGCGTGACGAGCGGCGCGGCGCGGGGACGGTGCAGTTGCGACGGGACGGTGGCGACGGCGCTGATGCGGGACCGGCCGCAGGCGTGGGTCACCGCCACGGACATGGCCAGCGGCAGGCACGGGGGCGGATTCCCGCCACCTCCGGCGCCTCCGCCGGGGTCACCCCCGGCGGATCGCGCCTGACGCGGCGATCGGCAGCCAGGTCCAGCGAGGATCGTTGCCGCGATCGGCTGCCTAACATGGTGTCTGCTTTTCTCGTTACGGGGCTGGCGGTCGCTGGTGCTGCTAGACGAATGGGCCGGACAGGATCGGGGTCTGGCTCAGGCCTCCGGTCGGGGGCTGGCGGAAGATCGAGATGCCCTGCTTGCGCAGGCTGCTCATCGCGATCCATGCCGGCATCGTCGCGGCGCCGTTGTTGATCGTGACGCGCCCGATCGGCTCGCCACCGAGCGTCACCCAGAGGACCGTGCCGTTGGGAAGGTTGACGTTCTTGACCTGGGCAGTGATCGTGGTGAAGCCGCCGCAGGCGGTGAGCTGAGATTGGTCACCGATGGCCTGACCGCCGGGAGTCACTCCGCCGATCGCGGGCCCGGACAGCGAAGCGGTCGTCTGCCCGGGGGCGTGCTGGCAGCTCTGCTGGGCGGGCGTGAGCGGCGGGGGCTGGGGCGAGATGGTCATGCTGAACGGCTGTGTCGCGGTCTGACCGTTGGCATCCGTGACCTTGACCGTGAAGGTGAAGGTCCCGGCGGACGTGGGCGTGCCGTAGATCTGGCCGTTGGGGAACAGCGTTAGTCCCGGCGGGAGCACGCCCCCGGCGAGCGTCCACGTGAACGGCGGAGTGGTCTGACCGAGCACGGCGAGGCTGGCGAAGGAGAAGTTCTTGACCAAGGACTCGCTCGGAATGCCCAGCTGGCATACGCCGGCGTTGCAGGTGAGGCCCGTCGTGTCGACGCTCAGCGGCGTCGGGCCGTTGACCGAGGTGCCGGTGCCGGTGAACGTGATCACCTGCGGGCTGTTCGCGGCGTTGTCGATCACCGAGATCGTCGCCGTGCGCGGTCCCGTCGCGGTGGGCGTGAAGCTGACTTGCAGCGTGCACGACGCCCCGACCGCCACGAGGCTGCCGACGCAGAAGTCGTTGCCCTCGGCGAAGTCGAGCGGGTTGGGGCCGGCCTGCGACATCCCGTTGATGAACAGCGAAGCGGTGCCCGTGTTGGTCAGGGTGACGGTCTGCGGAGCGCTCGAGGTGCCGACCGCCTGAGACGCGTAGGTCACGGTCGACGGGGTCAGCGACACCACCGGTGCCGTGGTCGGGGGAGGCGGAGCCGTGCCCCCGCCACCTCCTCCGCCGCCATGGCTGGCGAGGGCCGGGCCGGCGCACGTGAACATGACGATCAGAGCAGTGGCGAGCGTTGTAGCAATGCGGGAGCCGGACATGGGAAATTCCTTCGTCGGGATGGGACCGCACCGGAATCCGACGCGTGGGCCGCATGGTGGCTCGGCGCGAGTCCCGACATCAAGTGGACGTTGGTCCTAGGACGCCGGCTGACGGCGCATGCGCGGCGAAGCCGTCAGGACCCGATGTTGTTCCGGTGGGCCCACAGCGCGGCCTGCGTGCGGTCGCTGACGCCGATCCGCGCGAAGACGTTCGTGAGATGCGCCTTGACGGTCTTCTCGCTGATCTCGAGTCGCCGCGCGATCACCTTGTTCGGGAGGCCTTCGGCGACCAATCCCAGCACCTGCGCCTCGCGCGTGCTCAGCCCTGCCTCGCCACCGAGCTGGGCGCGTTCGGCGATCATCTCTCGCGCCGCGCGCGGCGCGAGCGGTGAATCGCCCTCCGCCGCTGCGCGCACCCCCCGGATGATCTCGTCGGGTTCGGCGTCCTTGAGCAGGTAACCCACCGCGCCCGCGTCGAGCGCGCCCATGATCCGGTCGCGATCCGAGAAGGTGGTCAGGATCACAATCCGCGACGGGCAGCGGGCCGCCGTCAGCGCCTTCGTGGCCTCGATCCCGTTGAGATTGGGCATCTCCAGATCCATCAGGACCACGTCGGGCGAGGTCTCGACGGCCACCGACACGGCGTCGCTGCCGGTGGCGGCCGCCCCGGTGACCTCGATGTCCTCGACGTCCCCCAGCAACCGCGTCAGCGCGTCGCGCACCACGGGGTGGTCGTCGGCGATCAGCAGCGTGATCATCGCACCGGCACGGTAACGCGAATCGATGCGCCCTCGTCCGGGGCCGAGGTCAGCGCCAGGCGGCCGCCGGCGTGGTCGACGAGATCGCGCATCAACCGCAGACCGAGATGGCCGTCTGGTTCCCGATCAGCGGTATCTGCCGTCGAGAAGCCCCGTCCGTTGTCGACGACCGCCAGGACCGCCTGACGGTTCGCGGTCTGGACGCAGATCTCCACCTCGGACGCGTCGCCGTGCTTCCTGATGTTGCGGACCGCCTCCTGGGCCACTCGGTAGAACAGCGCCCCGATGTCGTCGGGGAGCTCCAGCAAGCCCGGGACACGAAGCGAGACGACGACCCCTGCCGTTCGCAAGGGCGCGACGAGATCGTCCAGCGCCGCGAGAAGACCCGAGCGCTGAAGCGTGGGCGGATAGATGTCGACCAGCAGCGTGCGCAGCTCGCGAATGGTCTCGCGGGTCTCCGATGCCGCCACCTCAACCGTTGCCTGCATGCCCCGGCTCCCGTCGGCACCTCCGTTGCCGGCCGCCGACGCCGCCAGCGACAGGGACACCCCCGCGAGGCGCTGAACCGCGCCGTCGTGCAGATCAGCGGCTATCCGGCGCCGCTCCAGATCCGAAGCATCGATCGCCCTGCGCAGCAGCTCCTCCCGCTCGCGCTGCCGGGCGCGCAACCGTCGTCCGAGCGAATACGCCAGCGGAAGCTGGATCAGGTACAGCACCAACAGCGCTCCGAGCAACGCCGGCAGCAGGCTGGTCCACTGACGGCGACTGCTGGCGGAGAGCGTGCTCGACCGCTCATAGTCCTCATAGAGCAACCGCGACCCGTTCGGCGAGCGAATCCCGACGTAGACCTCGACGAGCCGCTTGAACCGACGGTCGAACCGATTCTCCGGCCGGCTCAGGTCGCTGGCATCGGCCTCGATCCCTCCACCGCGAAGTACGCGCAGCTCGGCGGCGCCCAAGGGGAGCCTGGATCCGATCAGCCGCGGCTCGTCGGAGTAGACGATGCGGCCACGCTCGTCCCAGATCTTCACCCGCACGATCGGAGTTCCGCGCAGAACCCGGCGCCGTATCACGCGATCGAGACGAGCCACGTCGCGCGGAACGCCGTCGATCACGCCGGGGGTGATCAGCGGCTCCGCGATTCCGCGGCCTGCGAGTTGCGTCAGCTCCTGCGCGTGTCGGATCGCACTCGACGTCGCCGAGCGGCGAACAACCATGAACGCGATAGCGCCGATCACGAGCATGGCGGCCAGTCCGGTCAGCGCAAAGCGGGCGAACAGCCGGGAGAAGACCGGATCTGTCCCCCGAGCGTGACGGCGGTCCCGATCACCGCGGGCGGCGCGCCCGAACCTCAGGCTAGGTTTTCGCATCATCACCCATTCAGCTGGGCTGACAGTTGGCGGCCGGTCTGCGTGAACGCTGAGGCCGACGCATCAAGCCCGACCGGGCCGATCGTCGCAACCAGTTCCTACCCGCCTGCTGCTGCTCGGATCATCTCCAGCAGGTGGCCCGGATGCACGTCCTTGAGCAACGTAAACGACGCTCCGGCTGCCACCGCGTCTCGCATCAGCTCATGCGACCCCGACAACGCAACCACGGCGGGCGGCCACCGGCGGCAGCGCATCCGCCGCGTCGCCTCCACCCCGTCGACACCGGGCATCACGAGATCCATGACCACCACCTGCGGGCACAGAAGCGCAGTGAGCCGCACCGCCTCCTCACCATTGCACGCCGAGCCCAGCAACTCGAGATCCGTGGCGGTACGGATCAGCGATTCCAGCGCACTTCGGACGCCCGGATGGTCGTCTGCGACGAACACAGTGACCCGGTTCTGACCTCGACGATCTCGCGGACCCGGTCTCCGCCGTGCGTCGACTCGCCGATCGTCTGAACCCGAGAGCGGTCTAGCGCGGACCCCCGGCTTGACACCCATACCCACACCGAAGGCCTGTGAGGCGGATCCCACCGCCGGTTCAGCGGACGACACGAGCGCCTCCAATCCCACCGCACACGAGGTCCACGCGAACAGATCGACTGGATGGGCGTTGCCCTGCGGCAACGGTTGGTAGGCGGGTCCTCGAGATCATGGCGGCCGGCCCACATGCCGGATCGAAAGGATGCTTGGCCGCGGGTCCAAGTCGCAATAGGACGCTGGTCGTAGGACCCCAACGAGGCGGACAGGCCGAGCGGCGAGCCGGCGTGGCGCAGGCCGCGGCGGCCGACATGGCCGCCCGCACATGGCTCCGGTATGACGTAAGCAGCGCTCCGACCGGCAGCTAAAGGCGGCGCTCGCGCTACGGGCGATCTGAGCCCAACCCCACGGATCCAACCCGGCTCGGCGCTACCGCCCTTGACGTTGCGAACGAGGCCGGCAAGCGGTAGGTCGTACGCCGAATGTCGCGTTGATCGCGCGGTCTGGCGGGCCTACGTTCGTCCGTGCAATGCGGTCCAGTGAGCTTCAACGCGACTGGGCCTGCGTATCCCTTCCTCATAGGAGGACCAGAACGTGTCTCACCGCAGAGCGGTCACCCTCGTCGCAAGCGTCGCCGCGCTCGCACTGGCGATTCCGAGCGCCGCAGGCGCTGCGGACTCCCCGCCAACCGTGTTCAACTTCGGCCACTGCGTCTCATCCGGCTTCCCGGAGCAGCCTTCGGGATTCGGCCCGCTGATCTTCATTGACGGCGGACAGCCCGGTTTCTTTGCCCACGTCCCGCCCGGGCAGTTCGACAACGCAACGTCTGGCTCGATCGGCTGCGGACCCAACTAGCTCACGGCGCGGTCCTCCTTGACGGCTGCCAGGCGCATCGGGCCCGGCCAGTCTCAAGGAGGACGCCAACCGGGGTTGAGCGCCTCACCAGCCAGGCGCAAACCAGCATGAAGTCCTCGTCCGTGCCGACGTTGACGAACGGCCGGAGGAATCGCAGTCGGCCGCCCGGGGATCGAGCCGGAATGGCCTGGGTCGTCGTCCGCCGGGGGAAGTTCACGGGGCTGAATGGCCTCACGAACCACGAGCCGTTTCGATCACCACGACGCGACCCGCACCATCTGCGAGTATCGAGCACGATGCGCGACCGCTCGCCGCCGACACAGAGGCAGCCCGGCTCCGCGGCACCCCTCATAGACGGCCTGTGCAGCGAGGGCATCCATTGCCTCCGCACAATGCGGCTCGTCGCGTAGCGTCCTACCACCTTTGGGAAGGCCGTCTTGAGCCTTGCAATGCATTCCGGCGAGGGGATGGCGAACACGTCCTCTGCCTCGTGTGCGTAGGTGCGCCGCTGTTCGTCTCGGAAGAGGTGGAACCTCGCCCCACCGAGGCCGATGAGCGTGTCTACCTGGCGAGCCGCGGGTGAGCCGCCATACCCGTCGTACCCGTCGTGGCCGCCATCATCGGGCTCAGCGGATGCGGAGTGCGTCTCCGAGGGACCGCCCATCGCAGGCGCTCCATCTGTTCGACGCGCAGTCTGCGTCGAGCTCGGTCGCGAAACACACCGACGCGGCCTTGAGGATCTCGTTCGCGCAGCGCAACTCGTCGACCTCCTTGCGCAGCGCCTCGATCTCCTCACGCTCGGCCGCCGGAGGCAGATCCGGCCGCAGACCCTCCTCGGCCTCGAGTTGGCGAACGTGCTTGCGCAACGTCTCTGACGGCACACCGAGATCGCGCGCGACATGCGCGATCGGCCGGCCGCTCTCAAACACCAACCTGGCGCCACGGTCCAGCAGCTCAGGCGGGTACTTGCGTGGGCGGGGCATCGACAGATCCTCTCTTAGGACTTCTCGTCCTGCAGTCGAGGTCTCCGTCAAACCCAGCCTGGCTCACCATCGGCAACCGGCCACCCATCAGCCGCGTTCACAACGTCTGGAGGCAGGACAACTAGTGTCGCGGGAGTCGCGTCCCGGTCTCAGAGGAGGCGAGCGCGATCTTTCAACGTTCCTTCAGAGACCTTCTGCCAGGGTCGCGCCCATGCTCGCCCCAAACTTGCGCGCCACCGGCCCGCCCGTGCGACGCGTCGCTGCGCTCGTCGCCGCCTTGGGTGTGGCACTCGCTGTAGCGCTGCCGGCTGCCGGCCGGCCAGCCGGCAGCGCATCAACCGGGCACAGGATCATCTCGCCGCGGCCGACCGCCAAAGAATTCAGCCGGGCGCGCTTCTCCAACCCGCTGGTTATCAACAATAGGTGGACGCCGTTGATCCCGGGAACCGAGTTCGTGCTCGACGGCGTGGTGCGCGAGGGCGGGAAAGTGCTCAAGCACCGGATCACCTCGCTCGTGACGGACATGAACAAGGTGGTTGACGGGATCCCCTGCGTCGTCGTGTGGGAGCGTGACTTCAGCCGCGGCAGGCTGCAGGAGTCGGAGCTGTTCTTCGCCGCGCAGGACAACAACAAGAACGTCTGGCTGTTCGGCGAGTACCCAGAGCTCTGGAAGAAGGGCCGCTTCAAGGGCGCGCCCGAAACCTTTATAGCCTCCACGTTCGGTACCCAGCCGGGCATATTCATGTACCAGTCTCCGCGTGTGGGGAAGGACTACAGCCAGGCGTACGCACCGCACCTCAAGTTCTACGACCGCGCGCGAGTGCTCAGGAAAGGCCTGAAAGTCTGCACGCCCGCGAGGTGCTACAAGCACGTGCTTGAAATTGACGAGTACGCCCCCTACGACCCGGGTGGCGGACACCAGCGCAAGTTCTACGCGCGGGGATTCGGGACGATCCTCGCCAAACCGGCAGGGGAACCTAACCCTGAGACCGTGTCGCTGCACAGGGTTCTCCACCTGGGCCGCCGCCGCCTTGTGGCGGTGCGCGCAGGTGTCCTGGAAACGGAGGCGCGCGCCTACAAAACCAGCCACGCCTACCGCCAGACGCCTCCGGCGGTTCCGCGCTAGGCGCCTACCGGAACTGCTCATCACCTCTGGGCATCACCGAGAAGGTGCCGGGGCCACTCGCAGAGGTCGCGGCCATCCTCAAGGGCGCGTGAGCGCCGTCATGGCTTCAGTGCCCGCGGGGACGGGCAGCGCGTGGTAACTCCCGACCCCGTAGACCTCGGGCTGGCGTCGCGGGTCCGGTCGAATAGGCGGCAGGATTCGAACCTGCGACCTTCGGGTTATGAGCCCGAAGCAGTGTCGCTGAACCCGCATTCTTGCGTCGGTCTGCGGCGGTAAATGGCGCTCTACAGCGTTGTTTATGTGCAGTTTGGTCCTGCACCCACAGGGCGAGGTACGATGGCCTCGCCCGACGCCCGATCACGACCCCGTCAGCACTGCCTGCCTGCTCGTCGAAACCTCCCGCGGCGGCGACCCGGTGTGGGCCGTCAAGTGGCGCTGCGCGGACGGGTCGCGGCTGAAGCGCCGCCTCGGCTTCCCCGCCTGGATGACGCGCGACGCCAACGGCGCGTGGCGACCTCGCGACGGACGCCCGCGAGGCGGCGAGCTGACGGAGCGGCAGGCTCGCCGGGCGATCACCCGCGTCATTCGCATCGCCGAGGAGCAGGCTGCCTCCGACCGTGCGCGCGCGGCGGGCGAGCGCGTTGCGGCGGCCCGGGCGGCCGGCCCGACGTTCCGCACGCTCGCGCATGCGTGGCTCGAGCACCTGACCGCAGTCGAGGACGTCAAGCCCTCCACCCTGCGCAACTATCGCGCCATGCTCGCAGAACCTGGCACGCCCTACCGGCGCGGAGCCGGGCGCGCCCTTGGCCGGATCATGGGCGCGCTCGGCGACCTCCCGCCCGCGCAGATCAGCACGGTCGACGTGTCGCGGCTGCTGGACCGCGACGCCGCCGACGGCGTGTCGCGCCGGACCGTCAACCGCCACCGCGAGGTCGTCGTAGCGATCTTCAACTACGCCCTTCGACCGGAGCGACGGGGTCAGTGGGGGCTTAGCGAGAACCCAGCGGCCGCGACGCCGAAGCGCCGCGAGGACGGCCCTGGACGCCTGGAGGTGTTTACGGTCGAGCAGGTCGAGGCGCTCGCGCGCGCGGCGGCGGCGGGCAGCTGGCGCACCGCTCGTCCGTACGAGACGCCGGCCGCCGAAACGGCACGCCGTGACGAGGACCGCCAACTCGGCGAGGTCGTGCGCATCGCCGCCTACACGGGCCTACGTCGCGGCGAGCTCGTCGCGCTGCGCTGGCGCGACGTGCGCTGGGACGAGCGCGTGCTCGTCGTGGAGCGAGCGCTGTCCGACACGCGCGAGCGCACCACGAAGGGCCGCCGCGTCCGCTACGTCCCGCTCGGCGACCAGGCGCTCGGGTCACTCGACCGCCTCTCGCAGCGGCCCAACTTCACCGCCGCCGAGGACTACGTCTTCTGCAGCACGGTTGGCGATCGCTTGGATCCCTCGGCGTTGCGGCGGCGATACGTCGCCGCGCGTGACGCCGCCGGTCTCCCGGCGTTGCGGTTCCACGATCTGCGTCACACCGCCGGCAACCTGCTCACGCGCGTGCTCGATCCCGTGACGGTCAACGACGTCCTCGGGCACGCGGACCTCAAGACGACGGAGCGGTACCTCCACGCGATCCGCGCGAGCGAGCTGGCCGACGCCGCGACACGCGCGTTCAGCCCGATGCCGCACCCCGCCACTCCGATGGCGCGCCTTGGCGTCGCGGACTGATGCCGGTTCTTCGCGGCAGGAGCCGCGGCTGTCTCGCGCCGACACGCTGTGCTTTTCGCGCAAGCGAGAGCGCTTGGCGCCGAGTCCTCAACGCCGCGTGCAGGCGAAAGGAGTAGCGGGCGCACGACCTCGCGCTGAACCCGCGTAGTGCCGATAGACGAGAGATGACGATGGCCCCCGCAGTCCATGTGCGAGTCCGCATGGAACCGCACAGGCTCGTTGAGGGGTATCGGCGGCTGGGGCGTCGCATGGTCTACGTCGGGCTCCCGATGCTCATGTTCGGAATAGCGCTCGTCGCTCTTTGGCCACCAGACCACGTCGAGAAGCACGACGCTCACACCTTGGCGGTGGGCTGGCCGATGCTCTTGGGCGTCGTCCTGACCTACTGCGGCGGCCGATCGCTCAGAATCGCCGCGCTCGCGGCTGCGGCCGTCGCGTCGACGCCGCGCGACTCGCTGGTGACAGTGGTCCGTTTGTCGAGGGGGCGTGTGCGCGTGAACCTCCGGCGCGCACCGAATCTTCCTTGCGAGGTCGAAGGAGGCTGGGGACCCTACCTCTCGCCGGCGACACTTACGGCACGCGACCTGCCTGCCACCGTGTTCGGAGGCGCAGGACCGCGAGACACCATCGTCATCGTCACCACAGGCGGCGGTGCGGTCTGCCGCGTCAAACGCTCGCGGTGCTCGAATCGCGCCTGAACCTCGCTTGCGCAACGAGGCAGAACCGGCGCTGCCGCTGTCAGGCGAAGCAGCACCGCGTGAGCGGCCGTGCCGCAAGGCCGTGTCGGTGTCGAATCGCATTGAAGCCGGTAGCGCCGCCGTTCGCGGCTTGCCCGCGTCGATTGGTCAGCTCGGGCGTCCACTGCGCCCGGGTACGGCCTCCGAGGGTCGCGGGCTGTGGCGATCACATAGGGTGCCTGGCAATGTCGGAGGTCACGGCCGAGGCGAGGTTTCGACGCTGGCATCTCCCGTGGAAGGAGCGGATCTGCGACGAGGCGAGGCCGTTCTCGCACGGGGTGGTGTTCCGCAGCCCGCGCCACCCCGACTTCTGGGAGTACAACTGCATCCGGCTGGACCGGCCGATGGAGGCCGATGAGATGATCGCGGCGGCCGACGGTGAGCTCACGGGCTGCGCTCACCGCTTCGTCGAGTGGATGATCCCCATGCCCGACGGCGTGGTGGGCGAACTCCGCGAGCGGGGGTGGATGGCCAACCCGCTCGTCTTCCTGCTGCATGACGGCCGCCCGCTTCCACAGGCTCGCGGCGAGCTAGTGGAGGTCGACTACGACGTGGTGCGGGAGCTCCGCGACCTCTGGCATCGGGAGGATTTCGGTGAACATACCGAGCCGGAGGCGTTCCACGCCCAGGCGCGAGAGGTGGCCGAATTCGCTGAGGTGCGGGTCGTAGCGGCAATAGAGGAGGGTCGCCCGATCGGCTTCGCTCAGGTGGAGACGCACGACGGCGGAAGTGAGGTGAGCCAGGTGTTCGTGCATCCCGAGCGCCGCGGCGCCGGCCTCGGTGGCGCGCTCACCGCGCGGGCGATCGGCCTGGCCGCCGACGTTGCGCCGGATGTCTGGATCTGCGCCGAGCGCGACGGTCGCCCACGCCGGCTCTACGAACGCCTCGGCTTCTACGCAGTGGTCGAGACGGGCGTGGCAATCCTGCCGCCGAATATCTGATCCATCAGCGCCCGCCTCGGCTATCGGACATGGCTAGTGCCTGATCAGGCCGCAGCGCGGCCTTCGACCTCGATACGCGCTGTCGCTCGGAGGCAGAAGCACGAGCGCGGCGCGCGTTCGGCGCAGGTCGCGATCGACGACGACCGACAGGCTCAGAGCGGTTTCACGAGCCGCAGCTCGCGTATCGCGATGCCTCTGAACTCTGAGTCGCGCACCGCGCCGTCCGAGCGGTAGCCGGCGGCGCGATACACGGCCAGCGCGCGCTCGTTGTGCTCGTGCGTATACAGGAATGCCTCGCGACATCCCGCGTCGCGGAGCCCGTCGTGCGCCGCGTTGAGCAGGCGGCGTCCGGTGCCGCACCCAGCCGCCGCCGGGTGGACGAACAGGAGGAAGAGTTCGCCATCGGCCGGATGCGCGGCGACGAACCCGAGGACCGCTCCTGTCGCGCCGGCCCCGACGAGCAGGAGGTTGGGCGGCTCGTGGTCGGCGATCTCGCGGTCCCATTCCTCGGGCTCGAACATGGGCGTCTGCGCAAGCTCGCCGAAATACGTCCAGTTGACGCGGACGGCGGCGTCGAACACCGCGCCGATCGCTCGGGCGTCGGCGGCAGTCGCGCGACGGATCGTAACGGTGGTGGCCATGCCAGACGAGACCCGCGGCGCCGGGAGAACTTATCGCTCCCCGGGAGGCGGTGCCGCTACCGGAACGACGAGCATCGAACTTGGGCCGGGGGCGCCGCAAGCGCTCTCGCTATGAGGCAGGAGCGATAGTCCGTGCCGGCGCTCGCCACTGCCGCTTCTCGCGCGAAGCAGCACTCAGCCGGCCGCTTCGGCGGACTGTCGCTGCCAGGCGATAGGAGCA
>JAXDHR010000215.1:0-7491 GCA_034664425.1 Solirubrobacteraceae bacterium
ATCCTCACCAACACCTACGTCGGCGTCCGCGGGGTCAACCGGACGGCGCTGGACTCGGCGCGGGCGATGGGGATGAGCGACTGGCAGATCATGCGCGGCATCGAGCTGCCGCTCGCGATGCCGACGATCTGGACGGGAGTCCGGATCTCGCTCGTGAGCATCGTGGCGACGGCAACGATCGCCCCCTACGCGAGCGTCAACACGCTCGGCCTGCCGATCATCAACGAGCAGATCTACGGCGATCCCGGCCGCCTCGGGGCGTGCATCGTCATCGCCCTGCTCACGCTCGGGCTCGACGGCCTGTTCGTCGCGCTCGAGCGCGCCGTCATCCCCCGCGGCGTCCGCGTCGCGCGGCGCAGCGTCCGTTCCGATCGATCCGTCTTCCGCCGTCCGTCCATCCTCGCAAGGAGCCCCGAAGCAACGTGACTCTCCCCCGCAAGATCGCCGCCGGAGCCGTCGCGGCCGCCATCAGCCTGTTCGCCGTGGGCTGCGGCAGCTCCGACTCAGGCTCGTCGAGCTCTGGTGGGAGCTCGTCCGGGTCCGGCTCGTCCTCCGGGACGGGCAAGTACGCCGGCAACCTCATCAAGCCGATCTCGGGTGCCGCCGGCAAGGGCACCATCACGATCGGCTCGAAGAACTTCACCGAGCAGTTCATCCTCGGCAACATCTACGCCGACGCCCTCAAGGCCGCAGGCTTCAACGTCAAGAAGCAGCTGAACCTCGGCGCCGAGCAGATCGCCTACAAGGCCCTCAAGGCTGGGCGCATCGACGCCTATCCCGAGTACACCGGGACCTCGTTGACGTCGTTCTTCGGCGTCAAGGTGGCCGACGTGCCGCGCGACAAGAACGCGGCCTACCAGGAGGCCAAGAAGGACTACGCGAAGGTCGGCATCACCGCGCTGCCGCCGACGCCCTTCGAGAACACCTACCGGCTCGGCCTGCTGAAGAAGAACTGGCAGTCGATCGGCAGCCCGAAGACGATGTCCGAACTGGCCAAGAAGGCGGGTCAGCTCACGATCACGGGCTATCCCGAGTGCGCCCAGCGCACGGACTGCCTGCTCGGAGTCGAGAAGACCTACAACACGAAGTTCAAGAAGTTCCTCGCCTCCAACCAGACCTACCAGGTGCTCGACACCGGCAAGGCAGACGTCGGCTTCCTGTTCTCGACCGACGGCCCGCTGGCCAGCGGCAAGTACGCCGTCGTGCAGGACGACAAGCACCTGTTCCCGCCGTACAACATCTCGTTCGGCATCCGCAACTCGGCGCTCAAGAAGCTCGGGCCGCAGGGGCAGAAGGTCATCGAGGACGTTCAGAAGTACATGACGGTCCAGAACATGCAGCAGCTCAACGCGCGCGTGGACATCAACAAGTCCGAGCCCGACGCGGTGGCGCAGGAGTACCTGAAGTCGTTCGGCTTCGTGAAGTAGCCGGCTGACCCGATCGGCGCGCGACGGGCCCCGCTTCGCCGGGGCCCGTCGCCGTCGTCGGGACGGGCGCCGCTAGGTTTCAGCCCGATGAAGGTCGCCACCCACCCGGGCAACTTCCACGCCGACGAGGTCTTCGCCGTCGCCGCCCTCGGCCTCGCCGCCGGACCGCTGCTGATCGTCCGCACCCGAGACGAGGGCGAGCTGGCGGCCGCCGATGCCCGCGTCGACGTGGGCGGCCGATGGGACCCCGACGGCGGCGACTTCGACCACCATCAGAAGGGCGGCGCGGGCGAGCGCGCGAACGGCATCCGCTATGCGAGCTTCGGCCTCGTCTGGCGCGCGCACGGCACCACCCTCGCCGGCGGCGAGGACGCCGCGCGGGCGATCGACGAGCGGCTGGTCCAGGGGGTCGACGCCAACGACGTCGGCCAGACGATCACGGAGTCGCTGGTCGAGGGCATCCGCCCGATGACCGTCTCGGGGGTGATCGCGGCGATGAACCCGGCCTGGGATGAGGAGCTGACGCCCGACCAGGAGGATGCCCGCTTCGAGGAGGCCGTCGCGATCGCGGGCCGGATCCTCGAGGGCGAGATCGCCGGCGCTGCCGCGTTCGCGCGCGCCCGCCGGCTCGTCGCCGACGCGATCGGCCGGGCGAGCGACCCGCGGGTGATCGAGCTCGACCGCAACATGCCGTGGCGGGAGGCGGTGGTCACGGGTGCGCCCGAGGCGCTGTTCGTGATCTACCCCAAGTCCGACGGCTGGGGCGCGCAGGCCGTGCCGCGGGAGCTCGGCGCGTTCGGCAACCGGCGCGACTTCCCGCCGGACTGGGCGGGCCGCAGCGGCGCCGAGCTCGCGCGGGCCTCCGGGGTGCCGGACGCGATCTTCTGCCACGCCGCGGGCTTCTACTGCTCGGCCGCGTCGCGGTCCGGGATCGAGGCGCTGGTCGAGCGCGCGCTGGCGCCCGGCGCGGCGGCCTAGGACGGACGCTCGGCCTTCGTGTGGTCGAGCCCTCGCCGCACGGCCGCTGCGAGCACGTAGGGATCGCCCTGGTTCCTGATGCCCGGGCGAATCAGCCGCGCGCGAACTCGCGCTCGATCGCGCCGACCTTCTCGAGCCGGCGGACGTGGCGCGCCTCGCCCGTGAAGCCGGCCGCCGCATAGGTGCGCAGGACGTCGGCGGCCAGCGCCGGCCCGATCACCCGGGCTCCGAGGCAGAGCACGTTGCAGTCGTCGTGCTCGACCGCCTGGTGGGCGGTGTAGGTGTCGAGCGCGCAGACCGCGCGCACGCCGGGGACCTTGCAGCAGGCGACCGCGACGCCCGCGCCCGAGCCGCAGACCACGACGGCGCGCTCGGCTCGGCCGTCGCGAACCTCGATCGCGGCGGCGCGCGCGATGTCCGGGTAGTCGACGGGATCGGTCGAGTCGGTGCCGAGGTCGATCGTCTCGTGTCCGAGTTCGATCAGCGTGCCGAGCACGAGCGCCTTCAGCGGGAACCCGGCGTGATCGAACGCGCAGGCGATCCTCACGGCGTCGGCTCCCTCGCGGCGACCTCCGCCCCGGACGACGAGCCCTGCTCCTCGGCCCACTCCTGAGCGGCGATGAGGGCGGCGCCGAGTACGCCCGCCCGCGGGCCGTGGCGCGCGAGGCGCAGCGTCGTCTTCGAGCCCGCCCCGGGCACGACATGGCGGCGCGCGGTCTCGTGCGCCGGGCCCAGCAGCAGATCTCCGGCCGCGGAGACCCCGCCGCCGATCACGACCTCGAGCGGGTCGAAGGTGTTGATCGCGTTGGCGATCCCGATGCCCAGCCGCTGGCCGAGGATGTCCAGGCAGCGGATCGAGGCCTTGTCTCCGGCGCGCGCGCCGTCGACGGCGTCGTGGCCGGTGACGCCGCCGTCGCGGGTGAGCCGGCGACCCAGGAACGAGTTCGCGTCGCGGCGTGCCGCGTCGAGCGCCAGCGCGTCGAGCGCGCGGCCGGATCCGAGCCGCTCGAGCGAGCCCTCCTGCGGGAACTCGACCTCGACGTCCGGCGCGCCGTGCGCGAGGTCGAGTCCGATGATCGTGTGCCCGACCTCGGCGGCCATGCCGACCGCGCCGCGGTAGAGCTTGCCGTTGAGCACGAGCCCGCCGCCGACGCCGGTGCCGATCGTGAACATCACCAGGTGCGGGCACGTCAGGCGGCCGTTCTCATCGAAGGCCTCGGCGAGCGCGGCGCAGCTCGCGTCGTTGTCGACGAAGACCGGCAGCCCGGTGCGCTCGGAGAGCAGCTCCCGCAGCGGCACGTCGCGCAGGGGGATGTTCACGCTCGATGCGATCCGGCCCGTCTCGAACTCGACCAGCGACGGCACGCCGATCCCGACCGCGCGCGTGTCGTCCGTGCGCGCGTCCCCGATCGCCGACGCGAGCTGGTCGACCAGCTTGCCCTGCTCGTGGAGCTCCGTGTGGAGCAGGTTCGACTCGCTCAGCTCGCCGTGCGCCAGCGAGGCCACGGCGATCTTCGTGCCGCCCACGTCGATGCCCACGAAGTGGTCGCTCACGGCTTCGCCGCCGCGTCGAGCAGCACCAGCAGCTCACCGGCGGGGCGGACCCGCGCCGACGGGCTCGCGGGATCCTCGTCGACGAACGCGCGCCGTACCGCGTCGCGCTTGCTCTCGCCCGTGACGAGGAAGACGACCCGCTTGGCGGCGTTGAGCGCCGGCAGGGTGAGCGAGACGCGCGGCACGAACGGCTCCATCCCCGCCTCGGGCACGCCGACGACGAGCCGGTCGTCGACGTCCTTCTCCGGGCGGTTGGGGAACAGCGAGGCGCAGTGCGAGTCCGGGCCCAGGCCGAGCAGCAGCAGGTCCCAGGCCGGCGCGTCGCCGAGCGCCTCGCGGACGCTCGCCTCATAGGCGGCGGCGCCCTCCGTCGCCCCGCGCTCGCCCTCGATGCGCTGCACGGCAGGGACGGGATCCAGCCGCGACAGCAGCGCCGCATCGGCCATCGCGAAGTTCGAACGCTCGTCGTCGGGTGCGACGCAGCGCTCGTCGCCGAACCAGAGCGTCGCACGGCTCCAGTCCTCGCCCGCGGCAGCGGCCATCTCGTACGCGCGCTTGGGCGAGGAGCCGCCGGTCAGCACCACGTGGCCCCCGGCGCGCGCGGTCTCGCCCAGCAGGCGCGCGACCTCCGCCGCCGGGTCCTCGAGGACCCGGATATCGGGCCCGCCCGCCCGGCTCACGCCATCACCTGGGCGCAGCCGAGCGCCGGTCGGTACGTGGGGTCGCGCAGCAGCGCCTGGCGGACGCCCTCGCCGAGGATGCCGGCCTCGCCGCGCGACGCGCCGAGCACCGTCCACGCCTGCTCGGACCCGTCGCGGGCGCGCCGCACCGTGCGCAGGCCGCCGGGACCGCGGTCGAGCGAGACGCTCGCGCCCGAGGCCATCTCGATCGTCACGCCGCCGAGCCCCGGAGGGTGCATGTCGACCGGTTGCAGCTGGATCCGGACCTCCTGCCGGCGGGCACGGGCATGCCCGCTGGTCACACCACGCGCGCTCGACAGCCGGGACGGCTTCCAGCCCAACCGCGAGGACAGCCACCCGCAGAACAGCAGGGCGGAGGCGAGCGAGTCCTCGCGGTGACGGACCGTGACGGCCGCGACGCCGCCGAGGTGCGCGCGCATGTCCGGCGGGTCGAAGACCGCGGCCACGCGCTCGCGCCACGGCGTCGAGCGCAGCCAGGCGAGGTCGACGACGTAGGAGTCGTCCGCGAGGTCGGCGGCCCGGGAGAGGGCGTCGGCGGCCGCCGGGGCATCCAGGGAGTCGATCAGGATGATCTGGGCGAGCCGGCGCAGCGCGTCGACGCCGTCGTCGTGGCCGTGCGGCGCCCACACCATCGTCGCGAGGTCTGAGACGAGCAGCGGATCGACGATCGTGTCGAGCTTGGCCACGTGCTGCGGGCCGATCGTCAGCTCGACCCGCTCGTGCGCGACGGCGATGTGACCCGGCCGCGGCTCAGCGTCTTCGGTGCCGATCCCGGCCCAGGCGTCGATCCGTTCACGGCCGTCCTCGACGCTGCACAGCACGAGTCGCGACGGGTGGAAGCGGCCCACGCGCTGCAGGCGGTTCTCGATCTCGCCGCGGAACTCGGCGTCGACGATCGCCACCAGGTTCAGGACGCGGGCGGGCACGAACGCGCGCGACTCGTCGTCCTCGTCGCCGCCGCGGTGCGTGATCATGTCGCGCAGCGCAGCCTCGACCCTGGCCGGCGTCGTGTCCTGCTCGCGCCAGACCTCGTCCATCAGAGACCCCTCCAGTGGCGCCCCTCGCCGATCAGGTCGTCGGCGGCCGCAGGGCCCGGCGTACCGGCCTCATAGGTCTGCAGCTCGGGCTGCTGGCGCTCGGACCAGGTCTTGAGGATCGGGTCGATGATCGCCCACTGCGACAGCGTCTCGTCGTTGCGGGTGAACAAGGTGGCATCCCCGCGCATGGCATCGAGGATCAGCCGCTCGTAGGCCTCGGGCGACTGCGACATGAACGAGGTCCCGTACAGGAACTCCATGTTGACGGGCCGGATCCGCATGCGGGTGCCGGGGATCTTCGCCCCCAGCGACAGCGACACGCCCTCGTTGGGCTGCATGGTCAGGATCAGCTGGTTGGGCTGCACGCCGACCGACCCCTGCGAGGAGAACGCCAGGTGCGGCACGGGCTTGAGCTGGACCGCGATCTCGGTCACCTTGCGCGAGAGCCGCTTGCCAGTGCGCAGGAAGATCGGCACGCCGGCCCAGCGCCAGTTGTGGACCTCGAGCTTGAGCGCCGCGTAGGTCTCCGTGGCCGAGTCCTCCGGCACACCCTCCTCCGCGAGGTAGCCCGGGACCCGCTCGCCGCCGACCACGCCGGCGGTGTACTGCGCGCGCACCGTCGAGTGGGCGACCTCCTCCGGCGATGGCGGGGTGATCGCCTGCAGCACCTTGACCTTCTCGTCGCGGACCTTGTTGGCCTCGAAGGTCGCCGGGGGCTCCATGCAGACGAGCGTGAGCAGCTGCAGCATGTGGTTCTCGACGAGATCGCGCAGCGCGCCCGCCCCGTCGTAGTAGCCCGCCCGCGAGCCGATGCCGAGGTCCTCCGCCGCGGTGATCTGGATGTGGTCGATGTAGTTGCGGTTCCAGACCGGCTCGAACATGTAGTTCGCGAACCGGAAGGCCATCACGTTCTGGACGGTCTCCTTGCCGAGGTAGTGGTCGATGCGGAAGACCTGGCGCTCGCGGAAGACCTTCGAGACCGTCGCCTGCAGCGACTGCGCCGAGGCGAGGTCGGTGCCGAACGGCTTCTCGATGATCACCCGCACGTCGACGTCGCGACTCGGAGCGCGATTGAGCTCGGCCTCCCCGAGGCGCTCGACGATCACCGGGAAGAACTCCGGGGCCGTGGAGAGGTAGTAGGCGCGGTTGAGCGGACGCCCGGCCTCCTCGTCGAGCTCCTCGATGATGCTCGCGAGCCGCGGGTAGCCCTCGGCGTCGTCGAACGAGAAGCCCGTGTAGCGCAGGCGCGAGAGCAGTCCCTCGAGCACCTGGTCGTCGGGCTCACGGCGCGAGAACTCGGTGATCGCCTGCTTGGCGAATTCGCGGAAGTCGTCGTCTGACTGGTCGCGGCGCGAGACGCCGACGAGGTTGAAGCGCTCGGGGAGCGCGCCCTCGTGGGCGATGTTGTAGAGCGCGGGCAGCAGCTTGCGCCGAGCGAGGTCCCCCGTCGCGCCGAAGATCGTCAGCGTCGTGTTGGGGACCGGCAGGCGCTCCAGGCCCTCGATCAGCGGGTTCGGATTGGTCGCGGCCTCTTGGCGCTGGGCGACGGTCCCGTCCATCACGCCCCCTCCTTCTCGGCGGCCCGTTCGACGGCGTGCCCGCCGAACTGGTTGCGCAGCGCGGCGAGCACGCGATGGGTGAAGTCACCCTCGCGGCGGGAGTAGAAGCGCGCGTACAGGGAGGCGGTGATCACCGGCATCGGCACGTCGTGGTCGATGCCGTCCTGGATCGTCCAGCGGCCCTCGCCCGAGTCGTTGACGTGGCCGACGAGGTTCTCGAGGTCGTTGCCCTCCT
>JAXDHR010000216.1:0-4505 GCA_034664425.1 Solirubrobacteraceae bacterium
ATGGCCTACGTGCAGGCGGCGCTCGACGCGGGACTCAAGGTCGACGACTTCGCCCCGCGGCTGGCCTTCTTCTTCAACGGCCACAACAACGTCTTCCAGGAGGTCGCGAAGTTCCGCGCGGCCCGCAACATGTGGGCGCACGCGATGCGCGAGCGCTTCGGCGCGCAGGGCCCGAAGTCGCAGACGATCCGCTTCCACACGCAGACGGGCGGCGTGACGCTGACCGCCCAGCAGCCGGTCAACAACGTCGTGCGCGTCGCCCTGCAGGCGTTCGCCGCCGTCTGCGGCGGCACCCAGTCGCTGCACACCAACGGCTACGACGAGGCGCTCGCGCTGCCGACCGAGCGCGCCGCCCGGATCGCGCTGCGCACGCAGCAGATCATCGCCTACGAGTCCGGCGCCGCCGACACCGTCGACCCGTTCGCGGGCTCCTACTACGTCGAGTCGCTGACGGCCGAGATCGAGCGCCGGGCCTGGAAGCTGATCGAGCGCGTGGACGAGCTCGGCGGCTCGGTCAACGCGATCGCCTTCATCAAGAACGAGGTCGAGGAGTCGGCCTTCGGCTACCACGAGCGCTCGCGCGTCGGCCAGGACGTCGTCGTCGGCGTCAACAAGTACGTCGACGAGGAGCTCGAGGTCGAGGACATCCTGCGCGTCGACCCCGCCGTCGAGCGCGGGCAGGTCGAGCGGCTGAAAACGTTCAAGGAGAACCGCGACCAGGAGCTCGCCAAGCGGCGGCTCGAGGAGGTCCGCGAGGCCGCCCGCGGTACGGACAACCTGCTGCCGCCGATCCGCGCGGCACTCAAGGACTCGTGCTCGATGGGCGAGGTCTGCGGCGCCATGCGCGACGTGTTCGGGGAGTACCAGCCGGAGTTGTAGGCGCACCGGTCGGAGCGCGGGTCCGGTCGCGATGCACCCGCGCTTGGTGTAGAACCCCCGGCGCCCTATGCGCAGACTTCCCCTCCTCGCCGCGTCGCTCGCGGCCTGCACCGCCCTCGCCGCTCCCGCCGCCGCCCAGGCGAGCTTCACGATCACCACGAGCACGACGCAGGCCGGCGCCCCGGCGCAGGTCAAGATCCACGTCGACTTCGCCAAGGATCCGGCGGGGCATCCCCTGACGCTCCACCTGCCTGCCGGGCTGGTCGGCAACCCGGGGCCGTTCGCCAAATGCACCGAGGCGCAGTTCAAGAGCGTCACCGGATGCCCCGGGAGCTCGCAGGTCGGATCGGCCAGCGCGAACGGGCTGGCGTCGGGCGGCGTGTTCAACATGGCGCCGCAGGGCGACGAGCCCGCGCGGCTCGGGATCGTGGTCAACCTCGGGCTGCCGATCCTGCCGCTCGCCCGCAACGAGGCCTCGGTGACCGTCCGCCCCGACGGTGGACTCGACTCCACGATCTCCAACCTGTCATCGCCCCTGGCGGTGACCTCGCTCGACCTCACACTCAACGCGAACTTCGCGACGCTGCCGACCTCGTGCGGCTCCAAGACGACGCGGATCGATGCGCCTCCCAACGCGACCCAGTCGGCGAGCTTCACGGTCGGCGGCTGCGGCGCGGTGCCGTTCACGCCGAAGGCCGCGCTCTCCGTGACCAACCCGCAGCGCACGCAGCCGACCGGCGCGACGGTCACCTTGACCGTTCCCGACGGCGGCAACCCTCGTCAGGCGCACGTCCGCCGCGCGGTCGTCAAGCTGCCGCTCGGCACGACGCTCTCGCCGGGCGTCGCCAACGGCCTGGTCGCCTGCAGCGCGAGCCAGTTCGCCGCGTCCAAGTGCCCGGCCGCTGCGCAGATCGGCACCGTGTCGTTCGCCACGCCGCTGATCGGCGTCCTCGGCGGCAAGGTCTACTTCGGCCAGCCGGCGGGAGGGGTGTACCCGCTGCTGGTCGCCGTCGACGACCACGGCGTTCACCTCAAGCTCACGGGCAGGACGACGCTCGACGCGTCCACGGGACAGGTGACCTCCACCTTCGACAACCTGCCGCAGGTGCCGTTCACGTCATTCGCGCTGACCTTCCAGGGCGGTGACCGCGGCGTGCTCGCGAACCCGTCGAGCTGCGGGAGCAAGACGATGAACGCGACGCTGACGCCGTGGAGCGGCAACGCCCCGGTCACGGCGTCCGCGTCCTACTCCGTCACCGGCTGCACGAACCCGACCCGGTTCCGCCCGAGCCTCGCCGTCAAGAGCGATTCGACGCTCGCCGGCCGGCCCACCGGGGCGCTGGCGATCACGATCTCGCGCCCCGACGGCGATCAGGACTTCGGCGGCGTCGAGACGAACCTGCCGCCCGGGCTGGCCGGCAAGCTGACCGGTGTCCCGATCTGCCCTGAGGCTCGCGCGAAGACGGCGACCTGCGCTTCGAACACGCGGCTGGGCTCGGTCTCGGCGCTCGTCGGCACCGGCGGCGCCCCGGTTCGCTTGAAGGGCACGGTGTACCTGACGGGACCGGCCCAGGGCGGCGTCGCCGGCCTCGCGATCGTGATCCCCAGCAAGGTCGGCCCCGTCGACCTGGGCACCGTGGTGATCCGGGCCGGCCTGCTGCTGCGCTCGAGCGACGGCGGCGTGACCGTCCGCACCGCCCCACTGCCGCCGCTCGTCGGCGGCGTGCCGGTCTCGGTGCGCTCGCTCACGCTGAGCCTCGACCGCGCGGGCTTCGGCGTCAACCCGTCGGGCTGCGATCCGCGCGTGCTGACCGCCAACCTGACCGGCTCCGAGGGCGCACAGGCGACCGCGACCACGCCGTATCAGGCGACTGACTGCGCCGGGCTGCCGTACAAGCCCAAGCTGACCGCCTCCGTCGACGCCCGCGGGCCGAAGGGCGCCCGCAGCAACCCGACGCTGCGGACGTCCATCAAGATTCCCGCGGGCCAGTCCTCGACCCGCAAGGCCGAGGTCGTGCTGCCGAAGCAGATGATGCTCGACCTCCCGGCGGTGAAGGCCGTGTGCACGACCGCCCAGGCGGCGGCGGACACATGCCCGAAGGCCTCGCAGGTCGGCAGCGCATCGGCGAGGACCCCACTGCTGCCGGTCGGCCTCAGCGGTCCGGTCAACCTGGTCCAGGTGCCGGGTTCGCTGTTCCCCGGTTTGCGACTGTCACTCAACGGGCCGGTCTCGCTGCGGCTCTCGGGCGCGCTGGACCTCTCGCACGGCATCGTCGCGGTGTTCGACGGGCTGCCCGACGTCCCGCTCAGCCAGTTCGACCTCAAGTTCACCGGGGGCGGTCCGCTGAGGGTCGCCGGTAACCCGTGTACGGGTGCAGCGCTCAAGTTCGCCGGCAACCTCACCGGCCACAACGGCAAGACCGTCGCGAGCCCGGCTACCGCGGTCGTGCGCAACTGCCCGGCGACGGCGGCGCTCGCGCTCTCCAAGGGGAGGCGGCCGGCGTTGCGCCTGAGGGCCGGTCACGGCCGCTCCGCCAAGCCGCTCAAGAGCCTGAAGCTGACACTGCCCAAGGGCCTGCACGCGAGCCGGTCGATCGCAAGGCGCGTCAAGGTCACTCAGGACGGCAAGCGGGTCCGAGCCGGTGCCGTCGAGGTCACTGCGCGGGCGATCACGGTGAAGCTGCGCAAGGCTCAGCGGGCGACGCTCACCGTCCCCCGCGGCGTGCTGACCGGTGCGCCCAAGGGACGGGCGACGGTGCGGCTTGTGAGAACCAACGGGAAGCGCTTCACCGTGCGCCCGAAGGCGGCGAGGCTCCGGTAGCCTCGCCGCTCCCATGCGCCAGAAGAACCCCGAGACCTCCGAGGAGAAGCTGGCGCAGCTCGAGGAGCTGCGCCAGGCCGCGGTCCACCATGCCTCCGAGAAGGCGGTGGAGAAGCAGCACGCCCGTGGCAAGCAGACGGCTCGCGAGCGGATCGAGAAGCTGCTCGACCCGGGGTCCTTCCAGGAGCTCGACACCTACGTCCGCCACCGGACGAACGAGTTCGGCATGGAGAAGAACCGGCCCTGGGGCGATGCGGTCGTGACCGGGCACGGGACCATCGACGGCCGCCGCGTCTGCGTCTTCTCGCAGGACTTCACGGTCTTCGGCGGCTCGCTCGGCGAGGTCATGGCCGAGAAGATGTGCAAGATCATGGACCTGGCGGCGAAGATCGGCTGCCCGGTCATCGGCATCAACGACTCGGGCGGTGCGCGCATCCAGGAGGGCGTCGTCTCGCTCGGCGCCTACGGCGACGTGTTCCTGCGCAACGTGCGCTCCTCCGGCGTGATCCCGCAGATCTCGCTGGTCATGGGCCCGTGCGCGGGCGGCGCCGTCTACTCCCCCGCCATGACGGACTTCATCTTCATGGTCAAGGAGACCTCGCACATGTTCATCACCGGCCCCGACGTGATCAAGACGGTCACGGGCGAGGAGGTCGGCTTCGAGGAGCTCGGTGGAGCGATGAGCCACAACGCGAAGTCCGGCGTCGCGCACTTCGCCTCAGACGACGAGGACCAGTGCCTCGAGGACGCTCGCTACCTGTTCTCGTTCCTGCCGCAGAACAACCTCGAGACGCCCCCGCGCGTG
>JAXDHR010000217.1:0-22326 GCA_034664425.1 Solirubrobacteraceae bacterium
CAGGCGCTCGATGTCCGCCGCGGACGGGATGTTGAGCGCGCTCATGGCGGTCTCCTGCGCCTGCACCGCGCGCTCGCGCGCCTCGAACGCGCGCGAGATCGCGCTCGTGACGAGGGGGTTCTCCAGCAGGTCCTGGGCGAGCCGGCCCAGCGCGTCCTCGCCCTGCCGGGCGAGGCGGTCCTTGATGCCGCCCTGCCCGCTGTCCTCTGCCATGGTCGCTCTCCCGGGTTTCGTCGATCGCAGACCGCGGGGAAGCTAGCGCAGGGGCAGGGGAGAGCCGGTGCCGGGGACCGCACCCTCGATCTCTAGTCGAGGTGGAAGCGCGACACGATGCACTCTGATGCGTCGAAATGCGCAAGAGACGGCGCCATCGCACTGTCGGAAATTGCGAAATAACCATGCGATCAGTAGCTTCAATGCCTCCGTCGAGGGCCGTGCGCCGGCTTCCTGCGGTAGGTCGAGACTGCACCGGCGCAACAGGAGGGGACAGATTCCGGGGATGACAGGTCGCACGCCGGTCAGGATCGCGCTGCTGGCTGCCGTGCTGTATGCGGCGGTGCTGGTCGCGTCCGCCTCCGCGGAGATGCACCAGGTGCGCGTCACGCTGGTGACCGGCCAGGTCATGACCCTCAACGTCGACGTGCCGTCCGGCGGGTCGGCGGCGAGCTCGCTGCCCGCGCTCTCCGCGCCGGTTCAGAGCGTCGTCGACCTCGGACCGATCGCCACCCCGACGCCGGTCCCCACGGCTCCGCCGGCCCCGACCGTGCCGCCGGCTCCGAGCGTGACCGGCACGCCGACGCCCTCGCCCACCCCGGGCGGGAACGGGTCGAGCGGCTCGCGCGGCGGCAACAGCCCTAGCGGCGGCTCGACCTCGCAAGGCTCGACCACGGGTTCAGGGAATGGCTCGAGCGGCTCGGCCGGCTCTGGCAGCACCGGCGCGGGCTCGGGCAATCAGACCGGTGGCGCCGGCCGGATCGTCGGCAAGGCGAAGGACAAGGTCACGCAGGCGGGCAAGCACGCCAAGCCGAATGCGCCGCAGGCGCCCGACGGCACCCCGACGTTCGCGAACCCGACGCTCTCGCTCGCGACTCCCGGCCCTGCGGCGATCGGCGTCCCGAACTTCTTCATCGACAAGTTCCGGATCCCGCCGTTCCTGCTGCCGATCTACCAGGCGGCCGGCATCCAGTACGGCGTGCGCTGGGAGGTCCTGGCCGCGATCAACGAGATCGAGACCGACTACGGGCGCAACCTCAACATCTCCTCCGCGGGCGCCGAGGGCTGGATGCAGTTCATGCCCTCCACCTGGAAGCTGTACGGCGTCGACGCCAACGGCGACGGCGTGCGCGACCCGTTCAACCCCGCTGACGCGATCTTCGCGGCGGCACGCTACCTGCGCGCCGCCGGCGCCGACCACGACCTGCGCGGCGCGATCTTCTCCTACAACCACGCGACCTGGTACGTGGACTCCGTGCTGATGCGCGCGCGCGTCATCGCCGGCCTCCCCGCGAACCTCGTGGGCTCGCTCACCGGCCTCACGCAGGGCCGCTTCCCGGTCGACGCCAAGGCGCGCTACGCCGACAGCCTCACCAAGCGCGAGCTGCGCGGCCAGCGCCGCACCCATCCCTCGGTCGTGGTCGAGTCCGGCCAGCGCCGCTCGATCGACATCTTCGCCCGCGCGGGCTCGCGCGTGGTGGCCGTCCAGGACGGCCGCGTCGTCCGCACCGGGACGACCAAGCGCCGTGGCCACTACATCGTCCTCCAGGACGTCTACGGCAACACGTACACCTACTCGCACCTCGGCAACGTCGTGAAGCGCTACCCGGCGCCGAAGCCACAGCGGGTCACGCAGGCGCAGATCACCAAGGAGCTCAAGCTCCCGCGCAAGGACGTCGCGCCCTCCGAGGCCGCGTCGGCGACGACCAGCGCGGCGGCCAAGGCGCCGAGCCGCGCGCTGCAGCGCAAGGCCACGCCGAAGCCGCGCACGCGTCCCCAGGCCGCGGTCAGCCGCAGCGCCCCGACGAAGCAGCGCCTGTTCGCGCACCCGCACCGGCCGAACGCGGCCAACGCAGGCGGCGCCCAGCAGGAGTTCCAGCGCAGCGGCGCGGTCGACGGCGATCCGAGCGTCGCGGGATACTTCAAGCGCGTCTTCGGGCTCGACCGCAAGAATGTCCGCCTGCGCCCGATGCGCAAGGGCGCGCACATCGTCGCCGGCACGATCCTCGGTCACATCGGCAAGGTCGAGCGGACCGTCGCCCCGCACCTGACCTTCGAGATCCGCCCGGCCGGCAAGGGCGCGCCGCGGATCGACCCGAAGCCGATCCTCGACGGCTGGAAGCTGCTCGAGACGACGGCGATCTACCGGGCCGCGGGCAAGAACCCGTTCCTGGGTGCCGACGGCCCGTCGATCGGCCAGATCCTGTTGATGGGCAAGGACGCGCTCGCCCAGCGCGTGCTCAACGACCCGCGCGTGCAGATCTACCAGTGCGGCCGCAGCGATGTCCAGACGGGGCAGATCGACCGCCGCGTCCTCGCGACGATCGAGTTCCTCGCCGCCTCGGGCTTCAAGCCGACGATCTCCGCGCTCAAGTGCGGGCACAGCCTGATGACGGTCTCGGGCAACGTCTCCGAGCACTCGACCGGCGACGCGGTCGATATCGCCGCCGTCAACGGCATCCCGATCCTCGGCCATCAGGGCCCGGGATCGATCACCGACCTCGTGATCCGGCGCCTGCTGACCTTGCAGGGCACCATGAAGCCGCATCAGATCATCTCGCTGATGACCTACCCCGGCGCGGACAACACGCTCTCGATGCCCGACCACGCGAACCACATCCACGTCGGCTTCCAGCCGATGTTCGGCGACAACGCGAAGCTCGCGCGGCAGGTCAGCTCGATCTTGCGCCCGGACCAGTGGACCCGCCTGGTGAACCGCCTCGGCCAGCTGTCGGAGCCGATCGTGCGCGCGAACCCGTCGCGCTACGCGACGCCGGTCAAGCGCCGCGGCGGCGCGCACCTGGGCGATTGAGCGCGGCGTCCGGGCCCGATCCCGGGCGCTGCTTCGGGTTCGTCCAGTGGGAGTTCCCGGGGCGGCTCGGTCCCGATCCGGGTCGCTACGCGATCCGGCGCTTTGCAGGCGACGACGTCCGGCACGTGCTCGTCATCTCGGGCGCCGAGGCCCCGCGGCGGGGGCGCGTCGCCCCCGGCGGGCGACGGCGCCCGCGGCGCGCCGACCCCGATCAGGCGACGCCGCCCGTCGAAGTCACGCGGGCGACGGTGATCGACGCGACCGGCCTCGCCGGCAGCGCGGCGGCCGATGCCTGGCTAGCCCGCGCGCTCGGCGAGGGCCGCGAGGCGCTGCTCGCCGAGTCGCTGCTGGTGCTCTCGCGGGCCGTCGCGGCCCGGCGCGTCGCCGCCGCCGATCCGTGGGCGGCGGACCCGGATGCGGCGCGCGCCCTCGTCACGCGGATCGGCTACGGGTCGGGCGAGGCGGTCGCGGACGGTGAGTGGGACGTCGCGCGGGAGCTGCCGGCGCACCGCGGCCCGGGCCGGCGGATGCTCGTGCCGCAGGAGCGCGCGGCGGCGCTGCTCGGCGGTCGCGACGCCGCGCTCGCCTGCGAGGAGCTCGCGCTGCGCGCCCGGGCCGACCTCGACCGCGGCCGCGGCCGCGAGGCCGCCCTGCAGCTCGACATCGCGCTGCGCGCGGCGCTGGCCGAGCTCGAAGGCTGGCGCGAGCACCGTGATCTCGGCGAGCGTCTCGACGAGCTGGCCGCCCACGCCGAGTCCGTGGCCGCCGCGGCGAGCGTGGCGCTGCGCGGTGGTCTGGGCCGGCGCGAGCAGGCTGCCGTCGGGGATGCCCTCGGCCGCCTCGAGGCCGCGCTGCGCGCGCGATCCGCGGACGGGAGCTAGAGCTCGAGCGCGGCGAGCACGCCGTCGAGCTCCTCGACGACGTCGCCCGCGAGCTTGACGTCTGCGACCGCGTCGAACGGGGTCGCGCTGCGCGTGACGACGGCGAGCCGGCCACCCGAGCCCAGCGTCAGCTCCGGCAGACCTGCGACGGGCTGGACCTCGAGCGAGGACCCCACGACGATCATCAGCTCGGCGCCTCGGGCGAGCTCACCCGCGCGCGTGATCGCCGCCTCGTCGAGCAGCTCGCCGAACAGCACCACGTCGGGCTTCAGCGGCGCGCCGCAGTCACAGCGCGGCACGCCGTCGGCGGCCGCCGCGAGGCGCCGGCGCGTCTCGGCCAGCGGGTACGTGCGGCCGTCCGCCAGGCACGACGCGGTCCGGATCGAGCCGTGGACCTCGATCAGCTCGCGGGTCCCCGCCGCGGCGTGCAGGCCGTCGATGTTCTGCGTGATCACGGCGTCGAGCCGCCCGGCCTGCTCGAGCGCGGCGAGCGCCCGGTGCGCGGCGTTCGGCAGCTTGCCCTCGAGCCTCGCGAAGCGCTGGCCGTAGAACGCCCAGAAGCCCGCCGGATCGGAGCGCCAGACCGAGATGTGGGCGACCGCCATCGGATCGACGTTCGCCCACAGGCCGGTGCCGGGGGATCGGAAGTCGGGGATCCCCGACGGCACGGAGATCCCGGCGCCGGTGAGTGCGACGACCGAGCGCGCGCAGCGGATCAGCTCCGCGAGCCGGGCGTGATCGGCCGCCACGCGGTCAGGCGCCCTTGAACTTCGGCCTGCGCTTGTCCAGGAAGGCGGAGATCCCCTCGCGGGCGTCGTCAGACGTGAAGGCGGCCATGAAGCCCTCCTTCTCGGCTTCGATCCCCTCGTCGAGATCGCCCTTGTGCGACGCGCGCTTGATGTTGGCCAGCGCGACCGGTGCCTGCTCGCCGAGCTTGCGCGCCCAGCTCAGCGCCGTGTCGAAGAGCTCGTGGTCGGCGACGACGCGGTTGACCAGGCCGAACTCGTACGCGTCCTCCGCCGCGATCGGCTCGCCGGTCGTGTTCATCTCGAGCGCCTTGGCCGTGCCGACGAGCCGCGGCAGCCGCTGCGTCCCGCCGAAGCCGGGGATGATGCCGAGGTTGATCTCGGGCTGGCCGAAGGCGGCCGAGTAGCCGGCGATCCGCACGTCGCAGGCCATCGCGAGCTCGCATCCACCGCCGAGCGCGATGCCGTTGACCGCGGCGATCGTCATGATCGGCGACTGCTCCCAGGCGCGGAACAGCGCATGCGCGGCATCGAGCAGCCCGCGGCCGCCCTGCTCGTCGAGTTGCCTGAAGGCCCTGATGTCGGCGCCGGCGCAGAACAGCGCCGGATTCGGCGACGCGACGACCACCGAACGCACTGCGGTGCCCTGGATCGCGTCCCAGGCGCCCTGCAGCGCCTCGAGGACCTGCGGGGCGAGCGAGTTCGCCGGCGGGTTGTCGAGCCACAGGATCGCGAGCTCGCCGCGCGTGTCGAGCTTGACCGGCGCCTGCTCGTAGCCGGCGTCGGGCTGCGGGTAGGGGTAGAAGCCCTGGCCGCTCTTGGCGCCGAGGCGCCCCTGGGCGACGAGCCGGCGCAGCAGCAGCGGCGGCTCGAAGGCGCTCCCCCACTCCTCCTGCGCGCGCTCGAGCGCGGCGAGCACGTCATCGAGGCCGCGGAAGTCGGCGCGGGCGAACGGCCCCGGGATCATCCCCGTGCCCATCATCATCCCGAGGTCGACGTCGCGGACGCCCGCGATGCCCTCCTCGACCACGAGGCACGCCTCGACGATCGCCTTGAGCTGGAAGCGGTCCGCGACCCGCTCGTCGATGCGCGTTGCCGGCTCAGCCATGGTCGTAGAAGCCCTTCCCCGTCTTGGCGCCGAGGTCGCCCGCCGCGACCTTCTCCTCCATGCCCGAGTGCACGTACATGCGCTCGCCGTAGGCGTCGCGCAGATCGCGGGCGACCTTGACGACGGTGTCCAGGCCCGACATGTCGGCGACGCGGAACGGTCCCATCGGCATCTGCGCCCGCTCGGCGATGAAGGCGTCGAGCGCCTCGACGTCGACGCCCGTCTCGTCCTGGTAGCGCCAGATCTCGCTGGCGGTGGAGACGAGGATGCGGTTGACGACGAAGCCGGGGCACTCGCCGCAGCGCACGGCCGTCTTGCGGATCGCCTGCGCGAAGTTCGCGGCCGCCTGCGCGGTCTCGGGCGAGGTGTCGTCGCCCTCGATGACCTCGACGAGGCGCATGTAGGACGCCGGCCAGAAGAAGTGGAAGCCGACCACCTTGTCGGGACGCTGCGTGACGTCGGCGATCTCTGTGATCGAGAGGCCGGACGTGTTCGAGGCGAGGATCGCGTGCCCCGGCGTGGCGGCGTCGAGGTCGGCGAAGACGGCGTGCTTGATCTCCATCTTCTCCGGCACGGCCTCGATCACGAAGTCGACGTCGCCGAACGGGTCGTAGGAGGTCGTGCCGGTGATCAGCGAGAGCGTGCGCTCGATCTGCTCGCTGGCCTGCTCCTCGCTCAGCTTGCCCTTCTTGGCGAGCCTGGCGACCTGGCCCTCGGTGACCTCGCGCGCCTTCTGCAGGCCCGCATCGACGAACTGCTGGTCGACGTCCTTGAGCACGACGGGGACGTCCGCGGAGGCGATGACCTGCGCGATCTCACCGCCCATCACGCCCGCGCCGACGACCCCGGCTCTGAAGACGAACATGGCCCGGCACCCTAGCCGCTACAGGCCGGGCACCTTCACGGTGATGAAGTCCGATTCGTCGGGCAGCGCGGGGTGGCGGTCGTGCGAGCCGAAGTTCGTGTCGTTGACGAGTACGCGCGCGCGCCGGCGGGGGGAGCACGGCCTCCGCGGTCTGGTACGGGTGCGAGAAGTGGTTGCCGAGCCCGATAGCAGTCGTGCGCGCGTCCCTGCTCGACGATCCGCCACGGCACTGTGCCCCGGGTCGCGCGGCGTGATCGCGCGCCGCACCACGACCGTTCCGGCGCCGCCGCTCGCCGTCCGCTACCTCGAAGCCGCCGACGGGCTGCGTGCGCGGCGAGCGCGGCGGCGGGCGCGAGCGCGAGCAGCGCCGCGACCGTCGCCGGGAGGAGGAATCGGCGGTTCATCTGGCGACAACAACACAGAGGAGGGCGGTGGTTGTGCTGCTAGCGCAGCGGCTCGAGCTCGGCCCGCCGCTCGTGGCCGAAGCGGGTCACGGTGCGCTGCAGCGAGTCCTGGAGCGCGCGGCGGACGAAGAGGCGATCGACCAGCGGGAACGCGCGCTCCTTGAGCTCGTACTCCAGCTCGAGCGTGACGCGGGTGTCGGCGTCGCCCGGCGCGAACAGCGTGCGCTGCGTGCCGCGCAGTTGCTCGTCCTCGACGGCGACCTCGATCCGCCGCGCCGGCTCGTAGCCGAGCGCCAGCTCCTGCACGAGGCCGCGCCCGCGCGGCACGGAAATCCAGCGCAGCGTGGTTCCGGGCCGCGGCCAGCCGCCGTCGACGCGCTCGACGTGGGCGAACCCGTCGATCCACGCCGGCCAGCGGACCTGATCGAGCCAGAGCGACTCCGCCTCCTGCGCACGGCCGGGGACGACGACGGATGCCTGGATCCGCCGCATGCTTATGTCCCTCCGACCGTTTGTTTCACCGTAATCCCGAGATCATCAGCTTCGACTTGAGGGTGAGCCATCGTCCCAGGTCTCCGGTCTGAGCAGCCTGGCGAGCGCCGGCGCGGGCTCCCCGAGCGCGATCGCGGCCGCCGCGCGGCCCGCCGCCGAGCCGATCACGTTGCCGTGTCCGTTCTGTCCCCCTACGGCGAGGACGCCGGGCCGGACAACCTCGAGGATGGGCAGCGCGTCCTCGGTGTAGCCGACCACGCCTGCCCAGCGGTGGGTCACGGGCGCCTCGACGCCGAGCTTGCGCCGCAGGAGCGCATCGAGGCCCTCCTGCACGACATCGCTCGGCTCCGGGCCCGCCCCCCACTCCGTTCCCGCGTGCCGGTCGCGGCCGCCGCCGAGTACGACGCGCCCGTCGGGCAGCTGCTGCCAGTAGTCGAAGCCCCAGCGGTAGTAGACGGGCCGCGGGAAGCGGGGGGCGACGGGCGCCGTCCCGAGCATCTGCAGGCGCGTGGACCGCACGCGGCCGCCGAGCTCCTCGAGCACGCGCTCGAGCCCGCCGTCGACCGCGACGACGACGGCGCCGCAGTCGACGGCCCCCTCGGGCGTGCGCACGCGGTCGCCGCGGATCGCCACCGCGGCCGTGCCGGCGAACAGCCGCGCGCCCCGCCTCAGCGCCTGCCTCGCGAGGCTACGGCAGCGAGCGAGCGGGTCGACCGCGCCGTCGCCCGCGACGACGACGCCGCCGTCGCTCGCCGCCGCCTCGAAGCCGTCGGCGCGCAGCGCCTCGAGCTGGTGCGCGCAGTCCTCGGCCTCCACCTCGCCGGACGGCAGCCGCAGGCTTCCGGTCAGGCGGACGATCGCGGGGCCGAGCTCGGCCGCCAGCCGGTCGATCTCCGCCAGCGTCTCGCGATAGAGCTCCGCCGCGCGCTCGCGGCCCCAGCTCGCGACGGCGTCGTGATGGAAGCGGGCGGTGCCGGCCAGCAGGAAGCCGCCGTTGCGTCCGGCCGCGCCGCCCGCGACCGGGCCGGCGTCGATGGCCGCGACGGTCGCGCCGGCATCGAGCAGCGCTCCGACCGCAGCGAGCCCCGATCCACCCAGCCCGACGACGCAGACGTCCGCGCGGACGTCGCCGCGCAGCGGCGCGGGGTTCGTCCAGTCGGCGGGATCCCCCCAGAGCGGTACGGCCATCGGCGCACATCTTCGCCGACCGGGCGAGCGGTGGGCTCGCCGCCCGGGCGTCGCGTCGGGGGAAACGCTTCAGACGCCCGGGCGGGGCCCACAGGGTGGTGAGGGACCGCCGTCGGGAGGTTGATCGGGCGGCCCCTCACCTGCGCCACGGACTTCCGCCGCCAGAGGGATGGGGGCCCTCGGTATGGGGCGGCGGCGCTTCCGCGACGTGTGCGTCGACCATGCGCTTCATCATTACGACAGGCGTCCCTCAGCGGATCTTCAGCGCAACCTCAAGGGAGCCTGAAGGTCCCATCACGATCGGCTCACGCAGCGGCGGGCTCCTCGACGCGACGCGGCAGGAGCGTCTCGCGGGCGATCACCAGCCGCTGGATCTGCGAGGTGCCCTCGTAGAGCTGCATGATCTTCGCGTCGCGCATCAGCTTCTCGACGGGGTAGTCCTTGATGAACCCGTAGCCGCCGTAGACCTGGACCGCGTCCGTGGCGACCTCCATCGCGGTGTCGGCGGCGAAGCGCTTCGCATGCGAGGACTCGAGCGTGTTGCGGCGGCCCTGGTCGAGCAGCACGGCGGAGTTCCAGGTCGCCAGGCGCGAGAGGTGCACCTTCGTCGCCATGTCCGCGATGATGAACTGGATCGCCTGGTGCATCGCGATCGGCACGCCGAACTGGACGCGCTCCTTCGAGTAGGCGGTCGCGAACTCGAACGCCGCGCGCGCGATGCCGGTCGCCATCGCGGCCACGCCCGGGCGCGTCGTGTCGAGCGTCTGCATCGCGAGCTTGAAGCCCTTGTTCTCCGCGCCGATCAGGTGGTCGGCCGGGATCTCGGTCTCGTTGAAGGAGATGGTCGCGGTGTTGGAGGCCCGCTGGCCCATCTTGTCCTCCTTCTTGTCCACCGTGACCGTGCTGTCCTTGGGCACGAGGAAGCAGGAGATGCCGCGGTGGCCGGCCTCCTTGTCCGTCTTCGCGTAGACCGTGAAGAAGGACGCGTAGCCGCCGTTGGTGATGAAGCACTTGGAGCCGTTGAGCACCCACTTGTCGCCCTTGCGGACGGCGGTGGTGCGCATGCCCGAGACGTCGGAGCCGGCGTCGGGCTCGGTGAGGCAGAACGACGAGAAGATCGGCGCCTCGGTGAGCATCCCGAGGTACTGCTTCTTGAGCTCCTCCGAGCCGCCGAGCACCAGCGGCGCGGTGGCGAGGCCGTTGGCGCCGATCGAGGTCGCGATGCCCGAGCAGCCCCAGGCCAGCTCCTCCTCGATCAGCGCGCCCTCGAGCGCGGAGACGCCTGGGCCGCCGTACTCCTCGGGGATGTGGGAGTTCATCAGGCCGAGCTCCCAGGCCTTCTCGAGGATCTGCTGGGGCCAGGTCCCGTCCTTGTCGAACTCCCAGGCGACGGGACGGATCTCCTTCTCGGCGAAGTCGTGCGCCATGTCGCGCAGCGCCTTCTGCTCGTCGGTGAGCGTGAAATCGACCACGGGCTCTTTCCTTCCAGATTGACTAGTCAGTCAACGACGGGTACCCCAGGGTATCGGGCGGGGCGCCGTAGCACAAAACCCGACCCATCGCGGCTACGGGGTGCGCGACTCCTCGACCAGCACGCGATCCTCGCCGACAGCCGATTCGGGCCGGCGCCTGCCGCCCCCGCGGTCACGTCGGTTCGCCTCGAGACGTTTTCGCACGCGCCGAGTGTGGAAACGTTCCCTTGCAGAGGCGAATCTGCCGGTTCAAACCTCGGGAGGAGAGGTCAGCAATGTGGGAAGGCAAGCGCCTGGGCCGCATCAGCTCCGGGACCGTCGCGCTCGGCGTCGCCGCGACGCTCGCCGTCGTGGGCGTGTCCGCGTGCGGAAGCAGCGACAACGGCGGCTCCTCCGGGGGCGGCGGCAAGAGCAGTGGCGTCACCGTCGGGCTGATCACGAAGACCGACACCAACCCGTTCTTCGTGAAGATGAAGGAGGGCGCCCAGAAGGCGGCGACCCAGGACGGGGTCAAGTTGATGACCGCCGCCGGCAAGTACGACGGCGACAACGCGAGCCAGGTCACCGCGATCAACAACATGCTCGCCGCCGGCGTCAAGGGGATCCTGCTCGTTCCCAGCAACACCAAGGCGATCATCCCCACGGTCCAGAAGGCCCGCAATCAGGGCGTCAAGGTGATCACGCTCGACACGCCGCTCGAGCCGCAGAACGCGGCCGACGCGCTCTACGCCACCAACAACTTCACCGCGGGCAAGCTGATCGGCGAGTACGCGAAGAAGGCCATGGGCTCGAAGAAGCCGGTGATCGCGATGATGGACCTCAACCCCGGCATCACGGTCGGCGACCTGCGCCACAACGGCTTCCTCTCCGGGTTCGGGATCCCCAAGAACTCGCCGGACATCGTCTGCACCCAGTTCACCCAGGGCGACCAGGCGAAGGGCCAGACGGCGATGGAGAACTGCCTGCAGAAGAACCCGGACATCAACCTCGTCTATTCGATCAACGAGCCGTCGGGGCTCGGCGCCTACAACGCGCTCCAGAAGGCGGGCAAGGCGAAGCAGGCGCTGCTCGTCTCGGTCGACGGCGGCTGCACCGGCGTCAAGGGCGTGCAGGACGGCAAGATCGCCGCCACCTCGCAGCAGTACCCACTGAAGATGGCGAGCCAGGGCGTCGACGCGATCGTGGCCGCGACCAAGGACAAGAAGAAGGTCTCCGGCTACCACGACACCGGCGTCAACCTGATCACCGCGAAGCCGATGCCCGGCGTGCCCAGCAAGGACGTCAAGTTCGGCCTGCAGAACTGCTGGGGCTAGGCCGCGGGCATGGCCGACGTCGCCACCCAGGCCGAGGGATCCCGGACGCCCGAGGGGCGCCCGGGCATGCTCCTGCGGGCCAGGGCGATCTCCGTGGGCGGGCCACTGCTCGCCCTCGCGATCGCCATCGTGTTCTTCTCGATCAAGTCCGACCGGTTCCTCTCAGGGCCGAACCTGTCGCTGATCCTCCAGCAGGTGATGGTGGTTGGCACGCTGGCCATCGGCCAGACGCTGATCATCCTCACCGCCGGCATCGACCTGTCCAACGGCGCGATCATGGCGCTGTCGTCGATCTTCATGACGAAGCTCGCGGTCAACGGCGGGGTCGCGCCACTGCTGGCGATCGCCATCGGGCTGCTCATCGCGACGGGGTTCGGCGTCCTCAACGGCACCCTCGTCACGCGGATCCGCCTGCCGCCGTTCATCGTGACCCTGGCCACGCTGAACATCGCGTTCGCGCTCACGCACATCTACTCGAAGGACCAGACCATCAGCGGGCTGCCGAGCGCGCTGACGTGGATGGGCACGACGTTCAAGGTCGGCAACACCGGGATCGCCTGGGGCTCGATCCTGATGCTCGTGCTGTTCGGGATCGCCTTCTTCGTCCTCGGCCAGACGGCCGCCGGGCGCCACGTGTACGCCGTCGGCGACAACCCCGAGGCGGCGCGCCTGACCGGCATCCACACCAACCGCGTGCTGCTCGGGGTCTACGCGACGGCGGGCCTGTTGTACGGCATCGCCGCGCTGCTGCTGATCGGCTACACGAACGTCGGCGATCCCCAGGCCGGGGTGACGGACAACCTCGACTCGATCACCGCGGTGGTGATCGGCGGGATCAGCCTGTTCGGCGGCCGCGGCAGCGTCATCGGCGCGCTGGTCGGCGCGCTGATCGTCGGCGTGATCCGAAACGGCCTGCAGCTGATCGGCGTCGACTCGATCTACCAGGTGCTGGTCACCGGCATCCTGGTGCTCCTGGCCGTCACCGTCGATCAGGTCGCAAGGAGGACCCTCCGATGAGCGGTGGCGAAGAAACCACCGCGACCACCAACGGCGTCGCGCCGGTGCTCGAAGGGAGGGGCCTGGTCAAGCGCTACGGGCAGGTCGTGGCGATGGCGGGCGCCGACTTCCAGCTGCTGCGGAGCGAGGTCCTCGCAGTCATCGGTGACAACGGCGCCGGGAAGTCGACGCTGATCAAGGCGCTGTCGGGGGCGATCATCCCGGACGAGGGCGAGATCCTCCTCGACGGTGAGCGCGTGCGCTTCCACTCGCCGCTCGACGCCCGACGGCACGGCATCGAGACCGTCTACCAGGACCTCGCGGTGGCCCCGGCGATGGACATCGCCGAGAACCTGTTCCTGGGTCGCGAGCCGCGCCGCCGCGGCGTCCTCGGGACGGTGCTGCGAATGGTCGACAAGCCCGGGATGGTGCAGCGTTCCAGCGAGGCGATGAAGGAGCTCAACATCGGCGTCGGGTCGATGCGCCAGCCCGTCGAGACGCTGTCGGGCGGTCAGCGGCAGGGCGTGGCGGTCGCGCGCAGCGCGGCGTTCGCCCGCCACGTCGTGATCATGGACGAGCCGACGGCAGCGCTCGGCGTCAAGGAGTCGCTGCAGGTCCTCGACCTTATCCGCCGGGTCCGCGAACGGGGGCTTCCCGTGATCCTCATCAGCCACGACATGCCGCACGTGTGGGAGGTCGCCGACCGCATCCACATCCAGCGGCTCGGCCGCCGCATCGCGGTGGTCGATCCGAACCAGGTCTCCTCGCAGGACGGCGTCGCGATCATGACCGGCGCGCTGGATCCGGGGGAGGTGCCCTCCGCACTGGCCTGATGCGCGTCACAATGGGCTGCGATGCAGAGCGCCTTCGCGATCGTGCTCTTCGTGGTGGTGGGCGGGGGGATCGTGCTGGCCATCGTCACCGCCGTCACCAGCGCGTCGACCTACGGCCAGATCGGGCGCGGCGACCTCTCGATCGGGGAGGACCGGCCGCTGCGGCCGACGCCCGTGGGCGGGGCGATGACGCCTGGCCAAGCGGCCGAGCGAGAGGCGGAGATCCGCCAGATGCTCGAGGCGCGCAACGCCCGCCGCGCAGCACGCGGGCTCGCGCTCGGCGACGTCGACGCCGAGCTGCGTGAGCTGACGGCCCCGGCGGTCGAGCCGGGGATCGAGGCCGAGCTCCGCGAGCTCGTCGTCTCGCGCAACGCCCGCCGGCTCGCGCGCGGGCAGGAGCCGCTCGACGTCGACGCCGAGGTCGCCCGGCGACTGCGCGAGCTCGCCTGAGCGCGAGCTCGGTTCCTCGTCCCGGTCAGCCGACGAAGTAGAACGTCAGGCCGAGGACGGCGTAGACCGCCAGCAGCTGGATGCCCTCGAACCACGTCGACTCCCCCTCCTGGGTGACGAAGTTGGCGACCAGCACGGCGATCAGGATCGCGCCGAGCTCGAGCCCGTTGAAGACCAGCGCCATCGGGAACGGCCCGACGAAGAAGGACAGCAGCACGAGCACGGGCGCCGCGAACAGCGCGATCTGGGCGCTCGAGCCGATCGCGATGCCCACCGACAGGTCGAGCTTGTCCTTCGACGCGAAGTACACCGCGACCCAGTGCTCGGCTGCGTTGCCGACGATCGCCACGACGATCAGCGAGACGAAGAACGGCGAGAGCCCGATGCCCTTGGACGCCTCCTCGATCGAGCCGACGAGGATCTCCGACATGAAGCCGACCGCGACGCCGGCGACGGCCAGCGCGAACACGCTGCGCCTGACGCTCCAGGGCTCATCGCCCTCCTGCGCGTCCTCCTGCGGCGGGTTGAACAGCGTGCGATGGGTCTTCAGCGAGAAGAGCAGCCCCGCGAAGTAGGAGAGCAGCAGGACGATCGAGACGCCGACCGACAACGCCTCGAGGTTCGACGGGAAGCGGTCGCTCTTGTCCAGCGGACTGGGCAGCGCGCCCCCGATCACGAGCTCGAAGATCGCGGGCATCATGAGCGCCGCGCACGCCAGCAGCAGCATCAGCGACTGGCTGCCGGCGGCGGTGCGGTCGAAGTACTGGCGCTCGCGCTTGAGGCCTCCGACGAGCATCGACGCGCCCATCACCAGCAGCACGTTGCCGAGGATCGAGCCGACCAGCGAGGCCTTGACGACCTCCTGCAGCCCCGCGTGGAGCGCGAAGAAGGCGATGATCAGCTCAGGGGCGTTGCCGAACGTGACGTTCAGCAGGCCGCCGATGCCAGGACCCGAGCGCGTCGCCAGCTCCTCTGTCGCGCGCCCCATCAGCGCCGCCGTCGGGATCACGCCGAGCGCCGAGGCGAAGAAGATCAGCGGCGCAGCGGCGCCGATCGCGTCGAGCACGATCGCGAACGGGATGAACGGCACGAGCACGTACGGCCAGCCCTCGCCGGAGAGCAGGAAGCCGCCGATGCCCCCGCGCGAGCGCGCTTCGTGAGCCACAGATGTGAGCCTACGCTGCCGTCGACCGGGACGTCAGGGCGTCAGCAGGTCGGCGCACTTGCTCGCCTTCGCGCTGTCGTTGCCGGCCTTGTCGATGCACTGCGAGTACTTCTTGAGGTTGGCGGCGCTGGCGCCGCTCGAGCCGGCGCCGGACGAACCCGAGCCGGTTCCGCCGAGCCCGCTGAGCCCGAGGCTGTTGAGCCCGCTCAACAGCTGGGTGAACGGCTTGGGGTTCGCGGGAGCCGAGATGTCCTGGCCCTGGTTGATGTCGGTGATCTTCAGGTCGAGCGCGACCTTGGCGCTCTGGGCGGCGGCCGCGGCGCTCTTCGGGAGGTTCACGGTGAAGTTGACGAGCGCGCGCCGCAGGATCGAGTCGTTCTTGCCCGTGTCGATCTCGACCGACGGGCTCTGGATCGCCCGGACGGCCTGCTGCTTCTGCTGCGCGGTGAGCTTGTTCGGGATGTTCTGCGTGGCCGAGCCGCCGAGCGCGCGGCCCTTCGCGAGCAGCGTGTTGACGTCGTCGAGCATCCGCGCGACATCGACGCCGCCCGTGATCCGCACGACGTCGTCGTTGCGCACCTTGCCGTCGCCCACGTTGCGCGGGTGGGTCAGCCAGTTCTGGGGGTCGATGCCCAGCGCCGAGAGCGACTGCCCCTTGTGGCTGTTCGCCTGCTGCTGCGACTGCTCGTAGCCCTTGCGGAACTGGCTCCAGACGTTGTCGGTGATCGCGTAGTCGGTGCCCTGGAAGTCGACGTAGCCCTTGTCGACGGTCGACGTCACGCCGGCCGTGATGTTCTGACCGCTGCCGGCGATCGAGGCCGCGAGCTTGAACTTCGGCAGCTTGCCCTTGCCCTGGCTCTCGAACGGACCGGTGAGGCGCAGCGAGAGCGGCCCGCTGAGCTGCGACGAGCCCTGGGCGTCGACCTGCAACGAGAGGTCCAGCATGCCGGACTTGACCTGCTTGTCGCCCGAGAAGGTCTGCTTGAGCAGCTGGTTGACGGGCATGTCCGAGCTGGCCGCCTGACCACCTCCGCCGCCGCATCCGGCCACGAGAGCCAGGCCGAGGACTGCCAGTACGAGCGCGAACGCGCTTCTCGGTCGAGCCGCCATTCGGCGAGCGTATCAAGGGGTCTGCGGGCCGAGCGCGACTTCGCTGTTGCGCCTGGGTTACGGCTCACATGGCTCTGGCGCGACGCGCCGGCTGGTCCTGCGCGGCGGCGCTGGCGCTCCTGGCATGGAGTGCCGTGCCCGCGCTGGCCGGCCGCGATCACATCTCGATCCTCTCACCGCACGGCACCGTCGAGCGCGCGACGCTTCCCGCCGCTGCGACCGCGTCGCTGCCGGCGCCGCCGGGCGGGCCCGCGGCGCGCACGCCGGCGCGCGCGGCGACGGTCCGCACGGTCGCCTCCGAGCTCAAGCGGCTGGCGCGCAGCGGTCAGATCACCGGCCAGGACCGGCGCGAGCGCCTCGCCGCCTACGACGCGGCCAGGCGCGCCGCGGCGAAGCTCGGCGGCACGCGCCGGCGCGAGCTGTCGGCGGTGATCGGGACGATCGCCGGCGTCGCCGCGCGCGGGCAGCTGACCGCCTCCCGGCTGCCGGCGCTGTGGCTGACGCTTGCGCGCAACCTCGAGTGGTGGACGACGGCGCCGTGGATCCCCGCGGCCGGCGAGCGCGTCGGCTTCGACGGCGACGAGCTCGTGTACCAGTACTACGCGGGCCAGGGCCTCCAGATCCAGTGGCTCGGGACGTTCGGCAAGCTCAACGCGATCGACAAGAGCCGGGCGAAGTCCAGCACGGCCGAGGCGAGCACGATGATCGACCAGATCCTGCCGCTCGCCTCGGCGCGCGCCGGGGGGATTGCGTGGGAGTACCTATTCGCCTTCGGCGGCGGGCTCGCGCCGTGGACGAGCGGCCTCAGCCAGGGCACCGGTTTGCAGGCGCTCGCGCGCGCGGGCGTGAAGACGGGTCGCGCGGCGGAGGTGTTCGGCGCGACCCGTCCCGGCCTGGCGATCTTCCGGCGCGCGACCCCAACCGGTGTGCGCGTCGAGGTGCCGGGCGGGGTCCACTACGCGCAGTACTCGTTCGCGCCGAGCCTGCGGATCCTCAACGGCTTCGTCCAGTCGGTGGTCGGGCTGCACGACTACGCCGAGCTGAGCGGCAGCTCCCGCGCCCGGACGCTGTATGCCGCCGGGAACGCCGAGGCGCAGCGGGAGGTCCCGTCCTACGACACCGGCGCCTGGTCGCTGTACTCGCGCGGCAGCTCGATGCACGAGTCCGACCTCAACTACCACGTCCTCCTGCGCGACTTCCTCAACTCGATGTGCGACCGCACGGCGATCGCCGTCTACTGCGACACCGCGCAGCGCTTCACGGACGACCTGTCGACCCCGCCGGTGGTGAAGGTCCCGGCGCAGCGGCTCGTGCGCAGCCGCTACGGCTTCGTGCGCATGACGCTCGACAAGATCTCGTCGCTGACCCTACGCATCGCCCGCGGCGCGACGCCGGTCGCAAGCCGCAGCGTCGGCACGCTCGCGTACGGTCCGCACCGGCTCGGCTGGGCGGTACCGAAGCGGCGCGGGACCTACACGGTCACGATCAACGCTCGCGACCTCGCCGGCAACACCAGCACGAGCACCGGTGTTGTGAAGGTGGTGGCTCCCTCACGCGGGTAGGCTGCGCCCGAGATGGCGCCGCGCACGATCCTCTACACCGGCAAGGGCGGCGTCGGGAAGACCTCGGTCGCCGCCGCCACCGCGCGCCGCTGCGCCGCGGCCGGGGCGCGAACGCTCGTGCTCTCGACGGATCCCGCGCACTCGCTCGCGGATTCGCTGCAGGCGCCGGTCGGCTCTGAGCCGACGCCGGTCTCCGACGGCCTGTGGGCGCAGCAGGTACAGGCGCAGGAGGAGCTCGAGCGCCACTGGTCGGCGGTGCAGGAGTGGCTCGGCGGCGTGCTCGCCGAGCGCGGCGTCGGCCGGATCGCGGCGGAGGAGCTGACCGTGCCGCCCGGCGGCGACGAGCTGTTCTCGCTGCTGCGGATCAAGCAGCACGCGGACGCCGGCAAGTGGGACGCGATCATCGTCGACTGCGCGCCGACGGGCGAGACGCTGCGGCTGCTGTCGTTCCCCGACGCGGCCCGCTGGTGGCTGGACAAGGCGCTCGGCCGCGAGCACGCGCTGCTGTCCGCCGCACGGCCGTTCGCCCGCGCCTTCCTGGACCTGCAGCTGCCCGACGAGCGTGTGATCGACGACGTCCAGACGCTCGTCGCGAACCTGATCGCGATGCACGAGCTGCTGCGCGAGCCGCAGGTCTCGCTGCGGCTCGTGATGACGCCCGACCGGATGGTCGTCGCCGAGGCGATGCGCACGTTCACCTACCTGAACCTCTACGGCTACCTGACCGACGCCGTGGTCGTGAACCGCGTCTTCCCCGACGAGCTCGCCGACACCTACTTCGGCGCCTGGCGCGATGTGCAGGCGGAGCAGCTCGCGCTCGTCGACTCGGGCTTCGCCCCCGTGCCGGTGCTGCGTGCGCCGTACTTCGAGCAGGAGGTGCTCGGCGGCGCGATGCTCGACCGGCTGGCCGGCGCGCTGTTCGCCGGGCGCGACGCCGCCGGCGTCCTGCACGATCGACTCACCCAGGAGCTGCGGCTCGACGACGGCCGCGCCGAGCTGCGGCTCGACCTGCCCTTCGCGCGCAAGGGCGACGTCGCGCTGCGCAAGATCGGGCTCGAGCTCGTCGTGCGCGTCGACGGGCAGAAGCGCACGATCGTACTGCCGGGCGCGCTCGCCGGCTACGAGCCCACAGGTGCGTCGCTGCGCGACGGCTCGCTCGTGGTCGCCTTCGAGGACAGCGCCGGTGGCTGAGACACCGCCCGACCCCGAGCGGGCGTTCGCGGACGCGGAGCGGCTCGTGCGCGAGGCCCAGGCGGCAGCCGAGGACGCGGTCCGCGCGGCCGGCGGCGAGGTGCCGCCGAACGGCTGGGCGTCATCGCAGGGCGCGAGCGCCGGCGCCGGCGCATCGCCCGGGGCGTTCCCCGACCTGTCGGGCATCTCGGCGCTGATCGAGGCGGTCCGCGGGACGGTCCCGCCCGAGCTCGGTCGCCAGCTGACCGAGACGCTGCGCGGGATGCTGGTGGCGCTGCGCGCCGTGCTGGACTTCTACATCGCGCGCCTCGACCCGCCGCGCCCCGAACGCATCGACGTCAGGGACATCCCGATCGACTGATTCCGGGGTGGGCTCTGGCAGACTGGGAGCATGTCGCTCGCCGAGCGCCTCAAGGCGATGCCCCCCGAGCTGCGCAACGCGGGGATTGCGGCCGCGGCGCTCGTGGCGTCGATGATCCTGCCCTGGTACCAGAAGTCCTTCGTGCCGCCCGGCGCGCATCAGTTCACGCAGGCGAACCTCAGCGCCTTCGGCGTCTTCTCGTTCATCGAGGCGGCGGTCCTCGTGGTCGCCGCCGGCGTGCTGTTCCTCGTGTGGGCGCGCACCAACCGGCGCGCCTTCCACCTTCCGGGCGGCGACGGCGCAGTGATCACCGCCGCGGGCACGTGGGCGCTGGTGCTGCTCGTCTGGCGGCTGTTCGACAAGCCCGACGCCGCCGGTCCGAGCGCGACGATCGGGATCCAGTGGGGGATCTTCGGCGCGATGCTCGCCGCGGGGGCCCTCGTCGCCGCGGGCGCGCGCGTGCGCGCCGTGCACCGTCCCGAGCCGCCGAACCCGGCGGCCGACGACCTCGACTTCGAGCGCCCGGCGCGCCGGCGCGCCGGCGCGCGCGCCGACCGGCGCCCGCGCGACCCGGGCGCGGTCACCGAGGTCCTGCGCGACCGTCCCGCGTGGGAGGGCGATCCGCCGGACTCGCCGCGCCGCAGCGCTGGCCAGCCGCCCGACGCGCCGACGGAGCGCCTCGACGACTCGCGCCCGCCGCGCCGCCGCAACGGAGCCGGCGACCCGCCGGCGACCGACCGGCTGTTCTGAGCGCCGTCCCGAACCGCGCGCCGGCGCCGGCGTTCGATCAGGCTTGCTTCGCCAGCGCGGCGCGGCGGACCTCGACCGTCTCGGCGAGCTCGGCGAGGATCTCGGCGTAGACCTCGCGCAGGTCCTCGTCGTCGAGGCGGCCGTCGCCGTCGAAGCGCTCGTCCGCCTCGGAGACCGGGAGCTCGCGGTCGACGACGCGGGCGCCGATGGTCTGCAGCACCTTGCGCGTCTCGGCCTGCGACCAGACGGCGCCGAACATGCCGGTCGAGGCGCCGACCACGGCGGTCGGCTTGCCGCGCAGCGAGTTCGTCGCGTGCGGTCGGGAGACCCAGTCGAGCGCGTTCTTGAGGACGCCCGGGATCGAGGCGTTGTACTCCGGGGTGGCCACGAGCACGGCGTCGGCGCCGGCGATCGCCTCGCGCAACGCGGTGACCGCCTCGGCCGCGTCGTTCTCGTTGTCGGCGTCGTAGGGCGGGATGGCCTTCAGGTCGTCGTACACCACCAGCTCGGCCCCGGACGGCAGCAGCTCGGCCGCCGCCCGGAGGAGCAGGGAGTTGTACGAGTCCCGGCGCAGCGAGCCGGAGATGCCGAGGACTCGCATCGGACTACGCGACCTTGACGAGCTCGAGCTCGACGGTCAGCTTGACGTCGTCGGCCAGCGCGAACCCGCCCTTGGGCAGCGGCGCGTTCCAGTTGAGGCCGAACTGCGTGCGGTCGACCGTGGTCTCCAGCGTGAGGCCGAGCTTCGTGTTGCCGAACGGATCCTCGGCCGGGCCGGTGATCGTGCCGGTGCCGGTGACCGGGTGCGTGTTGTCCTTGATCGTGAGGTTGCCCTCGACGGTCACGTCGTCGCCGTTGCGCACGAGCTTCAGCGACTCGAACTTGATCTCGGGGTAGGTCTCGCTGTCGAAGAACTCCGGCGACTTGAGGTGGGCGCCGAGGTTCTCGTCCTTGACGACGATCGTGTCGGCCTTGACCGCGCCGTTGAGGACGGCGTTGCCGGCGTCGTCGACGACGAGCTCGGCCGTGAAGTCCTCGAAGCGGCCGCGGAAGGTCGAGACGACCATGTGCTTGACGGCGAAGGTCGCGGCGGAGTGGACGCCGTCGTCCTTGTAGGTGCCGGCGGGGATGGTGGTGGCAACAGCGTCGATGGTGCTCATGATGGGTATTCCCTCCTGAAGTGGTTTCGGACCGCAGTCCGGTTCCTGCTGGAAGGACTGTAGCACCGTATGCGGACCGTGGTCCACTTGCTACCGTGTGGCGCGTGGAGACGCACCACGAACACCCCCTGTTCGAGCTCGGGATGTCCGGGCCCGAAGGCGACCTGCCCGTCGCCGGTCAAGCGCCGCGCCGGCGCGCCGACGCGCAGCGCAACCACGAGCGCGTGCTCTGCACTGCCCGGCGCCTGTTCGCCGAGCGCGGCGCGCAGCACGTCTCGATGGACCTGATCGCGGCCGAGGCGGGCGTCGGGAAGGGCACGATCTTCCGTGCCTTCGGCGACAAGTCGAACCTGGTCGGGACGATCCTCGGCGAGGACGAGAGCCCGTTGCAGGACGCACTGATCCGCGGGCCGGCCCCGCTCGGACCCGGTGCGCCGCCGCTCGAGCGCATCGTCGCGTTCGGACAGGCGTACATGGAGTTCCTGGAGAGCCATCTCGACCTGCTGCTCGCCTCCGAGCTCGGATCCGGCGTGCGCTTCGCCAAGGGTCCGTTCCAGCTCTACCGCGCGCACCTCGTGATCCTCGTGCGCGACGCTCTCGGCGACGGGGACGTCGACGCGGACTACACGGCCGACGTCCTGCTCGCCCCGCTGGCCGCCGACTTCTTCGCCTACCAGCGGCGCCGGCGCGAGCGCTCCGTCGCGGAGCTCGGCAGCGCCTACGAGTGCCTGGCCACGCGCGTGCTCACCTGTCGCTGACGTAGAGCAGCAGCGGCAGGCCGACCGAGCCGAGGAAGATCAGGCCGATCCCGGTCGCGACCGTCGGCTTGCTGCGCAGGATGTGCCCGATCACGCCGACGAAGAAGCCCAGGCCGATCAGGATCAGCAGCGGAATGGGCGACGGGGCGGCGGCCGCGATCACGGCGGCGAGCATCGCAGACGGTCCTGTTCCTAGACTCACTCATCATGAGCGCGCCGACCGCAGAGCCCGGATCCGTCGACGAGGTCGCGGCGGGCCTGCGAGCCGCGGGCTACCTGCCGGGTGAATCCACCGCCCTCGTCTCCTACCTGGCCACGCGCCTGGGCAAGCCCGTCCTGGTCGAGGGCCCGGCCGGGGTCGGCAAGACCGAGCTGGCCAAGGCGCTCTCGCGCTACCTCGGCCGCGAGCTCGTGCGCCTGCAGTGCTACGAGGGCCTCGACGAGGCGAAGGCGCTGTACGAGTGGAACTACCGCAAGCAGCTCCTGCGGATCCAGG
>JAXDHR010000218.1:0-6438 GCA_034664425.1 Solirubrobacteraceae bacterium
CGCAGCCCCGTGCTCGGCGCCTCGCGCGCCTCGAGGTCCTCGCCCGCGGCGAGACCCGCCAGGAAGTGGTTGGTATGCGCGAGCCGGCCGCCGGAACCGGGGAACACCAGCCGCCAGCCGCCGGGCGAGCGCTCCATGGCGACCGCGACGCCGTCCGCATCGGCCAGCGTCAGGCAGGCCGACGCGCGGGCGGGCAGCGCCGCGAGCAGCCGCAGCGCCTCGCCGGCCGAGTCGCAGCGATCGAGCACGACGCGCAGCAGCACGTGCACCGGCACGCCGGCGGCGCCTCCGTCCCGCGAGCTGCGCAGGAAGTTCAGCCCGCACGCGAGGCCGGCGCTCGACAGCCCGACCTTGGCCAGCATCCCGGCCTCGGTCAGCGTCGCGAACCAGCGGTCGCCGGGCTGGCGAATGCGCCACACCACGAGTGAGGCGGCGAGCGACGGATGCCAATCCCAGTTCTGCGCGATGAGGGCCCCCGCGCGCGAGGACTCCGCCAGCAGCGAGCACTCCGCGCCCGCGATCGGCGCGAGCAGCTCCGTGCGGGCGTTCACCGCGAGCAGGTGCTCGACGTCGACGTCCGCGCCGGCGGCGATGCCCTCGACCTCGGCGAGCAGATCCGGCCAGCGCCCGGCCAGCTCCGCGCCGACCTCGCCGCCGGCTGTACGCAGCGCGTCCGCTCCGAGGCCCGCGACCTCCTCGAGCAGCCGGCGGTAGACCGCGACGGTGTGACGGACGGCGACGGCCTGCGCGCGGCCGAAGCCGAAGCCGCGCGCAGCCGGGTCGAGCTCGTCGGAGCGGTGCTCCAGCAGGGCTTAGCCCTTCCAGCTCGCGGCGTTCGACTTGTCGACGACCGTGACCGGGATGATGTGGGCCGGTGGGAGCTTCTCGCCGCGCGCCGCCTTGACCGCGGCCTTGACCGCCTCGGCGCCGATCGTACGCCCTGACCAGCCCGAGTCGGCGTCGAGGATGTGACCCGCCTCGATCGCCTTGACCGATGCCGGCTGGGCGTCGAAGGAGACGAACATCGGGTCGATGTGCGCCGCCTGGAGCGCGGCGAGCGCGCCGGGCGTCTGGCTGTCGCTCGTGGAGAAGATCGCGTCGAGCTTTGGATGCGCGGAGATCATGTCCTCCATCACCGTGCGGCCCTTCTCGCGATCGCATTGCGCGTCACCCTGGGCGACGACCTTGAAGCGCTTCCCGGCCGCGTGCTCGAAGCCCTTCACCCGTGCGGTCGTGACGGGATGGCCGGCGACGCAGAGCAGCAGGCCGACGTCGCCGCCGCCCGGCAGATGTTCGCGCAGCCACGCGCCCGCGGCGCGGCCGCCGGCGGCGTTGTCCGTGCCGACGTAGGTCGCGTACTCGCCCTTGAGCTGGTCCGCCGGGGCGTCGAAGAGGACCAGCGGGATCTTCGCCGCGATCACGCGCTTGAGCGCCGGGATCAGTGGCGCGTCGTCGGATCCGTTGACCGCGATCGCGTCGACGCCCTTGGCGATGGCGTCGTCGATCGCGCCGGTGATGTCGTCGACGGAGGAGCGCTCGCGCCCCGCGCTGATCGACACGTCGGCGCCGGGCTGCTGCTTGGCCTCGGCCTCCGCGCCCGCCTTCTCGGCGATGTAGAAGTCGTTGTCGAGCGACGGCATGACGACGGCGACCCGCACGGGCTTGGCGCCGGCTCGGGTCTTCGCCGGGCTGCCGCCTCCCCCGCCGCCGTCGTCGTCCGACCCGCATCCGGCGACGGCGAGCGCGAGTACCGCGCCGACCGCCACGACGAACCTTCCCCTCATGGGTCCCTCCTCTGATGAGCGTCCCCAGCGGACGCGGTGGACGGCGCGGCGCCGACGATCATCGACACCAGCGCCTCGTGACTCGCCGCGGTCGGGACGGCCTCTCCCATCACCCGTCCCTGCCGCAGCACCACGGCACGGTCCGCCACCTCGGCGACCTGCTCGAGGTTGTGCGAGATGAGCACGACCGCGATGCCCTGCTCGGGCAGCCGGCGGACCAGATCGAGGACCTGGCCGGACTCGCGCACGCCGAGCGCGGCGGTCGGCTCGTCGAGGATCACCACCCGGCCCGCGAAGGCCACCGCGCGGAGCACCGCCACGGCCTGGCGCTGGCCGCCGGACATCAGGCTGACGTCGCGCTTGGGGTCCGGGATCCGGACCTTGAGACGCTCCAGGCGATCGAGCCACTCGCGCCCCATCGTGCGCTCGTCGAGGAGTCCGAGGCGGCCCAGGAACCGCGGTCTGCGCAGCTCGCGGCCGATGAAGAAGTTCCCCAGCGCCGTGAGGTTGTCGAACAGCGCGAGGTCCTGGTGCAGCGTCTCGATCCCGCGCGCCCGGGCGTCCAACGGCGAGCGCAGCTCGACGGGCTCGCCGTCGACGCGGATCTCGCCCTCGTCGAGCGCGAGCACGCCGCTGATCGCCTTGATCAGAGTCGACTTGCCCGCGCCGTTGTCACCCAGGAGCGCGAGCACCTCGCCGGCTTCGAGCGCGAGGTCGACGCCGTCGAGTGCGCGCACCGCGCCGAAGCTCTTGCGCCCCCCGCGGATCTCGAGGATCGGGGTCATCGCGGGCCCTCCGCGCTCTGTGCGGCACGCAGCCGCTCCTCGAGGTGGCCGCGCAGGACGTCGATCTCGAGCGACGCGATCACGAGGGCACCGATCGCGATCGACTGCCAGAAGGGCGTCACGTCGAGCAGGTTCAGCCCGTTGCGGATCACGCCGATGATCAGCGCGCCCGCGACGACGTTCGGAACGCTGCCGCGACCGCCGAAGAAGCTCGCACCGCCGATCACGACCGCGGTGATCGCGTCGAGCTCGAGCAGCTGGCCGGCGTTCGGCGCCCCGGCGTTCGTGCGGCCGGCGGTCAGGATGCCGGCGATGCCGGCGGCGAGCCCGCAGACCGCGAAGACGCTCAGCAGCACGGCGTTGACCGGGATCCCGACGCGGCGCGCCGCGTCCGGGTTGCCGCCGACGGCGTAGATCCAGCGACCCCACTGCGTGCGGGCCAGCACGACCCAGGTCAGCAGCGCGAGCGCGGCGACGAGCACGGCCGGTGCGGGGACCGGCCCGATCAGTCCGGTTCCGAGGTCCTGCACGACCGGAGGCAGCCCCGTCAGCGTCTGCGCATCGGAGACGACGAGCGCGGCGCCGCGGACGATGCTGAGCATCCCCAGCGTGACGATGAACGGGTTCATGACCCGTCCGCCGACGAGGATGACGCCGTTGACCAGCCCGACGCCGAGCCCGACGCCGGCCATCGCCAGCAGCGTCAGGACGCCGTGGCTGCCCGACGCAGCCGTCTCGGCGGCACCGGAGACGATTGCGCCGACGACGCCCGCGAGCGCGACGACGCTGCCGACCGAGAGGTCGATCCCGCGCGTCAGGATGACGAGCAGCTGGCCGAGGGCCAGCACGCCGACGATCGCCGTCTGGAAGCCGAGGTTCGTGAGGTTGCGGCCGGTGAGGAAGTACGGCGAGAGCAGGGCCATGACCACGACGAGCAGCGCGAGGATCAGGAGCGGCCCGCTCTGCAGCGCCCGCAACGCGAGGCCGGTCGCCCGCCGCGAGCCCGCGCGCGGAGCCCCCGCGTCGAGCGACGCCTCCGCGCTCACGACGGCGCGCCTTCGGTCGCCGCTTGGAGTGCCAGCACCGCGGTCAGTCCGAGCCCGCCGTCGACCAGCACCGACGCGCCGGTGACGTAGGCGCCGGCGCTCTCGGCGAGCGCGACGATCAGCTCGGCGACCTCCTCCGGGCCGCCCGGACGGCCGAGCGGGACCTGCGGGAGCGCGACGGTCGCCGGATCGACGCCCGCCTTGCCGGTCATCGGGGTGGCGATGTGGCCCGGCGCGACCGCATTGACGGTGATCCCGTGCTCGGCGAGCTCGAGCGCCGCGACCTTCGTGAGCATTCCCAACCCGGCCTTCGCCGCGCTGTACGCGGCGGCGGCGGGAAGCGGCACGTGCTCGTGGATCGACGTGACGTTGACGATTCGTCCGCCGCCGCCCGCGGCGACCATCCGCCGCGCTGCCGCCTGGGTGCACGCGAACGGACCGGTCAGGTTGAGCTCGAGCGCGCGGCGCCAGCCGTCGAGATCATCCTCGAGCACGAGCGCGCGATGGTTGGCGCCGGCGTTGTTGACGAGCAGGTCGAGGCCGCCGAGGCGGTCGATCAGCCGCTCGATCGCGGCGCCGGGACCCGCTGTGAGGTCGAGGCGCTCGACGGGCGCTGCGCCGCCGAGCGCGCTGACGCTCGCCGCGGTCTCGCGCGCGCCCGCGCCGTCGCTGTGCCAGGTGATGCCGACATCCCAGCCCCGCCGCGCCAGCGCGATCGCGGTGGCGCGCCCGATGCCGGAGTCCGATCCGGTGACGATCGCCCGGCTCACGCGGCGGCCTCCGCGGGCACGGCGGTCGCAACGGCGAACAGCTCCTCGAGCAGGACGATGTCGCGCAGCGCCTGCTCGGGCGGGGTGCGGCATGCCGACTCGCCGGCGAGGCAGGCGCGGAAGTGCGCCAGCCCGCGATCGTAGGCCTCGTCGAAGGAGCTGCGTATGCGATCGCCCTCCCCGCGCGTGCGCGTGTACGTGGTCGGCGCGTGCAGCAGGTACGGCGCGGGGAACTCGAGGCGGCGGATGCCGTCCGCGCAGTAGAAGCTGATCCGCTCGCGGAACGCGGCCACGGCGGGCAGCGCGAGCCAGACGGCGCTCCAGCGTGCGCCACCGCTCAGTGCAAGCGTCCCGCCCGCGCGGTCGTCGCCCGTGAAGGCATCGGCCACGCGCTCAGCACGGATGCCGAGGCGCTCGAGGACGGCGTGCACGAGGTTCACGTCGTGGACGAGCGCGCCGAGGAAGAGCTCCGACCACCACCGCTCCTGCCGCGTGCGCGCGGCGGCCGCGGCGGCCGCGGGCGCCGGGACGGCGACGCGCGGCGTGTCGCGGTCGGGACCGAAGAACCGGCGCAGTCCGGGGTCGTGGGTCAGCGTCTCGACATGGAGCAGCTCGGCATCGCCCAGCTCGTCGAGCAGCGCCTCCACCGCCGGGTCGTAGCGCTTCATGTAGCCCACCTGGACCACCCGGCGGGCGCGGTCGCGCGCGGCGGCGATGCGCTCGGCGTCTCCCACCGACAGGCACAACGGCTTCTCGACGAGCACGTGCAAGCCCGCGGCGAGCGCATCGAGGACCTGATCGGCGTGGGCGCCGTTCGGAGTGGCGATGAGCACCGCATCGAGCTCGGTCGCGGCGACGAGCTCCCGCTGCGTCGCGGCCATGACGGGGATGCCGAAGCGCGCTGCGACGCGCCGGCGGGTCGCCTCGTCGTGCTCCGCGAGGCCGGCGAGCCGGAAGTCCGCGTCGCGCCCGCGCAGCAACGGCAGGTGCGCAACCTGCGCGATGAGCCCTGCCCCGATCACGCCGAGGCGTACTGGTCGTGACCGGGAGATCGCCTCACTCGACATCACGGTGATTCGATCACTGGAGGACTGGCGCGGTCAAGGGACCAACGCGGTCCCTCGGTGGCCACCGGACGGCGCTGTGCCGCCCGGCATCGCGCAGTCCGTCAAGCGGTGAAGCACCTGCTGAGGGGCATTTTCTGGCCGTTGACGTCGGCCGACAACCGGTGATTGGATGACCGTATGTCCCGGCTCCATGAGCACCTGATGCAGGTTCTGATCGCGGACGTCGCCGGCGCCCGGCTGCTCCCGGGCGACTCGCTTCCGCGTGAGACGGATCACGCGGCGCAGTTCGGCGTCAGCCGCGGCGTCGCCCGCGAGTGCGTCCGCGGGCTCGAGGAGCGCGGGCTCGTGGCCGTCAAGCACGGCCGGGGCGCGACGGTCACCGACAGCGCCCGCTGGCGCGTGCTCGACCCCGACGTCCTGCGGGCGCTGCTCGCCTCGCCGCGCGGCTCGGAGGTGCTCGCCGAGTACCTCGAATGCCGGCGCATCCTCGAGATCGAGGCCGCCGGCCTCGCCGCGCGCCGCGCCCGGTCGCCGCAGCTCGCCGCGCTCGCCGACGCGTTCGCGCGCATGACCGCCGGTGCCGAGCGCGCCGCGGAGAGCCCGGCCGCGGAGGACCTCTACCACGAGGCCGACATCGCCTTCCACCGGGCGCTGATCGATGCGACGGGCAACCGCGCCCTCGGCAACCTGACCGAGCCGATCCATCGCGCGCTCAACGCTGCGCGGCGCCCACTGGCGCGCCCCGAGCTGCGACGTGAGCGCTCGCTGCCGGAGCACGAGCGGATCCTGCGCGCGGTCGCCCGGCGCGACGCCGACGGCGCGCGCGCCGCGATGGGCGCCCACCTCGCGACGGTCGAGGCCTACCTGCACGAGTACGCGGCGGACCACGCCGCCACCGCCACCGCGACCGCCACCGGCCCCGCCGCCACCGGCCACGACCCCGCCATCGCCGATCGCCGCACTACGCCGGCGGAGGACCACCCGGG
>JAXDHR010000219.1:0-4465 GCA_034664425.1 Solirubrobacteraceae bacterium
TGGAACGACTACGCGTTCGCCTCGACGTTCTCCGGCCCTGGCTCGCAGACGCTGCCGATGGCCGCCTCCCAGCTCGTCACGCAGACCGAGATCGACTGGGGCCAGCTGACCGCGATCGGCACGATCGTGGTCGTGCCGATGATCCTGGTCGGACTGGTGGTGCGCAAGTGGCTCGTCACGGGCCTCACGCTGGGGGCGGTGACGGGCGAGTGAGCAATCGCGCAGCCGTCCTCCACGAGCCGGGTGACATCCGCATCGAGGAGCGCCCGACGCCCGAGCCCGGGCCGCGCGAGGTGCTCGTCGAGATCACCTCCGTCGGCGTCTGCGGCTCGGACGTCCACTACTACGAGCACGGGCGCATCGGCAGCCACGTCGTGCGTGCGCCGCTGATCCTGGGCCACGAGTCCGCAGGCCGCGTCGTCGCGCTCGGCGAGGGCGCAACCAAGCACGCCGAGGGCGATCGCGTGACGCTCGAGCCCGGCGTCCCGTGCGGGCGCTGCCGCGAGTGCCGCGCCGGCCGCTACAACCTCTGCGCGGACGTCGTCTTCTTCGGCACGCCGCCGGTCGACGGCGCCTTCGCGCGCTACGTGACGATCCACGAGGACTTCGCCTTCGCGCTGCCCGACGGCCTCTCCGACGACGTCGGCGCGCTGATGGAGCCGCTCTCGGTCGGCATCTGGGCCTGCCGCAAGGCGGGCGTCAGCGCCGGCGATCGCGTGCTCGTGACCGGCGCCGGCCCGATCGGGCTGCTGGCCATGCAGGTGGCGCTGGCCTTCGGCGCGACACAGGTCGAGATCTCCGACGTCAACGAGCGCCGGCTCGAGCTCGCCACCCGCACGGGCGCCACGGGGGCGCTGCGCGCGGGCCGCGACGATCCGTCCGAGGCCGACGCTCTGATCGAGTGCAGCGGTCATCCCGCTGCGCTGCAGGCCGGCATCGCGGCGCTGCGGCCCGCCGGGACCGCGGTGCTGGTCGGGATGGGGCCGGGGGAGAGCGGCGAGGTCCCGCTGGCGCTGATCCAGGGGCGCGAGATCTGGGTCACCGGAACCTTCCGCTACGCCAACACCTATCCGACCGCGATCGCGCTCGCCGCGACGGGGCGCGTGGACCTCGACGCGATCATCACCGGGCACTTCGGGCTCGACGAGACCGAGAGCGCGCTACGCGCCGGTCGCGACGACCCGGCGAGCGTCAAGCCGGTCGTCCATCCGTGAGCACGCTCGACGCGTTCCGGCTCGACGACCGCGTGGCCGTCGTGACCGGCGGCAACCGCGGGCTCGGCGCCGCCTTCGCGCGCGCGCTCGGGGAGGCGGGGGCGCGCGTCGCCCTCGCCGCGCGCGACACCGAGCGCTCGGCCGCGGTCGCCGAAGAGCTCGGCGCGCTCGCGGTGCCGACCGACGTAACCGATCCGGCTGATGTGCGCGCGATGCTCGAGACGGTCACCGAGGCGCTCGGGCCGGTCGACGTGCTCGTCAACAACGCCGGCGTCTGCCACCACCGGCCGGCGCTCGAGGTCCCCGACGAGGAGTGGCGTAACGTCTGGGACGTCAATGTCGACGGCCTCTGGCACTGCAGCCGGATTGTCGGCGCGCAGATGCTGCAGCGCTCGAGCGGCGTGATCGTCAACGTCGGCTCGATCTCGGCGATGATCGTCAACCGCCCGCAGATGCAGCCCGCCTACAACGCGTCCAAGGCGGCCGTGCATCAACTGACGAAGTCGCTGGCCGCGGAGTGGGCGCCGCACGGGGTGCGCGTCAACGCGCTCGCGCCCGGCTACGTGAAGACGGAGATGGCGCCGGTCGACGACCCGCGCTTCAAGCGCCACTGGGTAGACGACGCGCCGATGCAGCGTGCGGCGCTGCCCGAGGAGCTCGGGCCCTCGCTCGTCTACCTGGCCAGCGACGCGTCGAGCTTCATGACGGGCTCGGTGCTGGTCGTCGACGGCGGCTACACGCTCTGGTAGCCCGCGAGCAGATCGCGCAGCACGGCGAGCGCGCGGTCGCGGTGCGCGTCGAACTCGGCGACGAGCCGGTCGGCGTCGCCGGCGCGCAGCGCCGCGAGGATCCGCTCGTGCGCGTCGAGCGAGCGCCCACGCTCCTCGGGCGAGTTGTAGTAGAGCGCCCGGTAGGCCTCCGTCGAGTCCCACAGCACGCGGATGATGCGCATCGCGTGCGGGTTGCCGGGCGCCTCGAGGATCGCGAAGTGGAAGCGCCGGTTGGCGGCCAGCTCGCCGGCGACGTCGCCCGCCGCCGCGGCGGCCGCGCAGTCCGCGGCGGCGGCCTCGGCGCGCGCGAGCGCCGGTGGCCCGATCAGCGGCAGCGCCTCCCGCGCGGCGCGCTCCTCGAGCACGCGGCGGAGCCCGTAGATCTCCTCGAGGTCGGCCATCCGCAGCTCGGTGACGAAGTAGCCGCGGCGCGGCAGGTAGGTCACCTGCCCCTCCTGCTCGAGCGCGCGGAGCGCCTCGCGCACCGGCGCGACGCTCAGCCCGATGCGCTCGGCGACGTCCTCCTGGTTGACGCGCTGGCGCGGGCCGAGCTCACCGGACACGATCGCGCGGCGCAGCCACTCGAGCGCATGCTGCTGCGCGGTTCCCAGCGTCGCGGCCACGAGCTCAGCGGAAGGCCGAGATGCCGGTGAGCGCCTGGCCGACCACGAGCGCGTGGATGTCCGCGGTGCCCTCGTAGGTGACGACCGACTCGAGGTTGTTCATGTGCCGGATGACCGGGTACTCGAGCGTGACGCCGTTGGCGCCGAGCACCTGGCGGGCGCTGCGCGCGACGTCGAGCGCGGCGTTGACGTTGCCGAGCTTGCCCATGCTCACGTGCTCGGGGCGCAGCGTCCCCTCGTCCTTCATGCGTCCGAGGCGCAGGGCGAGCAGCGACCCGCGGTTGACCTCGAGCGCCATCATCGCGAGCTTGTGCTGGACGAGCTGGCGCGCCGCGATCGGCTCGCCGAACTGGATCCGCTCCTTGCTGTAGTCGAGCGCGGCCTCGAAGCACGCGCGCGCCGCGCCCACCGCGCCCCACACGATCCCGTAGCGCGCCTCGTTCAAGCACGAGAGCGGGCCGCGCAGCGAGGTCGCCTCGGGCAGGATCGCGTCGGCGGGCAGGCGCACGTCGTCGAACAGCAGCTCGGAGGTCACCGAGGCGCGCAGCGAGAGCTTCTGGTGGATGTCCTGCGTCGTGAAGCCCGGCGTGTCGCGCGGCACGAGGAAGCCGCGCACCCCCTCGTCGGTGCGGGCCCACACGACCGCGACGTCGGCGATCGACCCGTTCGTGATCCACATCTTCTGACCGTGCAGGATCCAGTCGCCCCCGTCGCGGCGGGCCTTGGTGCGCATCGAACCGGGGTCCGAGCCCGAGTCGGGCTCGGTGAGGCCGAAGCAGCCGATCGCGTCGCCGGCCGCCATCTCCGGGAGCCAATGCTGCTTCTGCTCCTCCGAGCCCCAGCGGTGGATCGCGAACATCGCCAGCGAGCCCTGGACGGAGACGAGGCTGCGCACGCCGGAATCGCCCGCCTCGAGCTCCATGCAGGCCAAGCCGTAGGCGGTCGCACTGGCGCCCGCGCAGCCGTAGCCCTCGAGGTGCATGCCGAGCAGCCCGAGCTTGCCGATCTCCGGCGCGAGCTCGCGCGGGATCCGCGCCGCCTCGAACCACTCACCGACGTTCGGGGTCACCTTGTCGGCGACGAACGCCCGCACCGTGTCGCGGATCAGCTTCTCCTCGTCGCTCAGCAGCGAGTCGATCCCGAGGTAGTCGCGGGGGTTGAGGGCGGTGTCGGGCGTCGCGGTGGCCATGTCGCTCCTGGGTCGGAATCCGAGATCTTCGAAGATCCACCAGGATAGTGCGAATCCCCACACTGGCGCGCGACCGGGTGTCGTGATGAGCTTCTGCCGACGATGCCCTACCTCGTCTGCCCTGTCTGCGAGACGCCGACGTCCGTGGTCACGCGCGGCGACTGCCCGCAGTGCGCGGCGGAGCTGCGCGCACGAGCCGGCCCCGCCGCACCGAACATGCCCGTCGGCAGCCCCACGCTGCGTGCCTCCGCGCGCGGCGACCGCGAGCTCGCGCCGGGCACGGCGGCGCCGCTGCGCGAGACGCTCTGCAAGCAGCTGCTCGACGGCCGCGTCGGGCCGGTGATCGCCGACGTCGCCGCCGACCCCGTGGTCGGCGGGCTGGCACGCGTGCGCGAGAGCAGCATCGGCGCCTGCATCGGCGTGCCCGTGCCGGCTGGGGAGCGGCTCTTCGTGCTCTGCTGGATGGCGCGCGACGCCCGCCCTGAGATAGGGCCGCGGGAGCTGCGCGTCTGCGAGGGCCTTGCGGCGACCGTCACGGCGGTACTCGACGACCAGCGCCGATGACCCTGCTCGGCCGCGAGGCGGAGCTGCAGGTGGTCGAGGCGCTGCTCGACGCCCCCGGCTCCGGCGGTGCGCTGGTCATCCGCGGCGACGCCGGCATCGGCAAGT
>JAXDHR010000220.1:0-13651 GCA_034664425.1 Solirubrobacteraceae bacterium
GAAGGGCACGTCCGGTTTCGTGGCGACGAAGATGGAGCGCAAGATCGCCCTGCGTGCGGTGCAGAACGCCGACATCGCGCTGACCGACGTCGTCGTGCCGGAGACGTCGCGCCTCCAGAACGCCAACTCGTTCATGGACACCGCCGGCGTGCTGACCCAGTCGCGGATCGCCGTCGCATGGGAGGCCGCCGGCTGTGCCCGCGGCGCTTACGAGCTCGCCCTGAAGTACGCGACCGAGCGCAAGCAGTTCGGGCGGCCGATCGCCAAGTTCCAGCTCGTCCAGGACCTGCTTTCGCGGATGCTCGGCAACGTCGTGTCCGCACAGTGCATGGCATTGCGGCTCGTCCAGCTCGCCGAGGCCGGACAGGCCGGCGTACAGCACGCGTCGCTGGCCAAGGCGTTCTGCACCGCCCGGATGCGCGAGACGACCGGCTGGGCGCGCGAACTTCTCGCCGGCAACGGCATCCTGCTCGAATACGACGTCGCCCGATTCGTCGCCGACTCAGAGGCGATCTACTCCTACGAGGGGACGCGCGAGATCAACTCGCTGATCGTCGGCCTCGCGATCACGGGCGAGTCGGCGTTCGTCGGCAAGTAACCGGACGCCCGATGCAGACGACGCCGCTGAACGTCCTCGACGAGCTCTACCTCAGCTTCGACCGCGACGACGAGGCGTGGAGCGTCCACCTGGAGATTCGCGTCGACGGGCACGTCGACCGCGACCGCCTCGAGGTCGCCGCCCACCATGCCGCGGCCCGACACCCGATGGCGCGCGCCCGCCTCGCCGCCTCGCGTGTGACCGATCTCCGCCTCCAGTGGGAGATCGCCGAAGAACTCGACGAGCTCGACCTCGAAGCTGGACTACCTCGGCCGGGGCGTCAGCAGGCCAACCCGGCTGGTCGCGCAAGGCGCAACCGACGAGCCCGGTTACGGCTTCGCGACGCTCGCCTTCGAGGCCGAAGACGTCGAGCGGATCGTCGCGCTGCGCCGCGGCCGCGCGACGGTGAACGACGTCTTGCTCGGCGCGCTCGCGCACACCGTCAGCCGCTGGAACGACCACCGTGGCGAGACCTCGGGCACGATCTACGTCATGATGCCGATCAACCTGCGCCCACCGCAGTGGCGTTTCGAGGTCGTCGGCAACTTCGCGTCCTACGTCAGCGTGCGCATCGGATCAGGCGACCACACGACGCTCGACAAGGCGATCCGCTCGGCCGCCGACGGCACCGGCAGATCAAGGACGGTGCGATCGCCGGGCTGATCGTCGACCTCTACGGTGCCCCCGCCCTCGTTCCCGCGGCGCTCAGAAGCCGGATGCAGGAGCTCATCCCGCTCACGGGCAACGCGGTCGTCGACACCGCCGTGCTCTCGAACCTCGGCCGGATCGAAAACGTCCCAGATCTCGGCGACGCAGGCCGCGTACGGGAGGTCTGGTTCTCGCCGCCCGGGCGGATGCCGCTCGGCGCTTCGCTCGGGTTCGCCACACTCGACGGCCGGCTCTTCGTCACACTGCGCTACCGCCACGCGCTGTTCGACGCAGAAGCCGGCGCCGAGTTCCTTTCACAGTTCCACAGGGTCCTGACGAGCGGGTGACTGATCCAGCGCGCGGCTGAAGGACGGCCATCGGTACCGAAGCGGTACGGTTGCCTCGTGGCTGAGATCGAGCCGATCGTGCGCGAGATGGCACGCAGCTGTCGGTCGATCCGGGCCGGTGGTCTCGACCCGGCGTGAGAACGGCACCGCCGAGTTGGTGGTCGAGTTCGACCCGGACGTGATCAGCTAGCCCAGCTCAACGGCGGACCCCTGCCCGCTCCGGCGCCGTGCCTCGACCTCGCGGGAGCGTTAGTTCGGCTCGGCGATGCACGCGCAACCGCAAACGCGGAAGGCCGCGCTCGGGCCTCTGCGGGCGTTCGTGTCCATGGGGGACAAGATCGAACCTGCGACTGCCCGGCCCCCAGCCGGAGCGAGGCCGTTGATCTGCGAGCAAACGCCCGCGTCCGAGCGGAGTTGAGTTGCCCTCGGTCGTGACCGGTTGCGCTCAAGTCGATCCCCGGATCGAACCCCCGTCCGAGAGACGGTCAGCCACCGTGATGCGGTTGAAGCGTTGGCCTGACCGCAGTGATCTCGGCACGGAAGAACGGCGCGTAGCGCGGCGTCTCGAACCACCAGCCGACGCTTAGGGTGCTGGGAAGCACGAGATCGCCGAAGCGGCGCTCGGCGTGGACGTCACCTCCGAAGGGGATGTACTGAAACGTCGTCTCGCCGGCGTTTCCCCAGCGCTGGGCGGTCACGGTTCGTATCGCGCCGTGTTCGTCGATGCGCAAGCGAACCTCGGGGCGCTCGGGCGGGAGGTCGAAGCGAGCGACGATGCTGTGCTCGGTCTCGGCTCGCCACGCCACGCCGCGGAAGGGCAGCACGCTCGGCGGCGCGAACACGACGCTCTCGATCGCAGCACGCGTCGCCGCCGACCGGGCCGTGTCGACATCCTCGGTGTGAAACAGGGTCACGCGCCCGAGCAGGCGGCCCTCGGTGCTGCCGGCGGCGTTCGCGTAGCGGTCCGTCACCTGCAGCGGCGTCAGCAGCCCGCGGCCGACTCGAGCTCGCCACGTGAAGGATCGTCCGTCGACCGTCTGCTCGGCAGTGAACGGCAGCCAGAGGCCGACCTTGATGCGCCCGCCCATCGCCATGCGGACGCCGTTCGGGAGCGGAGCGCCGACGCTGATGGCGTGACTGAAGTAGCGTCGGACGGGCTCGTCGAGACCCGCGAGCAGGTCCGAGTGGAAGCGGCGCGTGAGATCGGGAAGCGTCATCACCACGATCGGTCCGTGGCTGGCGGCAATGTCACTGGCGTCGAGAAAACGAGGGACGTGAGGGGCAGATCGCGTCCCGCCGTGCACGCGGGAGGCTCCAGGTAGCGGTCGGCGGCCGTCAGTCGTTGCCAGAGCTCCGTGCACTCTTGACCGGTCGCCTCCTGTGCCCGAACGTCGATGATGCACTCACCGACCTGAACCAGTGCGTGCGGATCGGCGAGCAGGTTCAGGTTCTAGGCGGGGTCCCCGCAGGTGATCTCGTCGTCGGGATTCGGAATTGCCGCCCATATGAGCCACCTCGAGACCTGCGTCCCAGCCCGGAGCGCGCCCGTGCGGTGGCGGCCGGAGCTGCTCGGTCGACAGGCCCGCGGTGGCGACCAGCCAGGCGATCACCGAGTTCGAGTTCCACATCTCCCCCGCCTCCAGCTCGTCGCGTCCCCAAACAGGGTTGGGGACGATCGCGACGAGATCGACGAGGCGCCGGGCGACTCGAGGATCGCTGGTGAGTCGGCGGGGGCCGCCGACCGCCTCACCGAGATCCGCGATCGACCCGCCGCGCCAGCAGCGCACCTCGTAGCGAAACAGACGCAGCCGCCCGACGTATCGGCTTCCCACGGCGCCCGTTGCGACCACGCCTCGACTGGCCTCGTCAGCGTCCGGCGAAGGCGCGAGCTCGATCGTGTAACGATCGCTCTCCAGCTCGGCGACGAGGACTGCGTGAAAGAGGTCGCGTCGTTGCCGGTGCTGGCGCGCGGCCTCGATGGCCTCGAAGACCTTCCCGTTGAAGCGAACGGAGTGACCGCCTGCTCCGAGCGGAATCCAGAACAGGTCTACGGCCGCGGTCGTCGATCGCTGAACGGGGACGGGGTCAGCCCTTCACGAGCTCGCCGTTGCTATGCGCTTCGGTGAGCGGCTCCGCGACGGGCGGCTCAGGTCGGGCGGCGGCCGCCTCACGATTGAGGAAGGAGCCCAGCTCACCGATCGTGCTCATCAGCGGGGCCGGGAACATGATCGTCGAGTTCTTGTCGACGCCGATCTCGACCATCGTCTGCAGGTTGCGCAGCTGCAGCGCGAGCGGGTGGGCCATCATGATGTCGGAGGCGCGACCGAGCTCGCCGGCCGCCATCGCCTCGCCCTGGGCCGCGATGATCTTCGCACGCTTCTCGCGCTCGGCCTCCGCCTGGCGGGCCATCGCGCGCTGCATCGAGTCGGGCAGCTGGATGTCCTTGAGCTCGACCACCGTGACCTTGACGCCCCACTCCTCGGTCTGGACGTCGAGGATCTCGCGGATGTTCTGATTGATCGTGTCGGTCTCCGAGAGCGTCTCGTCGAGCGTGTGGCGGCCGACGACGGACCGCAGCGTGGTCTGCGCGATCTGGTTGATGGCCGCGGCGACGTTCTCGATCGCGACGACCGAGCGGATCGCATCGTCGACGCGGTAGTAGGCGACCGCGGAGACATCCACGCTGACGTTGTCGCGGGTGATGATGCCCTGCGACTGGATCGGCATCGTCACGATCCGCAGCGACACGCGCTCGACGCGATCGACCAGCGGAGCGATGAAGATGATGCCGGGCCCGCGCGCGGCGTCGCGGACGCGACCGAGGCGGAACTGCACGCCCCGCTCGTACTGCTTGAGGATCCGCACGCTCGAGGCCAAGCCAAGCACCACGAGTGCCGCGATCACATAGAGGACGGTCATGTCTCGAACCTAGAACCGGGCAGGAGAACTGCCATCCGGGTCGGGCCACGCGGATTGAGGGGCGAACTACGGATGCACGAGGCGGGCGCCCCGGATGACCGGCGCGCGTGCCGGGCGTAGGCTGACTCAATGCGCCTCCGTACCGTGACGTCCGCGTGACCGAGCCCGACATCACCATCGTCATCGCCGACGACCATGCAGTGGTGCGCAAGGGCCTGCGGATGCTCGTCGACGCCGAGCCGGAGCTGCGCGTGGTGGCCGAGGCGGGCGACGTGCCCGAAGCGCTGCGTCTGACCCGCGCACATCGGCCGCGGGTGCTCGTGCTCGACCTCAACATGCCGGGCGGCTCCAGTCTCGAGGCGATCCCGATGGCCATCGCCGGACCGGAGGCGACGGCCGTCGTGGTGCTCACCATGCAGGACGACCCATCCTTCGCGCGGCAGGCGCTACAGGCCGGGGCGAAGGGCTTCGTCCTCAAGGAGGCGGCGGATGACGAGCTGCTGACCGCCATCCGCCTGGCAGCCGCCGGCGAGACCTACCTCAACCCCCGGCTGGGCGCGCGGCTGGCCACCGAGCCACGCACTCCCGAGGGGCCGCCGGACGATCTCAGCGAGCGTGAGGCCGAGGTCCTCGGCCTCATCGCCCTTGGTCACACGAACGGGGAGATCGGCAAGCAGCTCTACCTGTCCATCCGCACGGTCGAGACGCATCGCGCGCACATTCAGCAGAAGCTGCGGCTGAACTCGCGCGCGGAGCTCGTCCGCTACGCGCTCGAGCACGACTTGGTCCGGCTCTGAGCCTGTCGCTACGTGGCCCGGGCGGGCAGCGTCGCGATCACGGCCGTACCGATCCGAGATGAGCTCACCTCCAGGCGGCCGCCCAGCAGGGCCACGCGCTCGCGCATGCCGGTGAGGCCGAAGCCGCTCGTCTGCGCGTCGAGGTCGAAGCCGCCGCCGTCATCTTCGATCCGCGCCCGCAGCACCCCCTCGCGCTCGCTGACCGAGATCTGCACGCGATCGGCCCGTGCGTGCTTGACGGCGTTGGTGAGCGCCTCCTGGATGATGCGATAGAGGGTGAGCTCCACCTCGTTCGCATGGCGCACGCCGCGGCGCAGCTCCAGCTCAGTGGTCACCTCGACGCCGTGGCGCACGGCGGTCCGGGTGGCGAGGTCCTCGATCGCCGACGCCGGACCGAGCTCGTCCAGCGCCGCCGGGCGCAGCTCACGGATCAGGCTACGCAGCCCCTCGATCTCGCCCTCGAGCTGCTCGACGGCGTCGTCGACCGCCTCGCGTAGGCGCGCGGGATCGTCCCCGCGACGCCCCGCAGAGAGCACGAGCTTCAGGGCGCCGAGCCCCTGCAGCGTCTCGTCGTGGAGCTCGCGCGCCCAGCGGCCGCGCTCCTCTTCGGCACCTTGCATGACGTTGCGGAGCCGGTCCTCCTCAACCGAGCGGGCGGTCGCCACGGCCGTCGCGGCGCTTGCGGCGAAGCCGGCGAGCAGCGGCTCGTCCTCGGCGTCGAGCGCGCCGCCGCCGCGCCGGCCCAGCGCGGCGAGCAGCCCGAGCGACTGACCGCGGAAGACGAGCGGCACGGTGAGCGTCGTCGCCGGGTCGAGGCCGAGTTGGTCGATCGACGCGCCCCGCGACGAGAGCCGCGACCCTTGGATGCCCTGCGGGACGTCGCCGGCGGTCGCCGCGACGAGCAGGCCGCCCTGCTCGCGCAGCAGGATCAGCAGGCCCTCGGCGTCCACGAGCGCCCGACCACGCGTGACGATCAGTTCCAGCACGCGCGAGAGGTCGGTCTCCCCGCCCACGGCCCGGGCGATCGCCATCGAGGCCTCGAGCCGGCGCACCGCCCGCTCGAGCTCTCCACGGCGGCGGGCGCCGCCCTCGTAGAGCCGCGCGTTGTCGATCGCGATCGCAGCCCATTCGGCGAGGACCACCGTCGCCTCCTCGTCGGCCCCGGTGAACGGCTCGCCCCCGGCCTTCTCGGTCAGGTACAGATTCCCCCACACCTCACCCCGGATGGCGATCGGCGCGCCGAGGAACGTCGTCATCGGTGGGTGGTTGGGCGGGAAGCCGTATGACCGGGGATCGTCGCCGACGGACTTCAGGCGCAGCGGCCGCGGGTCGTCGATCAGCACGCCCAGAATTCCTCGGCCGCGCGGCAGGTCGCCGATCGCGTGGTGCGCCTCGGCTTCGATGCCCTCGGTGAGGAACCGCTCGAGCTCCACCCGATGCTCGTCGAGGATGCCCACCGCGGCGTAGCGCGCGCCGGTGACCTCCGTCGCGGTCTCGAGCACGCGGCGCAGCAGCGACTCGAGGTCCAGCTCGGACACGACGCTGCGGCCGGCGTCGATCAGGCGGCGCAGCCGCTCCTCGTCGAGGACGTCGGGGCTCGGCATGGGCGAAGCCTAGAACGCAGAGGCCCGCCGGACCTGCGGCAAGTCCAGCCCGGCCTGCACGCTTAAGCGGATGCCGTGGCGGCCCGGCGCGACTAGCGTCGACTCCCAATGGCCGATCATCCAGCCTCCGCTCTCCGAGTCCTCGTGCTCGGGGGCGGCCCCGCCGCCCTCGAGGGCGCGCTACGGCTGCAGCGGCTCGCCGGCGACCGCGTCCGGATCACGCTGCTCGCTCCCGAGCCCACCTTCCGCTATCGCCCGCTGGCGGTCGCCGAGCCGTTCGAGATTGGACCCGTGCCGAGCTACCGGCTCGCCGACCTCGCGGCCGAGCGCGGGCTCGCCTTCGTCCTTGACGCGGCCGTCGCCGTGGACCTCGACGCCGGCGAGGCGCACACGCAGCGCGGCGACACGCTCGCCTACGACGCGCTGCTCGTCGCCGTCGGCGCCTCGACCGCGAGCGCGCTCCCCGGAGCACTGAGCTTCGCCGGACCCCAGGCCGGGCAGGCGCTGCGCGCCGCGCTCGACGCGATGGGGCCGGGCCGGCGGCGCGTCGCCTTCGTCGCCGCGCCCGGCACCGCATGGACGCTGCCGCTCTACGAGCTCGCCTGCCGGACCGCGGCGTGGGCCTCCGAGTCGGGCCGCGACGTCGAGACCTGGCTCATCACCCACGAGGCTCGAGCGCTCGGAGTGTTCGGCGACACGGTCGCGGTCAAGGTGGTGGAGCTGCTCGAGGCCTCCGGAGTCCGCCTCTGGACCGGAGCGATGGCCGACTGCGTCGAGGACGGGCGGCTGTGGCTGGACATGGAGGGCGGCCTTCCGGTCGATCTCGCCGTCGCGCTGCCTCGTCCCGTCGCGCGCATGATCGCCGGCCTGCCCGCCGACGCCGACGGGTTCCTGCCGGCCGATGCGTACGGGCGACTCGAGTTCGCGCCCGGGGTCTACGCGGCGGGCGACGCAACCACGCGCCCACTGCGGCAGGGCGGCCTCGCGACGCAGCAGGCCGACGCCGCCGCGGCCTCGATCGCGCAGCAGGCCGGCGCGCCCGTCGAGCCCGAGGCCTACCGGCCGGTCCTGCGCGGTCTGCTGCTGACCGGCGGCCGGCCCTGGTTTTTGTCGCGCGCGACCGGCGCACCCAGCGAGGCCGACTCTGATGCGGCGTGGTGGCCGTCGCACAAGATCTCCGGTCGCGAGCTGGCGCCCTACCTCGCCGCGCACCCCGAGCTCGAGGAGCCTGACGGAGTGCTGGCTTGAACCGCGGCGCGCACGGTCTAAGCGTCCTGACCGTGAACGCGGGCTCCAGCTCGCTCAAGCTCCGCCTCCTCGGAGCGGACGATGCGCTGCTTGCCGATGTGGAGCTGCCCGCCGACCGCGGGCATGCTGACCCGGTCGCCCTCGCGGAGGCGCTCGAGCGGATCGACGCTCCCGGCGCGGTCGGGCACCGCATCGTGCACGGTGGCGCGCGCTTCACCGGCCCGGTGCGGCTGGACGCCGGCGTGCGGGACGCCCTCCGCGCCCTCACGGCGCTGGCCCCGCTGCACCAACCGGCGGCGCTCGCCGCACTCGACGCCGTCTCGGCTGCCCTTCCCGGCGTGCCGGCGGTGGCCTGCCTGGACACCGCCTTCCACGCCGGGCTCCCGGCGGGCGCGGCAACCTACGCGCTGCCGCTCGAATGGCGCCGCCGCCACGCCTTGCGCCGCTACGGGTTCCACGGCCTCTCCCACGCCTACGCCTCCCGCCGGGCCGCACGACTGCTCGGCCGGCCCACGAGCGAGCTGCGACTCGTCACCTGCCATCTCGGCGCCGGCGCGTCGCTCGCCGCAGTGTCCGCCGGTCGTTCTGTCGACACGACTATGGGCTTTACGCCGGTGGACGGGCTGGTCATGGCGACGCGGTCAGGGAGCGTCGATCCGGGCCTGCTGCTCTGGCTCCTGGAGCACGGCGGCCACAGCGTGCGCGAGCTCGCCGATGTCCTGGAGCACGGCGCCGGCCTGCAGGCGCTGGCCGGCACGGCGGACATGCGCGAGGTCCTGGCCCGCGCGGCGGAGGCCGACGCGGCGGCGGTGCTCGCCCTCGACGTCTACCTCCACCGCCTGCGGAGCTCGATCGCCGCCATGGCCGCCGCGATGAGCGGCCTCGACGCGGTGGTGTTCACGGGCGGCGTGGGCGAGGGGGCGAGCGAGATCCGGTCCGGCGCGGCACAGGGCCTCGGGTTCCTGGGCATCACCGTGGATCCGCAGGCGGATCGTGCCGCCGTCCCGGACGCCGAGGTGAGCGCGCCGGAAGCGTCGGTGCGCACGCTCGTGGTCCGGGCTCGCGAGGATCTCGAGATGGCTCGCGAGGTGCGGGCGGTGCTGGCCGCGGCTTAGGCACGCGACCCGCGCGCCGCGTCTGTGGACGCCTCCGGAGGCGGCGCGGCGCCCGGCCACACCCAGTCGCGGACGTCGGGCGAGTCGTCCCCGTGCGTCCGCGTGTAGGCCCTGTGGCGAAGTCGCTCGTCGGTCATGTGCTGACGCAGTTGGGCGGCCCGCTCCCCCAACCCGGGGACGCGATCGATGACGTCCATGACCAGGTGGAAGCGATCGAGATCGTTGAGCATGACCATGTCGAACGGGGTGGTCGTCGTCCCCTCCTCCTTGTAGCCGCGGACGTGCAGGTTCGCGTGGTTGGTTCGCCGGTAGGTCAGGCGGTGGATCAGCCACGGGTAGCCGTGGTAGGCGAAGATGACCGGCTGGGAGGCGGTGAACAGCGCGTCGAACTCGGCGTCGGGCAGCCCGTGCGGATGCTCGGATTCGGGCTCCAGGCGCATCAGGTCGACGACGTTGATGACCCGCACGCGTAGCTCGGGCAGGTGTTCGCGCAGGAGCGCGGCCGCCGCGAGCGTCTCGAGCGTGGGGACGTCGCCGGCACACGCCAGGACGACGTCGGGCTCGCCGCCCTCATCCGTGCCGGCCCACTCCCAGATCCCGATGCCCCGCGTGCAGTGAGCGACGGCCTCGTCCATGGTCAGGAACTGCAGCGCCGGCTGCTTGCCGGCCACGATGACGTTGACGTAGCCGCGGCTGCGCAGGCAGTGATCGGCCACGGAAAGCAGGCAGTTCGCGTCGGGCGGCAGATAGACGCGCACGATCTCGGCCTTCTTGTTGACCACGTGGTCGATGAACCCGGGGTCCTGGTGGGAGAGGCCGTTGTGATCCTGGCGCCAGACGTGAGAGCTCAGCAGGTAGTTCAGCGAGGCGACCGGCCGCCGCCACGGAATCCGGCGCGTGACCTTCAACCACTTCGCATGCTGGTTGAACATCGAGTCGACGATGTGGATGAACGCCTCGTAGCAGTTGAAGAGCCCGTGCCGGCCCGTAAGCAGGTAGCCCTCGAGCCAGCCCTGGCAGAGGTGCTCGCTCAGCACCTCCATGACCCGCCCGTCGGGGGCAAGGTGATCATCGGTCGGCAGCGTCTCCGCGTTCCAGGCCCGGTCGGTGACCTCGAACAGTGCGTCGAGGCGGTTCGACCGGGTCTCGTCCGGGCCCATCACCCGGAAGCGATCGGCGTTGCGGAGCATCACGTCGCGCAGAAACCCGCCGAGCACCCGCGTGGCCTCGCCCGCGACGCGCGCCGGCTCGGGCACGTCGACCGCGTAGTCGCGGAAGTCGGGCAGCTCGAGGTCGCGCAGGAGTAGGCCGCCGTTGGCGTGCGGATTGGCGCCCATCCGCCGCTCCCCCTCCGGAGCCAGCGCCGCCAGCTCGGGCAGGAGCGTGCCGTTGGCATCGAACAGCTCCTCGGGCCGGTAGGAGCGCAGCCAGGCCTCGAGCTGAGCGACGTGGTCGGGGCGCTGCGCGAGGCCCGCCAGCGGGACCTGGTGCGAACGGAAGGAACCCTCGGCGGGCAGCCCGTCGACCTCCGCCGGGCCGGTCCAGCCCTTCGGGGTGACGAGCACGATCATCGGCCAGCGTGGCCGCGAGCGGTCGCCGTCCTCGCGCGCCCGGCGCTGGATCTCCGCGATCTCGTCGAGGGCGTCGTCCAAGGCGGCGGCCATGCGCCGGTGCATCGCCTCGGGCTCGGAGCCCTCCACGAAGCAGGGGGCGTAGCCGTAGCCCCGCAGGAGCGCTCGGAGTTCGTCGCGCGGGATGCGCGCGAGCACCGTCGGATTGGCGATCTTGTAGCCGTTGAGGTGCAAGATCGGGAGCACCGCACCGTCACGCGCGGGATCGAGGAACTTGTTCGAGTGCCAGCTGGCCGCTAGCGGACCCGTCTCCGCCTCGCCGTCACCGACGGTGCAGCACACGAGCAGGTCCGGGTTGTCGAACGCCGCGCCGAAGGCGTGCACGAGCGCATATCCCAGCTCGCCGCCCTCGCTGATCGAGCCCGGGGTCTCGGGCGCCACATGGCTGGGAATCCCGCCGGGGAACGAGAACTGACGGAACAGGCGCTGCAGACCCTCGGCGTCGCGGCCGATGTGCGGGTAGACCTCGCTGTAGGTCCCCTCGAGGTAGGTGTTGGCGACCAGGCCAGGTCCGCCGTGCCCCGGCCCGGTGACCGTGATCGCGTTCAGGTCGCGCTCGCGGATGACGCGGTTCATGTGCGCGTAGACGAAGTTGAGCCCCGGCGTCGTCCCCCAGTGACCCAGAAGCCGCGGCTTGACGTGCTCGATCCGCAATGGCTCGCGCAGCAGCGCGTTGTCGAGCAGGTAGATCTGCCCGACCGAGAGGTAGTTCGCCGCTCGCCAGTACGCGTGGATCTGCGCGACCTGCTGGCTCTCCAGCGGGCCGGGGACCCGCGTTGCCGAGCTCACCGCTTTGCCCTGGCCGGTCCGCCGCCGGCGGCCTGCGGCAGATAGCCCTGCCGGCGCAGTCCGTCCTCGGTGTCGCGCTCGTCGCTCGTGAACCGGTCCATCTCGCGCTGCAGTTCGCCGACCGAGCGGTCGCCGGCCTGCTCCGCCCGCCGCAGCGAGAAGCCGGCCGTGTTGGCCGCGTCCCGCAGCGCCGAGATGCGCAGGGCGTCCGCGGCGGCCGGCAGCTCGCGCTCGAGGTCGAGGTCGACGGGCTGCCCGGCGGGCGCGACAGGCGCGTCTCCCTCGTGCGCGCCCTCGTCGCGCTCGGCCAGGTAGGGCGCGAGGTAGCGCCCGGCGATCTTCGTCGGAGGCCACCACAGGGCGTGACGCTCGGCGCTGCCCCCGTCGTCCTCGGTTTCCAGGTCCCGTCGGATCCAGGCCCGTCCGCGGTCGGTCAGCACGACGCCGCGAAGCACCGGGTGAAACGGGCGCGGCTGCACGTCGGCGCCGGCGAGGGCGGCGATCGACTCCGCAGCGGCGTCGGCTTCCTGCGCCGCCAGTCCGCCCTGCTTGACCGGGAAGGCGATCGCGTCGCCCGCCGCCCAGACCGAATCCGTGCCCGCGACCAGGCCGTGGCGATCGCAGAGCAGGAATCCGCGCGGATCGGCGGCAAGGCCCGCGATGCCCCTGCCCGCTGCGATCGGCAGGGAGACCGCACGCGAGCCCTCGAGCCGCCGATGGCCGGGGTCCAGTACAAGCGTCCGCTCCTCCTCGCTGACGTACGTGCCGGTCTCCACGCGCACGCCCGCCGCGTCGAGATCCTCGCGCAGCGCGGCGCTCGCGTTGGTACCGAACATCTCCAGCGGGGCGGCCTCGGGCGTGTACACCGTGACCTCGACGTCATCCATGCCCGAGTCGCGCGCGTCCCAGGCGGTCATCAGCGCGAGCTCGTAGGCGGGCAGCGGCCAGCTCGCTCCGGGCGGGACGATGAAGGCGACCCGCTTGGAGTGGCCCTCCTCGAGATCGCGGAGCAGGCCGCCGAACACCGCGGCGTCGGACTCAGGCGTCCACGTGTTCGGCGTGCGCAGCGCCGGCTCGCTGCGGGCGCCCACCGCGACGAGCAGCGCGTCGTAGTGGAGCTCGTCGCCGTCGTCCGTGCACGCGACGCGCTGGGTGGCGTCCACGGCGCGAAGCCGCCCCTTCACGAGCGTCACCCCGAGGTGGCTCGCGATGTCGCTGAGGACGTGCCGGCGCGCACGGCCGCGCGCGAACGGCGCGGCGACCGCCATCGGCCGGTAGACGAAGTCCTGTTCGGGTGTGAGCAGCGTGAGCTCGACCCGGTCTCCGGCGAGATCGCGCAGCGCGAGGAGCGCCTCTAAACCGGCGACGCCGCCGCCGGCCACGAGGACGTGAAGGGGTTCACTGGAGACGGGCATACCGTCAGCATCGCGCCGCACCGACCGCCGCCGATCCGTGCGACGCCGCCGTCCGGCTCCGTACCGCGTGGCAGGCGAGCTGCGGGGAACTACGGGCCGCCGCGGCCGCCGTGGTCTCCGCTGTGACGGCCGTGCGTTTCCGCATGTCGGCACCCTGAGCGAGACTAGGCTCGGAGCGGGAACCGCCTGATCCTTCTGAAGGAGCCCGAACGATGAGCCCTCCTCCCACCACCGCGCCGCGGCCGGCGCGCGCTCGCGAGCCGTCCTCGCCGGCCAGGTCTAGGGGTCGCTTGATGGAGCCCCCGCCAGGGTTTCGTGGCAGAGCTCGAGCTCGAGGTGACGCGCGACCCGATCCCGCCGCGCGCTGCCGAGCATGCGGTTGAACTTGCCAGTCCCGGGGCCTCGCCATCTCGGTCATCGATCGAATTGGCTGCGCGCCGCCGTGCTCGGCGCCAACGACGGCATCCTCTCGACCGCCAGCCTCGTTCTCGGCGTCGCGGCATCGGGCGCCTCGAAGGGCGCGATCGTCACCGCCGGCAT
>JAXDHR010000221.1:0-4584 GCA_034664425.1 Solirubrobacteraceae bacterium
CCGCACGCCGCGCTCTCGCGTCGCATGGATCCGAGCCGTGCCGATGCTGGGCCGCCTGCCCGGCCAGCGCGCTACCGCGTTCGCCTGGGAGGAGCGGCCGCCACGTGCCCTCCGCGCCGCTTCCTCCTTCTGCTGCTCCTATGTCAAGAGATTGATGGTGATGGCGGTGTTCCTGGGAGCGGGTGGGGCGGTTGGAGGAGGTGCCAGATGCGGCGGGCGAGGTGGCGCTTGAGGCAGCGGATGGCTTCGCGGTGGGTCTTGCCTTCGGCGGTCTTGCGCGCGATGTAGTCGCGCGTCTCGGGGTGGCATCGCGCGCGGGTGACGGCGACGCGGTGGATGGCGGCGTTGACCTGGCGGTTGCCGTCGCGATCGAGCCGGTGGCGGTTGGTGCGGCCGGAGCTGACCGGGATCGGGGCCAGCCCGGCGGCTCGAGCGAGCTTGGCGTCGCTGGCGAAGCGCCCAGCGCCGGCGTTCTCGCCGACGAGCTTGGCGGCGGTCAGCGGCCCGAACCCCGGCTCGGTGAGCAGCTGCGGCGCGACCTCGGCGACAAGCTCTGCGATCTCGGCCTCGAGCGCGTTGATCGCCTGCGTTAGTTCGCGCATCCGGCGCAGTTCGTCGCGGGCGATCCGGACCCGCATCGTCTGCTCGGCCCGGGCGAGGCGCCGGCCGATCTGGCTGCTCCACTTGCGCGAGAACAGCGCGCCGCCCGCCAGCGCGAGTTCGGGCCAGAGGTCATGCAGATTCCACTGCAGCGTGTTGTTCAGCCCGACGCGCTGGCGGACGAGACGCTCGCGGTGGTCGACCAGCAGCCGGACGTCGAGCTCGGGACCGGCCAGCGCTGCCGTCGGCAACGTCTCGACGCCTTCGGCCAGCGCGGCCCGGGCGACGGCCAGCGCGTCGATGCGATCGGACTTGCCCCGCTCGCGGGCCGAGCGCCGCGACGTCGCCATCAACCTGGTCGAGACGCGAACGACCCGTTCGCCGCGCGCGAGCAGGAACCGCTCCAGCGCGCCCGAGACATGCCGGCAGTCCTCAAGCGCCCACGCCCGCTCACCGGCCAGGCCGCGCGCCCACAACACCAGCGCACCGAACCCGCGAGCACCGACCGCGATCGTCTTCTCGCCGAGCACCTGGCCCGTCCCGGCGTCGACCGCCGCGATCGTGTGCGAACTCTTGTGGGTGTCCGCCCCGAGCACAATCATTGACCCGTCCCCTCTCAGCTGGCTGAAAGCGGACACCCGGCGGACACGGCTTGCTATGGGCGCTGCCACGCTCCTATCAAGTCACGCCGGACATCCCCGACCGGCGACGAGCGACACAACAGAAGGAAGTCAGGCCCACCGGCCGACAGCCTCAAAGCGAGTCAGCTCGCCGCCCGGTCGGGACCACCTCCCCGGCGTCGGACATCACCGACAGACCCGACTCAAACAGCAAGCCTCAAAGCGGAAGCGGCAGAGCGCTGGTGGTGACACGATCCGCCAGGTGACACGACGCGCTCTCTTCCCGGCCGTGCCGGTCGCAGCGTTGTCGTACGCCACCGTCGGAGTTGCCTCGCCCAGCTCTAGGTCTGGCGTCTCCGCGACGTTCGAGTTGACCCTGTTGGCTCTGTTAGCCCTGGGCGCCTATGCCGGGTGCAAATCTGTGGCGGTGTTGCTGGCCGTGTACGCCCTGGCGGCGGTGATCGACGAGGTGTGCTTCTGGCACGACAACCCCGCACTGAGCGGGATCGACGACATCCCTCCTGTTGGTGGCGCCTTGCTCACCGTGCCGATCGTTCTTCTACCGGTCGTGGTAGGCGCTGCCGGACGCTCGCAGTCCGCCTCACTGAGCACCCGCCGGGCGAGGGGCTGACGCACATGCCCCGCTCCTGCGTGGCTTCTGATTTCGCCCTGGAGCGACCGGTGAGTCAGCGACGTGGCGGGGCCGCTCCTTTTGCCTCGTTGCGACAGCGACGGTGCTTGAGCTCCCACCGATGGCGAGCTCGCAGACGGGCGACGTCGTGCCTATGCACCGGGTGCCACGCGTCAGTCGGAGTGGCGCTTCCGTTGGTCGTCTCGAGCGGACACGCGGCGGACCGGCACTCGGGCCACAGCGTCTGGACGGAAGCGAGCGTCCTACTTTCCGCGCGAAGGAAGGCCCGGGACTCTCGTCCCTGCTGAGCGCAGGAGGCAGGGAGGAGGTTCGTCTGCCCTGCCGTCGGGGGGAACCACGTGCGTCGCGTCGGCCGTCACGTCCATGCGCGCGCCCGCACCTCGCGCCAGTCGGGGGCTCCAAACCGCCGGCCAACCCACCTCGAACGAGAGGAATCGACCTCGATTTGCTGGCTCGGGCATTACGGAGTTCACTGGCGCAGAAAGCGGGCAAAGCCGACGAGGCGGGTGTTCGAAGCTCCCCGTCATCCGTCGACGGGTCAGGTCGGCTCCGGTGCCGCTTGCAGCGGCTGGGATTTCGTCTGCAAGAGCGGGTCGGGGATCCGGTGGCCGAGTCGCAGCAAGCCGGCTGCGGTCAGCGCTAGCGTCAGGGCGCCGCCCCACCAGACGGCGTCGGGAGACGTTGCGAGCAGCGTGCCGCCGACCGCTGGGCCGAGGGCCACGCCTGCCGTGAAGCTGAGACCGTAAAGCGACATGTAGCGGCCGAGCAGACGCGGTGGTGCGAGCTCGGCGACGAGTGGGCCGAGCACGACGAACTGCGCGCACTCACCGATCGCAATCACGATCGCGACCCCGGCCAAGACGGTGGTAGCGGCGAGCGTCGAGCGCGTCAGTGTCGCGAGCAGGACCGCGAGCAGGCCGACTGCGAACAGCGCGCTGGTCACGGCCAAGGCGTGTGTGCGGCGCATGCGCTTGACGACCCGTGTGGCGGGAACCTGCGCAACGACGATGAAGAAGGTGTTGATGAAGAAGACGACCCCAATCTCGCTCGGACCGACAGGCGTGTGCGCCTTCGCAAACGGCGAGAGGACATTGGTAAAGAATGCGCCGCCGACCATCACAAGCACGACGTTGGCGGCGATCAAGGCGAGTAAGACCCAATCTCGAGCAACCGCTCGGAACCCTCTTCCGCTGCCGCTCGCCGACGCAGCATCCGCAAGGCGAGGATTCGGGATCCCCATGAGCACAACAACCGCGAAGACAGCGAAGGTTGCTGCATCGAAAAGGTAGAGCGCCTGGAACGTGAGAAGGTGATCGGCGGAAGCGACGATGAAGCCGGCGACCGTCGCCCCCGCTCCCATGCCGAAATTGCCCGCGACTCGGCGGAGCGCGATCGAGGCGGCGCGCTGCTCCGGCGTGACCAGGGTCAGACTCAGAACTTGATTCGCGGTTCCCGCGACTGCGAAACCGGCGCCGCCGACGGCCGAGCAGACGAAGCCTTGCCAGGGACGGTCGACGAATGCGAGACCTCCGTAGCCCAACGAGCTCACGAGATTGCCGGTAATCAGGATCGGCTTCGCACGAAAACGATCGAGCAGCGCACCCGCGGGGAGCGTGACCACCGCCGCCGTGCCCATGACCGCCGCCAGCACCAACCCTGCAGTCGCCGTCGGGAAGCCGCGGAGCTCGTGCAGGTAGATGATCTCGAATGGAAGGATCAGTCCAGTGCCGAAGTAGTTGACGGCGGTCCCGGCTTGAAGAACGATGACCGGCCCCGACAGCCCCGTCCGCCAATAGGCGAACACCCGTGCAAGCGGCCTGCTCACGACCTCTCACTCCTCATCTCTTGATGCATCGGAAGTCGGTCGCGCGAGAACGGCCGGCGCGACGGCCCGTCCACCGCCGTGCGCTCACTATCCGTACGCGGCTTGCGGCCGCAATGTGTGGCTCGTGCGTGACGCTACGGGCGAGGCGGATCGTGTGCCTCTGGGCGGCATCGCGATGTAGGTCATCAATGCGAGCGGTCGCGAGCGCTCGGCTCAGATGGTGCATTGGTCCTCCGATCAGAGCGCGAATCTGCCTGTCGCGGGTTCTGACCCGGCCAGCGGGAGAAACTCGCCGACGAATTTCGAGCAGCGGTGGTGTCGCAGTGGGTGTGAGCTGCGTGGGGAGACTTGGCCCGTGAACGACAGCGCTCTGATCCGTGCCCGTGCGGGCGACCATCTGGCGTTCGCCGCGCTCACGGACCCCTACCGGCGCGAGCTGCAGCTGCACTGCTACCGGATCCTTGGGCAGGTGCAGGACGCCGAGGACGCGGTACAGGAGACGCTCCTCTCCGCGTGGAGCGCATTGGACTCATTCGAAGAGCGCTCGACGCTGCGCTCCTGGCTGTATCGGATCGCTACCAACCGCTGTCTGAACATGCTGCGCGATAGCGGTAGACGCCCCGCGACAGCGGCCGGGGTGCCATCTTCCTCACCGGAGCCCACCCGCTATGGCGAGGTGCTGTGGCTCGAGCCCTATCCCGACGCGCTGCTCGAAGGCATCGTCGAAAGCGCGGCCGGTCCGGAGGCCCGCTACGAGATTCGCGAGGCGGTAACGCTCGCGTTCCTCACCGCGCTTCATCGCCTCCCGCCCCGCCAGCGCGCCGTGCTCGTGCTTCGCGACGTGCTGGGGTTCTCCGCCACCGACGTCGCCGCGATGCTCGAAACCA
>JAXDHR010000222.1:0-34325 GCA_034664425.1 Solirubrobacteraceae bacterium
TGCCCGACGTCGTTGAAGATCTGGATCGGCATCGAGTTCATGCGGCCGCCGAGGCCGAACGTCGTGCCGAAGACGATCGCGGCGGTGAACAGCAGCGGGGCGGTCTCGCCCGCCGCACGGGCCACGGAGAGCAGCGAGCCGGTGACGAGACCGGGCGCGGCGGTCGGGAGCACCACGCGCAGCACGATCCGCCAGCGCGGCGCGCCGAGCGCGTGGGCGGCCTCGCGCAGCGAGTCCGGGACGAGCTGGAGCACGACCTCCGAGGACCGCGTGACCACCGGGAGCATCAGCAGCGACAGCGCGATCGAGCCCTTCCAGGCCGCGTAGCCCTGGCCGGCGAAGCCGATCACGAGCACGATGTAGACGAACAGGCCGAAGACGATCGACGGCACGCCCGTCATCACGTCGACGAAGTAGCGCACGACGCTCGCGAAGCGGCTCTTGCGGCCGTACTCGACGAGGTAGAGCGCGACGCCGATGCCGATCGGGACCGAGATCAGCGTCGCGAGCGCGACCATCTCGATCGTCCCGAGGATCGCCGACTTGATCCCGCCCGGGTCGCCGATGAAGGCGCCGGTCGGGTCGGAGGCGAAGAAGTGCCAGGAGATCGCGCCGAGCCCGCGCTCGAGCAGGTAGTAGACGACCAGCACGAGCGGGACGAGCGCGATCAGCGTGGCCGTGGCCAGGAGGCCGCGGGCCAGCTTGTCCTTGCGCCGGCGGTGCGCGGAGATCGGGGCGAGGATCGCGGCGCTCATGTGGTCGCTCCCGCGCGCTTGCGCTGACCGCGCACCACGAAGGCGCGGGCGAGGATGTTGACGAGCAGCGTGAGCACGAAGAGCACGAGACCGGCGGCGATCAGCGCGGCGCGGTGCAGCGGGTCGTTCGCCGCCTCGCCGAACTCGTTGGCGATCACGGCGGCCAGCGTGTAGCCCTGCGAGAAGATCGTCCCCCCGATCTGCGGGGCGTTGCCGATGACCAGCGTGACGGCGATCGTCTCGCCGATCGCGCGGCCGAGGCCGAGCATCGCCGCGCCCGTGATGCCGGCGCGCGAGTAGGGCAGCACGGCGATCCGGATCATCTCCCAGCGTGTCGCGCCGAGGGCGAGCGCCGCTTCCTTGTCGCCGTCGGGGACGGTGGCGAGCACCTCGCGGCTGATCGCGCACACGATCGGCAGGATCATGATCGCGAGGATCAGGCCCGCGATGAAGTAGTTGGGGCCGGCGACGTCGGCGCCGACGAACGGGATGAAGTCGAACGTGCGGCCGAACCACTCCTCGGCCGGCTTCAGGCGCGGGATCAGGACGAACACGCCCCAGAGCCCGTAGACGACCGAGGGCACGGCGGCCAGCAGCTCGACGAGCACCGTGAGCGGGCCGCGCATCCGGCGCGGGCTGAGCTCGGTGAGGTAGACGGCGGTGGCGACCGCGACCGGGACGCCGATGATCAGCGCGATCACCGAGGTGATCAGCGTGCCGACGACGAGCGGGAGCGCGCCGTAGATCGCGCGCGAGACGTCCCAGTTGTTATCGAGCGCGAAGTGCAGGACACCGAACTTCGACAGCGCGGGGTCGGCCTCGATGATCAGCCGGACGAAGAAGAAGGCGATCAGGACGAGGATCCCGGCCGCCAGGGCGGTCAGGATCCAGCGCAGCGCGCGGTCGGGCAGCCGTGCCCGCAGCGGCCGCTCCAGGACGGAGCGGCCGCTGCGGGCGATCGAGCTGGGTGGGGCCTCTACGGCCATGCTGCGATCAGGCCCCCAGCGAGCTTCCGTTGCAGGTGAGCGAGCTCGCGGCCTGCTGGGACTTCGAGAGCAGCGCGCTGGGCAGCTTCGCGTACTTGAGCTGCGCGAGCTGAGTCTGTCCGTCGCCGAGCACGTACTTGATGAACGCGCCCATCGCCTTGGCGTCGCCCTGCTTCATGCCGAGGGCCTTGCAGGGGTCCTTGTAGGTGTCGATGAACGTCTGCGAGGCGATCGGGTATGCCGTCTTGCCCGGCGCGTCGATCGTCGAGACGCCGAGGTCCGACGGGATCGTCAGGCCGTCGCCCGCCGCCGACGTCGACGCGAGCGTCGGGGCGATGAAGGCGCCCGACCTGTTCTTGACCGATGCGTAGGTGAAGCCGTTGGCGAGCGCGTAGGCCTGCTCGACGTAGCCGATCGAGTTGTCGGTCTGCTTGATCGCCGCGGCGACGCCGTCGTTGCCCTTCGCGCCGGTGCCGGTCGGCCACTTGACGGTCTTGTCGGCGCCGACGGAGCTCTTCCACGTCGGGCTGTAGGCCGACAGGAACGTCGTGAAGCCCTTCGTCGTGCCGGAGTCATCGGAGCGATGGACCACGGTGATCTTGGCCCCGGGGAGCTTCACGCCGGCGTTGAGCTTGGCGATCGCCGGATCGTTCCACGTGGTGATCTTGCCGAGGAAGATGTTGGCCAGCGTCGGGCCGTCGAGCTTGAGGCCCGACTTCAGGCCGCTGACGTTGTAGGACGCCGTGATCGCGCCGAAGAAGACCGGGATCTGGACCGGGCTGCCCTTCTTGAGCGTGGCCTTGTCGGCCGGGGCGAGCGCCGGATCGGAGCCCGCGAACTGCGCGGTGCCCTGGGCGAGCGCGGCGACGCCGGCGCCCGAGCCGACCGGCTGGAAGTTGACGGTGACCCCCTGGCCCTTCAGCTGGGAGCCGAACTGCTGGTAGACCGGGGCGGCGAACGTCGAGCCGGCGCCGTTGACGGTGCCGCTGACCTTCGCGGAGTTGGAGCCCGAGGACGAGCTGCCGGAGGAGGAGCTGTTGCTCGTGCTGCTGCTGCCGCACGCAGCCGCTCCGACGACCAGCGCGGCCGAGGCGGCCAGCGCGGTCAGGAGGCGATTGGTTCTCATCGACCCTTCCTTCATGTGCTTCGTTGAATGGGAGCGACGGTGAGGCTGGCAACGCATGACCGCCAGCCTGTTACCGACTCGTCGCCGTGCTGTGAAAAGGGTGTGAAGACTCCGGTGCGAACCGGTAGCCGAACCCGAAATGGGTGTGGATGAACCGCGAGTCCGGCAGCACCGTGCCGAGCTTGGTCCGCAGCTTGTGGACGTACACGTCCACCGAGCGATCCGAGCTGCGCATGGGCGTTCCCCAGACGGTCTCGTAGAGCTCCTCACGCGAGATGATGCGATCGGGGCGACGTGCCAGCGCCGCGAGCAGCTCGAGCTCGCGCACCGACAGGGCGAGCGTGCGCCCGCCGGCGACGGCGAGGTATTCCGATGGCCGGATCTCGAGCGCTCCGGCCCTGATGGTCTCCCCGGTGGTGATCATCTGCATCGCCGTTCACGATGCCTCGGCCCTGCCGGGCCGCGGTTACCGCGCGGTGAACTCGCTGTGAAGCGGTTGTGAACAGGTCGCCCTGCCGCCGCCGCGGGGTTACCGTCGGTGGGGTGAGGCCCAGCACCCGGCCCAAGCCGGACCGCGAGATGCTCGCGCTCTTCGAGGCGGCGGGCGACAACAACGCCCGTGCCTGCGTGCTGCTGCGCGACCTGCTGGCGGGGTTCCCGGAGCAGGCGGAGCTCGCCACCGCGATCCGCGACCGCGAGCACGAGGGAGACCGCCTCGCACACGAGATGCTCCTGCGCCTGGCCGACCACGGGGCGCGTGCCTGCGCGCTCGAGGCCACTGACGTCCACGCGCTCACGGGGGCGCTCGACGACGTCGTCGACTTCGCCGAGGAGGCGGCCGACCAGCTCGGGCTCTACGGCGTCGAGGCGACGACGGTGCAGTCGCTGGAGATGGCCGAGGTGCTCGTGCTCGCCGCCCGCGAGGTCCTCGCCGCCCTTCGCGACCTCAGCGAGGGCAACGACCTCAGCGGTCGCCTGGTCGAGATCCACCGGCTCGAGAACCAGGCCGACCGGATCGTCCGCGGCGCGGTCGCGACGCTCTTCGCCCAGGGCATCGATCCCATGGTCGTGATCCGCTGGAAGGCGATCTACGACACCCTCGAGGCCGCGGTCGACGCGTGCGAGACGGTCGCGAACGTGCTCGAGGGCATCGCCCTCAAGCAGGCCGCCGGGCACTGAGTCCCGGCGACCCGCTGCGGGCGGCGTCTACGGGGCCGGGACCGCGGTGCGGTTGGCCGGCACCATCTGCGGCTGGTAGGAGAACACCTCGCGGCTCGAGGGATCGACCGTGACCTTGAGCCAGTGGACGTCGTTGTCGCCGTTCTCCTGGTGGTCGCCGAAGGTCTCCACGCGCGTGAAGTTCTCCAGGCGCTGCCCCTTCGCGTCCAGGAAGGGCTTGTCGATGCGGAAGTAGTGCGAGTCGCCGTGGACGAGGTCGACCGGCTTGCGGAACGCGATCGTCTCGTCGCGCAGCGCGCTGAGGATCGGCTGGTAGCCATCGGGCTCCCCGTCGCTCTCGGACAGCGTCTTGGGATCGCGTACCGGCGCGCGCGTGCCGTCGCTCGCGTCCCAGCCCGGGTCGGCCTGCCAGATGATCATCACCGCGGCGGAGTGCTGCTTGCGCGCCTCGTCGAAGGTGCCGTGCAGCCAGTCGATGTCCGCCGCGTTGCGTGCGGCGTACTCGGACGGATCGGGTGCGTCGCCGCAGAGGTTGTTGCACGACCCCTGCACGTTGACCGTCGCGTAGGTCACGTGGCCGTAGCTCCAGCGCCGGTTCTCGACGTAGGGCGCATGCTGCACCTCGAGCCGAGCCGGGTGCTGGCCGAGCGAGTCCGGCGTGGAGAAGAAGACCTTGCGCTCGAAGGCGAGCCGCTCGTTGGCGTTGTAGCCACCGGCCGAGGCGCGATCGCAGTCGGTCCAGTCGTTGTCGCCCGGGGTGTAGATCGCCGGCGCGTCGAGCGTGTTCAGGCTCGCCTTGAAGTCGTAGTACTTGTCGTCCGAGCAGGTCGAGCTGCCGTCCTTGAGGTCGCCGTCGTGGGCGGAGAAGGCCAGCTTCTGCCGGTTCATGTCGGCGATCAGGTTCGGCACACCCGTCGTCTTCTGGACGTAGGTGGTGTCGCTGTTGCCGTTGGCGTAGGGGAGGTCGCCCCAGAGCCCGATGGCATACGAGCTCGAGCGATGCTGTGCGTGGAAGCCGTGGCCCGAGGTCGCCAGGCCGGCGGTGGCGGTGGCGGCCGCCGCGAGGAGCGCGGCCGCGATGGGGATCGTGAGTCTGCGCATGGCCCGCTGGGGTCTACTCCCGCGCGGGTCGCCGGTTGTTGCGCGGCGGTGACCGCTGAGGCGTGGGTCAGCGGATCGGCACCAGACGCGGGTGGCCGGTGCTCAGCCGGTCCGGCGCCAGCGTGTACAACCGCACCCAGTGCGCGCGTCCGCGGAAGAACGGCAAGCGCTGGTCCGGGCCTAGAACGACGCGGAACCGGGTGCCGCCGGCGCCTGGGACGCCGAGTCCCGCGACGGCGGACGCCGGCTTGCGCGTACGGCTCGCGAGCGCGAAGAACATGGCCCGCCGCACAGGGACGTCGGTGCGCCAGGACACGACGATGCGCGCCCCGACGCGATGCGCGCTGAGGTGGCGGACCACGGGAGGCGGGCGACGGACGACGACCGTCGACGCGGTTGCGCTGGTCGCCGTGCTCCCGGACGGCATGCTCGCCCGCGCGAGCAGCTGCACCCGTCGGCCCGAGGGCGTGCCGAATCCGCCGCGGCCCGGGGGAACGACGAGCCGCGTCCAGCGCCCGCCGGGCAGCGCGCGGCTGAGGGCGCGGCCGCGCGCGCGATCGTCCGCGCCGCCGCGGGCGAAGTCCTCGGTCCACGCCAGCCCGACGCTGCCATCGGCGGTCGCGAACGGGACGGCGCCCTCGGCGCCCAGGACCGGGCTGCCATAGCCCCGCGCGCGACCCAGCCCGGTGGTGACCGTGCCGGGTCGCGAGCCGCGCGACCGGCCGCCCGTCGCGCGCGGTGGCGACGAAGGCGACGGCCGCGCGGCCGTCGCCGACCAGCACCGGATGCCGAGCGGTGTCGTCGTCGCGGACGGGTGGTTCGTCGTCGGTGAGGGTGAGGTCAGCGCCGTGGTAGGCCGCGTGTCCTCCGAGCCGGCGCGGCGCGGCGAACGTCGCCCCGGCGGCACTGCGCACCGTCGCGTAGAGCGGCGCGGCGTCGTCGCAACACGCGCGGTAGGTGACGATCGCCGCGCCATCGTCGCCGACGGCCGGCGGTCCGGTGTCGGCGAGGCCGATCGCGGCGATCCGCTGCACGCGCGCGAAGGCCGGCGCGCCCGGCGCGCGCTCCGCGATCGTGAGGCGCGCGATACCCCCGATCGCGAGCAGCGTGCGCCCGTTCGCCGCCACCGCGAGCCGGGGGCCGGCCCCCTCGGCGAGCGCCGGGATCGCCTGCGGCGCCCCGACGCGCGCGGTCACGGGACCGTGGGAGACCAGGACCGGGCTGGTGCCGTGGCGCGACGGCCCGACCCACGCGACCGTTGCCTCGCCGTGGCGGTCGAGCGCGACCCCGACGCCAGACCCCGAGTCGATCAGCGGCAGCCGCGTCCGCTGCAGCGTCCTGGGTCGAGACCGGCTTCCGGCCGACCGACTTCGCGGAGGCCGTCCGCGTCGCTTCCCGCCGGCGGCCGCCCGACGGCCCCGCAGGGATCGTATGGGGCGACGCTCAGGAAAAGCAAAGCGCTCAGCCCGCGACGGCTTCCCAGCGCGCGTAGAGCGCTTCGAGCTCGCGCTTGGCCTCGGCGTGGCGACGCGTGCTCGTCTGCGCCGACCGGGGATCGTTCCAGGACGAAGGGTCGGCCAGCTCGTCCTCGAGCGAGCGCAGCGTGGCCTCGGCGCGCTCGATCTCCGCCTCGAGCTGCTTGGCCTCCTTGGCGTTGCGCGGCGGCGTCGCAGGCGCGGGATCCGGGGTGGCGCGGCGGGCGTTGCCGTTGCCGTTCCCGTTGCGCTGCGGAGCCGGCTTGGCGCGCTTGGCCGCCCGCTCGAGCTCCGCGCGCTCCTCGCGCACGCGCACGTACTCGGGCCAGCCGCCGTCGTAGGAGCGCAGCGACCCGTCCTCGACCGCGATCGTGCGCGACCCGACGGCGTCGAGCAGCGCACGGTCGTGGGAGATCAGCAGCAGCGATCCCTCGTAGAGTTGCAGCGCAGCCTCGAGTGCCTCGCGGCTCTCGAGGTCGAGGTGGTTCGTCGGCTCGTCGAGGATCAGCACGTTGGCGCCCGACTGCACGAGGATCGCCAGCGACAACCGCCGGCGCTCGCCGCCGGAGAGTCCGTCGAGCGGCTTCTCGGCCGCCTCGCCCGAGAACAGGAAGCGGCCGAGGAGCGAGCGCGCCTCGTTGGGCTTCAGGCCTGTCGCCCGCTGGCAGGCCTCGATCACCGTGCCGGTCGAGCCAAGTTCCTCGGCGTGCTGGGTCAGCAGGCCGAGCTTCACGTTGTGGCCGGTCCGCAGCTTGCCCGCATCGAGCGTGCGATCGCCCGCGAGGGCGTGGATCAGCGTCGTCTTGCCGGTCCCGTTGGGGCCGACGAGCGAGACGTGCTCGCCGCGCTCGAGCCACAGCTCGAAGTCGTCGAGCAGCACGCGGTCGCCGATCACGAGGCGTCCGTGCTCGATCTCGTAGACGATCCGGCCCGAACGCTCCGGGGCCTTGAAGCCGAAGCCGAGCGACTTGCCGTCGCGCGGGTCGAGCGTGACGCGGTCGATCTTGTCGAGCCGCTTCTGGCGCGCCTGCGCCTGGCGCGCCCGGGTCCCGGCACGGAAGCGGGTGACGAAGCGCTCGAGCCGCTCGATCTCGGCCTCCTGCTTCTCGATCGCGCGGCCGAGCGCAAGCTCGCGCGCCGCCTTCTCCTTGCGCCACGCGTGCCAGGTGCCCTTGAAGAAGCGGCTGCGGCCGGCCTCGAGCTCGAGCACGGACGTGCCGACCGCTTCGAGGAACCAGCGATCGTGGGCGACGAGCACGACGGCGGCGTCGAGCGTCTGCAGGTGCGTCTCCAGCCACTCGAGCGCCTCGATGTCGAGGTGGTTGGTCGGCTCGTCGAGCAGCAGCAGGTCTGGATCGCCCGCGAGCGCGCGCGCGAGCGATGCGCGCGTCAGCTCGCCGCCCGAGAACGTGCTGAGCATCCGGTCGAGGTGCTCGTCGCGGAAGCCGAGTCCGTGCAGCGTGGCGTTGACCGACTCGCGCCACGTGTAGCCGCCGGCGTGCTCGAGGCGCGCCTGCGCGCTCGCGTAGGCGTTGAGCGTCGCGTCGCTGACGTGGCCCTCGGCCATCTTCTGCTCCAGCTCGGCGAGGCGCGCCTCCAGCGCGAGCAGCTCCCGGCAGCCAGAGAGCACGTAGTCGCGCAGCGTCAGCTCGCGGTCGCGCGGGGGGCGCTGGTCGTGCAGCGCGATGCGCACGTCCTTGGCGAACGACAGCTCGCCGCCGTCGATCGACGTCTCCCCCGCGAGCATCCGCAGCAGCGTCGTCTTGCCCGCGCCGTTGCGGCCGGACAGGGTCATGCGCTCGCGCCGCTCGAGGCGGAACGAGACGCCGCGCATGAGCGGCGTCCCCGCCATGTCCTTGGCGAGGTCGGATGCGATGACGACGGCCACGTCATCGAGGATAGGCGGCATGACCGCGTTCGGAACCGATCCGGAGCTCGAGGAGCTCTATGTCCCCGAGCGTGGGCTGACCGCGGTCCCCGCCGACCTCCCGGAGCGGCTGCCGCGGCTGCGGATCCTCGACCTCGGCCACAACCGGCTGGCGTCCGTTCCGGCCTCGCTCGGGGCGCTGCGCGCGCTCGACGTGCTCTACCTGCACGACAATGCGCTGACCTGCGTGCCCGCGGCGCTCGGCGGGCTCGAGCGCCTGACGCTGCTGACCCTGCAGGAGAACCGGCTCGCGGCGGTGCCGCCGCAGTTGGGCGACCTCGCGGCCCTGATCGAGCTCAAGCTGGCCGACAACGCGCTGAGCGAGCTGCCGCGCGAGCTCGGCCGGCTGCGCGCGCTGCGCGAGCTGCATCTGCGCGGAAACCGGCTCGAGGCGGTCCCGGCGGAGCTGGGCGCGCTCCGCGACCTGCGCCACCTCGACCTGCGCGGCAACCGCCTGACGACGCTCCCGGAGTCCTTCGCCGCGCTGCGGCGGCTACGGGTGCTCGACCTGCGCGCCAACCCGCTCGAGCGGCTGCCCGACGGGCTCGGCGAGCTGACGGCCCTCGAGAAGCTCGACCTCCGCTGGACGGGCTACGCGCCGCCGCCGGGGCTGCTCGAACGCCTGCGCGGCTCGGGCTGCGTCGTCCGGCTGTGAGCCGGTGCGCAGGCGGCGGCGGCAGCGCCGGGCGTTTCCGTTCCCTGTGACCGCAAACGCGCCCAGCGCCACCTGCCAAGCGCTGAGCGAGCCACTATCCTCCCGAAGCGATGACCAGCCGCGCCGTCCGCACCGCCGCCTTCACGCTGATCGCCTTCCTCCTCTCCGCGCCCGTCGCGCTCGCGCACGACGGCGGCGAGGGCTGGTGGGGCGAGACCGACGACAAGGTGATCACGGACGCCGGCTTCATCATCATCGCCGGGTTCCCGCTGCTGATCCTGATCCTGTCGTTGATCATGTGGCGGCTGGACAAGCGCAAGGACCGGCGCAAGGCGGCGGCCAAGGCCCGCGCCGCCCGCGCGGACCTGCGCGGCGGCTGGTAGCCGCTTCTTCACACCTGCCCGCCCGGCGTCCATCAAGCTTGCAGGAGCGAGAAACCCTCCTCCTCATCTCGCAACCCTGCGACGGCCCCGGCTCTCCCCCGGGGCCGTCGTGTCTAGGGTGCCCCGCATGGTCCGCTACGAGCGCCGGGGCGCCGCCGCCCTGCTCACGATCGACCGCCCGGAGCGGCGCAACGCCGTCGACGGCGCCACCGCGGAGGCGCTCGCCGAGCGCCTCGACGCCTTCGAGGCCGACGCGAACGCGCGCGTGCTCGTCCTCACCGGCGCCGGCGGCGAGGCGTTCTGCGCCGGGGCCGACCTGAAGGCGATCGGCACGCTGGACCCCGACGCGCCCGGCGGCCCGCTGGGCTTCACGCGCCGGACCGGTGCCAAGCCGGCGATCGCGGCCGTCGAGGGCTGGTGTCTGGCCGGCGGCCTCGAACTGGCGCTGTGGTGCGACCTGCGGATCGCCTCGGCGACCGCCCATTTCGGCTGCGCGGAGCGGCGCTGGGGCGTGCCGCTGATCGACGGCGGCACCCAGCGGCTGCCGCGGATCGTCGGGCTCGGCCGCGCGCTCGACCTGATCCTGACGGGCCGCATGGTCGGCGCCGAGGAGGCGCAAACGATCGGCCTCGTGACCGAGGTCGTCGCGCCCGGCGCGGCCCTCGAGCGCGCGCTCGCCCTGGCCGAAGCGCTCGCGGCCTTCCCGCAGGAGACGATGCTCTCCGACCGCGAGGCGGCGCTCGCCGCCCATGGCCTCGAGCTCGCGGACGGGCTCGCGCTCGAGGCGCGGCTCGGCCGCGAGCGCATCGCCGCCGCGACCCGCGGCGCAGCCCGCTTCGCGGCCGGTGAGGGACGTGGCGGACGGGGCGTCGCGGACAGGTAGGGTTGCCGGCCACGGGTCACGGCACCAGGAGAGATGCGTTGAGCTACTTCGTCACCGGCGCGACCGGGTTCATCGGGCGCCACCTCGTCGAGCGGCTGCTCGAGCGCGAGGGCGACATCCACGTGCTCGTGCGCGAGAGCTCGCTCGACCGCCTGAACGAGCTCATCGAGCGCTGGGGCGCCGGCGCGCAGACGCGCGTCAAGCCGGTCCTCGGCGATCTCTCGCAGCCCATGCTCGGCGTCGACGAGGCCACCCGGGACCAGCTCCGCGGCGACGTCGAGCACTTCTTCCACCTCGCCGCCCTCTACGACATGACGGCCGACGACGAGCGCAACGAGGAGTCCAACGTCGGCGGGACGCAGAATACGATCGACCTCGCCAACGACATCAGGCCCGGGCACTTCCACTACGCGTCCTCGATCGCCGTGGCCGGCACCTACGACGGCCACTTCACCGAGGACATGTTCGACGAGGGCCAGGAGCTGCCGCACTCGTACCACCGCACGAAGTTCGAGGCCGAGAAGCTCGTCCGCAACCACCTCGGGGTGCCCTGGCGGATCTACCGCCCGGCGATCGTCGTCGGCAACTCCAAGACCGGCGAGATGGACAAGATCGACGGGCCCTACTACTTCTTCAAGGCCGTCCAGAAGATCCGCTATGCCCTGCCCCAGTGGTTCCCGCTGATCTCGATCGAGTGGGGCAAGACCAACATCGTCCCGGTCGACTACGTCGCCGCCGCGATCGACCACATCGCCCACGAGGACGGCCTCGACGAGCAGGCCTTCCACCTGGTCAACCCGAAGCCGCAGAAGTCCGGCGACGTGCTCAACCTCTTCGCCGGCTCCGCGCACGCGCCGCACGCGGTCATGCGGATCGACAAGAAGATGACCGACATGATGCCGAAGGGCGTCGTGCGCTACGCGATGCACATCCCGGCGCTGCAGGGCATCCGCAACAACTTCCTCGCGGATCTCGGCATCCCCGCCGACGTGATGGAGCACGTCGGCCTCGTGCCGCAGTTCGACTCGCGCGACACCAAGCGGGCGCTCGCCGGCTCGGGCATCGAGATCCCGCCGCTCGAGTCCTATGCCGACCGGCTCTGGGACTACTGGGAGCGCCATCTCGATCCCGACCTCTACAAGGACCGCTCCTTCGAGGGCGCGATCAACGGCCGGACGGTGATCATCACCGGCGGTTCGAGCGGGATCGGCGCCGCCGCGGCGCACAAGATCGCCGCAGCCGGCGGCATCCCGATCCTCGTCGCGCGCACGCAGGAGAAGCTCGACGAGGTCAAGGGTGAGATCGAGGCCAGGGGCGGCACCGCGTACGCCTACTCGTGCGACCTCTCCGACATGGACGCGATCGAGGTCTGCGTGGAGAAGATCTTCTCCGAGCATGCCGCCGTCGACATGCTGATCAACAGCGCCGGGCGCTCGATCCGGCGCGGCGTGAAGCTCTCCTACGACCGCTTCCACGACTACGAGCGCACGATCCGCCTGAACTACCTCGGCGCGGTGAAGATGATCCTGGGCGTGCTGCCGCACATGACCGAGCGCAAGTTCGGCCACATCGTCAACGTCTCCTCGATCGGCGCCCAGACCAACCCGCCCCGCTTCTCGGCCTACGTCGCCTCCAAGGCTGCGCTGGACGCGTTCACGCGCGTCGTCAGCTCGGAGACGATCGGCGACAACGTGACGTTCACGACGATCCACATGCCGCTGGTCAGGACGCCGATGATCAGCCCGACGAAGATGTACGACTCGTTCCCGACGATCACCCCCGACGAGGCGGCGGACATCGTCTGCGAGGCGATCCGCGCCAAGCCCAAGACGATCAACACGCGGCTGGGCACCTTCGGCGAGGTGCTCTACGCGATCGCGCCGAAGGCGGTCGACCAGATCCTGCACATGGCCTACAAGGTCTTCCCGGAGTCAGCCGCCGCGAGCGGCAAGAAGGACCCGTCGGAGAAGGCCTCGGGCGAGGCGACCGCACTCGCCTACCTCATGCGCGGCGTGCACTGGTAGCCGCGTCGCGTGCGAGCAGGGCGGCGCCGGTGGCGCCGCCGAGGTCGCCGAGCGTCGCGCCGAGGATCGCCGGGGGCTGCTCATCGCGGAACAGGTGCGGCTGCATCGCCTCGCGGATGCGCTGCACGTACGGCTCGCCGAGCTTGTCGCCGAGCCCGCCGCCGATGATCACCGCCTCGACGTCGAGCAGGTTGACCGCCGAGCCGATGCCCGCGCCGAGCGCCGCGACCGCGCGGTCGACGATGCGGATGGCGAGCTCGTCCTCGAGGCGCAGCGCCTTGCGCCAGATGCCAGAGGTCAGCCGCGTGCGCCCGCGCTCGCGCATCAGGTCGAAGAGCACCGTGTGCTCGCCACCGTCGACCTCAGCGCGCGCCTTGACCTCCATCTGCCCGCGGCCCGCATAGGCCTCCATGCAGCCATGGCGCCCGCACCCGCACAGCGCGCCGTTCTGCTTGACGACGACGTGGCCGATCTCGCCCGCGGCGCCGCGGCCGCGCCACATCTCCCCGTCGAGCACGATGCCGCCGCCGACGCCCGTGCCCCAGAAGACGCCGAGCATGTCGCGGTAGGGCTTGCCGGCTCCCAGCTCGAACTCGGCCAGCGTGCCCGCGTCGACGTCGTTGCCGAGTGCGACGATCGGCGTCCCGAGGGCCTCGACGAGTACGCCGCGCAGGTCGAAGCTGCCCTCCCAGCCGGCGAGGTTGCGCGCGCCCGACACCGTGCCGGCGGCGTCGTCGACCTTGCCGGGAGAGCCGACGCCGACGGCCTCGAGCTCGCGCGGCTCGAGGGCCGCCTCGGCCGCCGCCTCGGTCAGCGCGACCACCAGCTCCGCGGCGATGCCGGGCGGTCCGCCGTGCAACGGGGTCTCATGGCGCGACTGCCCGCGCACGGTGCCGTCGTCGTCGACGACGACCGCCTGAATCTTCGTTCCTCCGAGATCAATGCCGCCTCGCATGAGCTGAAGCTTCCCATGTGAGCGCGTCGCTGCAACGTGCGTCGGCTCGGCCCGCTACGGTTTCCCGCCGTGACCGCCGGGAACCTTCCAACCAGCGCCCCTACTCACCACCGTCCGTCGACCGACGACGTCGAGCCCGCGACGCACGAGACGCTCGACCGCTTCCTGACCGGACTGATCACCGCGCTGCCCGTCATCGGCCTCGGGCTGGCCGGCTGGCAGCTGTGGGGCGAGGCGCTCGGCGTCAGCGACCTCATCGTGCTCGCGATCATGTATGTCGCGACGGGCCTCGGGGTGACCGTCGGCTTCCACCGGCTGTTCACGCACCGCTCGTTCAAGACGGGCCCGCGCACCCGCGGCGTGCTCGCGATCCTCGGCTCGATGGCGATCGAGGGCCCGGTCATCTCCTGGGTCGCCGACCACCGCAAGCACCACGCCTTCTCCGACCGGTTCGGCGACCCGCATTCCCCGCACGTCGAGCACGGCCATGGAGTCAGCGGCGCGGTGCGCGGGTTGCTGCACGCACACGTCGGCTGGCTGTTCATCCACACCCAGCGCGGCCGCAAGGCCCGCTACGCGCCCGACCTGCTCAAGGATCCGGTCGTCTCGTGGGTCAGCCGCACGTTCTTCGTGTGGGTGCTCGCCAGCTTCGCCATCCCGTTCCTGCTCGGGCTGGCGATCGGCGGCTCGCTGTTCGCGGGGGTCACCGGGATGCTCTGGGGCGGGCTCGTGCGGATGCTGATCCTCCATCACGTGACCTACTCGATCAACTCGCTGTGCCACTACTTCGGGCGCCGCCCGTTCGAGACCACGGACGAGTCGCGCAACCTCGCCTGGCTGGCACCCCTGTCGTTCGGCGAGGCCTGGCACAACGCGCACCACGCCTTCCCGACCTCCGCGCGGCACGGGCTCCAGCGTGGCGAGATCGACGTCTCCGCGTGGGTGATCACGGGCCTCGAGCGGCTCGGGCTGGCCTGGGACGTGGTCCGGATCGACCCGAAGCGCGTCGACGCCAAGCGGACGAGCTGAGCGCCGATGGCCTTCGCTGACCCGAGCGCCCTGCGGCGCGAGATCGAACGCGCCCTCCCCGACCGCCCCTTCGCGATCGCCTGGTGGGACGGCACCAGCACGCCGGCCACCCGCGACGGCGGCCCGACCTTCACCGTGCGCTCGCCGGCGGCGATCGGGCACGCGATGCGCGCACCGGGCCAGCTCGGCCTCGGCCGCGCCTACGTCAGCGGCGAGCTCGAGGTCGACGACATCGACCGGGTGATCGCGCTGCTGGGCGGCTGGACGCCGCCGTCGCTCGACGGCGCGGCGAAGCGCCGGCTGGTCGCCGCGGCGCTGCGCGCGCACGGGCTCGCGGCGCTGCCCGCCCCGCCCGCGGCCGAGCTCAAGCCCCAGGGCCGCCGGCACTCGATCTCGCGCGACGCCCGCTCGGTGCGCCACCACTACGACGTCTCCAACGAGTACTTCGCGCTCTTCCTCGACGCCTCGATGACCTACTCGTGCGCCATCTTCTCGCGCGGCGCGACCACACTCGAGGAGGCCCAGGACGTCAAGCGCGACCTCGTGTGCACCAAGCTCGCGCTCAAGGAGGGCGAGCGGGTCCTCGACGTCGGCTGCGGCTGGGGCGCGTTCGCCATCCATGCGGCGACGCGCTACGGCGTGCACGTCACCGGCATCACGCTCTCGCCGCCGCAGGCCGAGCTCGCCCGCCGGCGCGCGGAGGAGGCCGGAGTCGGGGACAAGGTCGACATCCGCGTGATGGACTGGCGTGCGCTGCAGGAGGAGCCCTTCGACGCGATCGCCTCGATCGGCATGGTCGAGCACGTCGGCGCCGTCTCGATCGACACCTACGCGCAGCGCCTGCACGAGCTGCTGCGCCCCGGCGGGCGCCTGCTCAATCACGGCATCGCGCGGCTGCGCCACGGCGAGGCGGAGGCGGGGCCCTTCTCGGAGCGCTACGTCTTCCCCGACGCGGCGCCGCTGCACCTCTCGCGCGTGCAGCTCGCGCTCGAGCGGGCGGGCTTCGAGACCGACACCGTCGAGGGCTTCCGGCTCGACTACGCCGAGACGCTGTCGCACTGGGCGCGCAACTTCGACTCGAACCTCGAGGAGGCGATCCGCCTCGGGGGCGAGGAGCGCGTGCGCGTCTGGCGGCTCTACCTCCGCGCCGCCCGCAACGGCTTCGTCACCGGCTTCACCTCGATCTACCAGGTGCTCGGCCACCGCCCGGGCCCGGCCGTCACAGCCCGCTGAGCGGGTCGACCGCCGCGCCGCGCAGGCGCAGCTCGAAGTGCAGGTGCGGACCGGTGGCATAGCCCGTCGCCCCGACGCGGCCGATGCGCGTGCCGGCGACGACGCAGGTCCCGGTGCGCACCGCGATCGATGAGAGGTGGGCGTACCAGCTCGTCATCCCCAACCGGTGCGCGACGACGACGAGGTTGCCGTAGCCGCCGGTGTCGTAGCCGGCGACGCTGACGCATCCCCGCCCCGCCGCGTAGACCGACGTGCCGGAGGGCGCCGGGAAGTCGAGCCCCGGGTGGAAGCCGGTGCCGCGCGGGCCGAAGCCGTCGCCGATCGGCGCCGCGATCGGCCGCGCGAAGCGCAGGATCGAAGTGGGCGCGCGCCGCCTCAGGCGGGCGAGCGTCGCCGGTCCGGCGACCCCGTCGGCCGCAAGGCCCGCCCAGACCTGGAAGCGCACGAGCGCCGCGATCCCGCGCGGTCCGAGCGCGCCGTCGACGGGACCGAGCGGGAAGCCGTGCGTCTCGAGCAGGAACTGCAGCGCCGCGACGTCCCAGCCGCGGTCGCCGCGGCCGATCGGACGCCGGCCGAGCGAGGGCCGCCCCCGGCGGCCGAGCGCCCGCCGCGTGGCGGGGCCGGCGATGCCGTCGACGGCGAGCCCGCGGCGCCCCTGGAAGCGGCGGACGGCCGCGCGGGTCCGCGGTCCGGCGATGCCGTCGATCGTGCCGCCGTAGAGGCCGCGCGCGTGCAGCGCGACCTGCAGCGCCGCCGCCCGCGAGCCCGCCTGCGCGGGGGCGGGCGCGAAACCCGTGAGGACCGTGAGGACGGCGAGCGCTGCGAGGCGACGCGCCACCGAGCGACCATCCCAGACCCTGGATTCCCGGATCGCCGCTGCACGTGATCGCCCAGCCGGCTCAGCCCGCGGGCAGCACGCGCAGTGGCGCGCCGTCGCGCCAGGCGGCGATGTCCTCGAGCGCGTGCCCGTAGAAGACCTCGTAGGTCGCCGCGGTGACGTAGCCGATGTGGGGCGTGAGCACGGTGTTGGGCGCGCTGCGCAGCGGGTGGTCGGGCGGCAGCGGCTCGCGGTCGTAGACGTCGAGCGCCGCCCCGCCGATCGTGCCGTCGCGCAGGGCGGCGACGAGCGCGTCCTCGTCGACGATCGGCCCGCGCGACGTGTTGATGAGCAGCGCGGTCGACTTCATGCGCGCCAACTCGGGCGCTGCGATCAAGCCGCGGCTGCGGTCGGAGAGCTTGAGGTGGATGGTCACCACGTCGGCCTGCTCGAGCAGCGCTTCGCGGCTGACCGCCTGCGCCCCGTGCTCCGCGGCGCGCGCGGGCGTGAGGTTCTGGCTCCAGGCGATCACGCGCATCCCGAACGCCTGGCCGATGCGCGCGACCGGCGCGCCCTGGTTGCCGAGCCCGACCACCCCGAGCGTGCAGCCCTCGAGGTCCATCCCGACCGTCGTCTGCCAGCCGCCCGCGCGCATGCTGCGGTCCTCGGCGGGGACGTGGCGGGCGAGCGCGAGGATCAGCGCCCAGGTCAGCTCGGCCGTCGCCGCGGTGACGCCGCCGGTGCCGGACACGACGATGCCCCGCTCTCGGGCGGCGGCGACGTCGATCGCCGCGTTGCGCATGCCCGTCGTGACGAGCAGCTTCAGGTTCGGCAGCCGCTCGAGCCGCGCGCGGGTGAACGCGGTCCGCTCGCGCATCGCGACGACGACTTCGAACGGCTCGAGCCGCTCGACGAGCGCATCGTCGTCCGCCACGTGCTCGGCGAACGCGACGACCTCCGCGTCCACACCGAGGTCGTCCCAGGACGCCGCGTCGAGGGCGACGCCCTGGTGGTCGTCGAGAATCGCGATCTTCACGCCGGCGAGGCTACTCGCCGGCCGGCGTGTCCGCCGGCGAAGTTGCGCGGTCAGGCGACGCGCAGGCGGCGACGGGGCGTGGCGCGCAGCTCGCGGACGACGGACTCGACGAGCGCCTCGGACTCGTCGCGGCGGCCATCCGTGACCGCGCCGACGATCCCGCGCTTGCGCGCGATCAGCTCGATCATCGTCTCGTCGATCGTCTCTGCGGCGAGCAGGTACCACGCGGTCACGGCGTCGTGCTGGCCGATGCGGTGCAGGCGGTCCTCGGCCTGGTCATGCATCGCCGGGGTCCACTCGAGGTCCAGGAAGGCGACGTTGGACGCACGCGTGAGCGTGATCCCCTGACCCGCGACGCGCGTCGCGCAGACGATCAGCTGCGGTCCCTCGCCCTCCTGGAACGCGCGCACCGCCGCCTCCCGCTGCTCGACGGAGTCGCGCCCGATCAGGTGCAGCGCGTCCGGGAATCGCTCGATCAGCAGATCCTGGACCTCGCGATGCCCCGCAAAGACCACGAGCGCCTCGTCGGACTCGAGGAAGTCGTGGATCCAGGCCAGCGCCGGACCGAGCTTGCCGCGGGCGGCGAGCCGCCGCAGCGTGTTGAGCTGGGCGAGCCGCTCCGCGCGCAGCGTCGCCGCGACCTTCGCCTCCAGCTCGGAGAGGTCGAGCGGCTGCTCGCGCAGCCATTGCACCACGTCCTTCTCGGCGAGGCGGTACTCGCGCTCGTTCTCCAGCGCGACGGGCACGACCACCTGGCGCTTCGCGGGCAGCTGCGGGAGCACGTCGGCCTTCAGCCGGCGCACGAAGCAGCTGCGGCGCAGGTGCCAGTGGATGCGCTCCTCCGCGCCGGCGCCCTGGAAGCGGCGGGCGAACTTCGCGCCGGAGCCGAACTCCTCGAGGCGGCCCAGCACGCGCAGCTGGGAGATCAGCTCCTCCGGGTGGTTCATCACCGGCGTGCCGGTGAGATTCAACCGCAGCGCGTCCTGCGCCAGCGCGCCGACGAGCCGCCGCACGGCCTGCGTGCGCTTGGCGCGCGGGTTCTTGACGTAGTGCGACTCGTCGAGCACGAGTGCCTTCGGCGTGCGCAGCCCGAGCCGGACGCGATGCGCGTGCACGATCTCGTAGTTGAGGACGACGATGTCGGCCGCCTGGTGCGTGCCGCTGGTGCCCGACACGACCGTCACCGAGCGGTGCGGCAGCCAGTGCTCGATCTCGCGACGCCAGTTCAGCTTGAGGCTCGCCGGGCACACCACGACCGCAGGGTAGGCATCGTCGGCCTCGAGCGCGGCGAGCGCCTCCACGGTCTTGCCGAGGCCTTGCTCATCGGCGAGGAAACACCGCCGCGACCACAGCACGTAGGCGACGCCGGCGCGCTGGAACGGACGCAGCTCGCCGCCCAGGCGGTCCTCGATCGCGAGCGCCGGCCCGTCGTGCGCGCGCGAGCGGCGGACGTCCTCGATCGCAGCGTCGTGCTCGCGGCGAAGGCGGTCGAGCACCTCGCGCGCGACCGGCGAGGGCTCGACGCCGAACGTGCGCAGGTAGTGCTCGAGCGGCTGGAGCAGGTACGGATCGACCGGGATCGAGCGTCCGTGCGCCTCGGCGGCCGGCAGCGCGGTGAAGGCGGGGATCGTCTCGGGGTCCCAGTTGACGTCGAGCTTGAAGCGGGGCTCGCCGACGCTCTCGATCAGCGACAGCGACGCCGGTGCGGGCGCCTGGTGGACCTGCAGGCGGGTCGCACATCGCAGCGCTCGATCGTCGAGCCGCGCGCCCTTGGCGTCGAGCAGCGCGTCGGCGACCTCCTTGGAGAAGGGCAGCCACAGGCGGCCGCCGCGGTCGGCGGCCTCGGATGCGAGCGGCTCGTCGAGGTCTCCGGCGATCGTGTCGAGCACGAACGCGCCCTTGCCGTCGAGCCGCCCGGCGGTGACGCGGCCGACCCAGCCGGCGACCGCCTTGGCGAGCCAGGCGTCGACCTCGGGATGCACGTGCAGCGACGGGAATCGCTCCAGCACACCCTTGACGAACGGCGCCGTGGCGTCCGCGCGCGGCGCCCACCACTCACGCGCCTCCCAGTCGAAGCGCCGTCCGGGGATCGCGCGCACGGCATCGACGATCTCCGCGAGGTACGGGAACGAGAAGACGACGAACGCCTGGCCCTGACGGTCCTGGCGCAGCTCGACGTTGTAAGCGGGTTCCGCGGCGCGCATGGACCGATGCACGGTAGCTCGCGCGGCGGTCAGGACCGCCCTACGTCATTCGCAGAACGCGATGAAAGGCACGCCGATCAGCGTCACCCGATGGGTCTTCGTGCTGACCGCGAACTGCAGCCGGCCGCCGCCGCTCTTGGGCACCTTGACCAGCGTGATGCCGAAGACGCTCTCGGTGCTGTGGTCGAAGGTCGCCTTCGGGAACGCGCGCCGGATCGCCCGCGTCCGCGCGCCGACGCCGACTCCGCGCGCCTTCGCACCGCCGCGCACGAGGATGTCCGTGACCTTGCGGGGATTGCTCTGCGTGTAGTCCACGCTGCCCTCGAGCGGGGCCTTCAAGCGGGCGGACCGCGTGTTCTGGGCGAGCTCGCAACCCGGGCGGATCGGGCCGACGAGCCCGCGAGCGCGCAGCGAGCGGTGCAGATCGCCGAGGTGGACGCCGCCGACCCGCGCCGGCGTGACCTTCTGCGCGGGCGGCGAAGCGCCGTCCGCGACGGCGGCGGTTGCGGCGGCGGCGGCGGCGAGTGTGGCGATGACGGCGAGGGGCGTGGCGCGCATCGCGCGACCGTACCGGAGCGATGCCCTGCGCGGGCTAGGGTCTCGCCGCGTGCCCCTCCAGAACCGCGTGACCCCGCTCGGGGAGCTGATCGCGACGCCCGCCCGGGGGCTCGTCTACGGCAACCGCGGCTGCCTCCACGACGCGGCCGGCCGCATCCGGCGCCAGCACGCGGGTCGGCGCTGGATCGCCTGCCGCCTGCGCTTCCGCGGCTGGCAGCGCGGCCCGCTGCTGCAGCCGGGGCGCTTCACCGAGCTGTTCTTCCTCGACGAGGCGACCGCGTTCGCGGCCGGGCACCGCCCGTGCGCGCTCTGCCGCCGCGCGGACTACGACCGCGCGCTCGCCGGCCTCGGCGCACCCGGCGCCGACGCGCTCGACGAGCGGCTGCATGCCGAGCGGCTGACCGCACCGCGGGAGCGGCGCCTGCACGACGCGGCGTTCGACACGCTGCCCGACGGGGCCTTCGTCGTGCTCGACGGCGTCCCATGGCTGGTACGCGGCGACGCCCTGCGCCGCTGGACGCCCGCGGGCTACGGCGCGGCGCGACCGCGGCCGGCGGGCGCCGCCCGGCTGCTGACGCCGCCCGCGCTCGTCGCGCTGCTCGCCGGCGGCTGGGACGGCGCCGTCGCACTGCTGCACCCTTCGGCGGGCGATCGCGGTGTCGCGCCCGGCGCGCCGGGGTAGCCCCCGGAGCCCGATGGCCCGTAACGAAATTCACATCGACGCACCGATCGCGACCGTCTTCGACGTCCTCGCCGACCCGCGCTTCTTCGCCAACTGGGTGGTGGGCGCGAGCTCGGTCCGGGGGGTGGAGGGCGAGTGGCCGGCGGTGGGCAGCACGCTGCACCACTCGCAGCAGCTCGTCCTGCGCGACACGACGCAGGTGAAGCTCGTCGACCCGCCGCGCCGCCTGCTGCTCGAGGCCCGCGCGCGCCCGCTCGCCGTCGCCGAGGTCGACATCGGCCTGGAGCCGGACGGCGACGGCACGCGCCTCGTGCTGGTCGAACGCGCCACGGGGGCGATCGCCGGCGCCTTCCCGGAGCTCCTGACTGATCCGCTGATCCACATCCGCAACCGCGCGTCGGTCGCGCGGCTCAAGCGGCTGGCCGAGATCGGCCACCAGCTCGGACTCGACTAGCGTCCTAGGTCGTCGCGGTCTCGGCGGCGCGCGCGGCGTGGCGTGCCATCAGCTGGCGCTGCACGCTCAGCGGCGCGCCGTCGGGCGAGCGGCGCTGCCATGTGCCCCCGGCGTCGAGCACCCACGCGTTGACGTTGTCGGCGAGGCACAGCTCGATCGTCTCGACGACCTGCTCGCGCAACTCCGCGTCGAGCACCGGCGCCAGCAGCTCGACGCGGGTGTCGAGGTTGCGCGGCATCAGGTCGGCGGAGCCGACGTAGACCTCCGTCTCCTCACCGCGCTCGAACGCGTACACGCGCGAGTGCTCGAGGAAGCGGCCGACCACCGAGACGACCGTGATGTGCTCGGAGACCCCCGGCACGCCGGGCTTCAGGCAGCAGATCCCGCGCACGTTGAGCTCGACCGGCACGCCCGCCTGCGACGCGCGGTAGAGCGCCTGGATGCACTCGCCGTCGACGAGCGCGTTCATCTTCATGCGGATGCGCGCGTGCTTGCCCTCGCGATGCGCGGCGATCGTGCCCTCGATCTTCTCGACGATCCCCTCGCGCAGGTGCGCCGGGGCGACGAGCACCTGGCGGTAGCGCCGCGGGCGGGCGAACCCGGTCAGCGTGTTGAACATGTCCGCGACGTCGGCGGTGATCTGGTCGTCGCAGGTCAGCAGACCGAAGTCGGTGTACAGCCGCGCGGTCTTCTGGTGGTAGTTCCCGGTCCCGATGTGCAGGTAGTTGCGCACGCCCTCGCCCTCGCGGCGGACGACGAGGATGCACTTGGCGTGGGTCTTGAGCGTCGGCAGCCCGTAGACGACGTGGACGCCGGCCTCCTCCATCGAGCGAGCCCAGCCGATGTTCGCGCGCTCGTCGAAGCGCGCCTTGAGCTCCACGAGGCAGACCGCCTGCTTGCCCCGCTCGGCCGCCCGGATCAGCGCCGGGACGAGCGGCGAGTCGTCGCTCGTGCGGTACACGGTCTGCTTGATCGCGAGCACGTCCGGATCGCCGACCGCCTGCTCGACGAAGCGCTCGACCGAGGTCGAGAACGAGTCGTAGGGGTGGTGCAGGATCAGGTCACCGCGGCGCATCGCGCCGAGGACGTCGGCCGGTTCGCCGTCGTCGCCCTGCAGCCGCGGCTGCGTCACCGGCGTCCACGGCTCGTCGCGCAGCTCGGCGAAGCCCGAGACCTTCGCGAGATCCGAGAGGTCGGTGAGGTCGAGCGGGCCGCGGACCTCGAAGACGTCGTCGGCGTCGGCGTCGAGCGCCTCGGTGATCTGCTCGCGCATCTCCGCGCTCATGTCCGAGCCGACCTCGACGCGCACCACCTCGCCGAAGCGGCGCCGGCGCAGCTCGTCCTCGACGGCCTGGAGCAGGTCGTCGGCCTCGTCGGAGACCGTGAAGTCGGCGTCGCGCGTGACGCGGAAGGTGGAGACGTCGCGGATCTCCATGCCCGGGAACAGCCGCGGCAGATGGTGCGCGATCAGATCCTCGAGCGACACGAAAGTGCGATCGGCCCCGGTCGGCACGAAGCGCGGCAGCATCTCCTTCGGCACCTTCACGCGCGCGAAGGTCTCGACGCCCGACACCGGGTCGCGCACGGTGATCGCGAGCGAGAGCGAGAGGTTGGAGATGTACGGGAACGGGCGCCCGAGGCCCACGGCCAAAGGCGTCAGCACCGGGAAGATCTGGCGCCGGAAGCGCTCGTCGAGGCGGCGGCGGTCGTCGGAGCCGACGTCCTCGTAGCGCACGATCCGGATCCCGTGCTCGGCCAGCGCCGGGCGTAGCTCGCCCTCGAGCGTGCGGCACTGGCGCGCGATGTGCTCGCGGACGACCGCGCGGATCGCGGCGAGCGTGCCCACCGGCGTGCGCCCGTCCTGCAGCGGCTTCTCGATGCCGGCGTCGATCTGCTCGTGCAGTCCGGCGACGCGGACCATGAAGAACTCGTCGAGGTTGTTGGAGACGATCGAGAGGAACTTCAGCCGCTCGAGCAGCGGCACCGATCCGTCCTCGGCCAGCTCGAGCACGCGCGCGTTGAACTCCAGCCACGACAGCTCGCGGTTGAAGTAGAGCTCCGGATCGCGGAGATCCGGAACGCTGGCGTCGGCGATGGCGGCTCCGGTCACGGCGAGTGAGGCATCATCGCATCGGGCTCGTCCGTGTCGTGAACGGCTTGTGAACGTTCGATCAGGGCGAACTCGAGCCGCGCGCGGAACCCCTTTCGCTCCAGGCTCTCCCATTGCCTCAGGAACTCCTCGAGCAGCGTGGCCCGGCGCCCGCGCAGGCGGACCTGCAGCGCCACGAGCCCCGAGTAGGCGCGATGCCCCGGCGCGGACCCCAGTGCCTCGGGGTCGCCGCGCGTCGCGGCGGCGTCCGCGGCGATCACCTCGGCCAGCAGCGCCGCGACGTCGGGCAAGTGGACGTCGGCGTCGTGGATCTCCCCGAGCACGTCCTGCAGGGCCTTCAGGGGCTTGATCGCCGTCTTCGCGTACGCGCCGAAGCACGCGTGGGTGACCTCGAGGACATACCGCAGCCGCTTGGCGGCGATCCGCAGGTCGTGCAGCGCGCGCGTGTCGGTGGCTGCCGCCGGCATGAAGCCGATCAGCTCGTCGAGCCGCACGCGCACGATCCGCTCCGCGTCGTCGGCCAGCGCCGCCTTCGGGTCGAGCCCCTTGATCTTGCGCGCCTTCACGAGCCCGCGAGCTCCGTGGCGGCGCTGGCGAGCGCGCGCAGGCGCACGTGCAGGTCCTCGTCGCGTGCGTGCTCGAGCGCAGCCGCGAGCGTGGCGTTGGCGGTCAGCTGGCGCTCGCGCATGCGCGCGACCACGAGCGCGACGCCGGGGCGGTCGGCGGCCGGCATGCGGGCGGCGACGGCCTCGAGCGCGGCGATCTGGACGTCGGGGTCGCGCCGTTCGCCGAGTGCGTCGGCGAGCGCCTTGACCTCCGCGAGCACGGCTTTGTGCTCCTTGCGCGGGAAGCACGGTGCGAAGATCTCGAGCACCGCGCGGAGCCGGCGCGTGGCGACGCGCATGTCGTGCACGCGTTCGATCTCGGCGGTGTCGAGCACGCCCGCCTGCTCGTCGAACAGCTCGTCCGCCCGCTGGCGCACCACCCGGGCGGCGGCGAGCCCGAACGGCTCGAACGGGTCGAGCTCGATGTCCCCGGCCATCAGCGCAAGCCTGCCAGGTCCAGCAGCACGCCCTCGCGCAGCCCGCCGCAGCCGACGTGCAGCTCCCGGCCGAGGCGGCGCGCCGCCGCGGCGAGCACGAGGATCCCGGCCGGGAGCAGCGCCACGCGCTCGGGCTCGATCGCGAAGCGCTCGGCGACCGCGGCGGCCGGCTCGGCGGCGAGCACGTCGAGCGCGCGGGCGAGGCTCTCGGCGTCAAGCACCGGGCCGACCAGGCGGCGCAGCGACGTGGCGCTGCCGCCGACGCCCATCGCGTAGCCGGCGGACGGGATGTCCAGCACGGCGAGCGCCGCGCGCGCGCGCCCGTCCATCGCTGTGAGCTGGGCGTGCGTGGGTGGATCCGAGAGCGGCGCGTCGTCGGTCAGGCGGCTCGAGCCGACCGGCACCGAGCCCCACCAGCGGACGCCGTCGTCGACCGTCCCGACTGCGATCTCGGTGGAGCCGCCGCCGACGTCGACGACTCCGACCGCCCCGTCGAGCAGACCGGCGTGGGCGTGCGTCGCGCCCAGGAACGCCAGCCGCGCCTCCTCCTCGGCGTCGAGCACCGTCAGCTCCACGCCGCAGCCGCCGCCGACGGCATCGACGACCTCGTCGCGGTTGCCGGCGCCGCGGATCGCCGCGGTGGCGACCGCGCGCAGCGCCTGCGCGCCCGCCGACTCGGCCAGCCGGCGCTGCTCGTCCACGACGCGGACGACCTCGTCGATCTTCGCGCGCGGGATGCGCCCGCCCTCCGGGAGACCGCGGCCGAGCCGCGTGAAGGCACGCCGTTGCAGCACCTCGGTGAGGCGTCCGCGCTGTGCCTCGGCGACCAGCACGCGCGTGGTGTTGGACCCGATGTCGATGCAGGCGCAGACCATCGAAGGCCCGAGACAGGATGCCATGATGGATCGGTGACCACCAGCGCCGCCATCGAGGTCGAGGGCCTGCGCAAGGCCTACGGCGACCACGAGGCGGTGCGCGGCGTGTCCTTCGCCGTCGAGCGCGGCGAGGTCTTCGGGCTGCTCGGGCCCAACGGCGCCGGCAAGACCACGACGGTGGAGATCCTCGAGGGCTACCGGACGCGCGACGCCGGCGCGGTACGGGTGCTCGGCCGCGACCCCAGCGAGCGCGCGCCCGCGCTGCGCGAGCGGGTCGGGATCGTGCTGCAGAGCAGCGGCACCTATCCCCACCTGACCGTGCGTGAGACGATCGCGCACTGGGCGACGCTCTATGTGCGCCCGCGGGACGTCGAGGACGTGGTCGCGCTCGCGGGGCTCGAGGAGGCGTCCGACCGGCGCGCGCGCACCCTCTCGGGCGGCCAGGCCCGGCGGCTGGACTTCGCGCTGGCGCTGATCGGCGACCCCGAGCTGATCTTCCTCGACGAGCCGACGACCGGCTTCGATCCCGCTGCCCGCCGGGCGGCCTGGGACACGGTCCGGACGCTGCGCGGGCTTGGCAAGACGATCCTGCTCACCACCCACTACCTCGACGAGGCGCAGGCGCTCGCCGACCGCGTCGCGATCATCAAGGACGGCCGCGTGCTCGCCGAGGGGCCGCCCGGCGAGCTCGGCGCCGGCGCCGGGCGCTCGCGCGTCGCCTGGCGCGACGGTGCCGGCGTGCGCCACGAGCGCGAGACCGACGACCCGACCGGCCTGCTGCACGAGCTGACGGGCGCCGCGCTGGCCCGCGGCGAGCGGCTCGACGAGCTGACCGTCAGCCGGCCGAGCCTCGAGGACGTCTACCTCGAGCTCACCGCGGGGGCGCTGGCCTCGTGAGCGACCACGTCCTGGAGGCGGCGCGGGCGCGGCGGTCCGAGCACGCCCGGGCGGAGCGGTGGGTCGCCGCCGCGTGGCGCCAGTTCCGCCTCGAGCGCAAGATGTTCTGGCGCAACCCGAGCGCCGCCTTCTTCAACTTCCTGCTGCCGCTCCTGCTGCTCGCGCTCTTCGGTGCCATCTTCGCGGGCGAGCGCGCCAAGCTGGACGTGATCGTCCCGGGGATCGCCGGCATGAGCGTCATGTCGGCGACCTTCATCGCGCTCGCCTACAACGTCACGCTGCTGCGCGAGCGCGGGATCCTCAAACGGTTGCGCGGCACACCGCTGCCGACCTCGGCCTGGCTGGCCGGCGTCGCCGCCAACGCGGTCGCCAACACCGTCCTGCAGCTCGGGCTGGTGATCCTCGCCGGGCGCTTCGTCTTCGGCGTGCCGTTGCCGAGCGACTGGATCGCGTTGATCGTGTTCGTCGCACTCGGCGTCGTCTGCTTCGCGGCGCTCGGCGTCGCGCTCGCCCACGCGATCCCGAACTTCGAGTCCGCGCCGGCGTACGTGAACGCCGTGTTCATCCCGATGGTCCTGATCGCCGGCGTCTTCTACGACGAGAAGTCCGCGCCCCAGGTCCTGCGCGACGTCGCGGAGGTGCTCCCGCTCAAGCACCTGATCGACGGCATGTCGGGCGCGATGGTCCACCACCAGGGGCTCGCCGACCACGGCGTCGCGGTGCTCGTGCTCGCGCTCTGGGCCGCGGTCGGCCTCGGGCTCGCGATCCGCGGCTTCTCCTGGGAGGCGCGACGGGGCTAACTCAGCCCCGCGTCGAGCACCCAGGTGCCGCCGCGGCAGCCGCCCGGCGCGCGGTCCCAGACGCCCACTCCGGCGTCGCGGTAGAGCGGCGAGAGCAGGATCGCGCGATGCATCGGGCTGGCGAGCCAGCTGCGCACCGTCGCGCGCGGCCGTGCCCGCCTACCGCAGCCCCAGGCGAGCGCCTCGCCGTAGGCCGTTCCGCTCCAGCCTGCCGCCCGCAGGCGCGCGAGAACGTCGGGGCCGCCGGCGCGCACGTGCGCGAAGTAGTGCCGGCGAACCAAGTCGGCCGCCTGGCGACCGGCAGCACGGCGCAACGGCGGGTCGATCGCCCAGGGCCGCAGGCCGTGGGCCACCCGGGCCCGGTTGATCGCGCACAGCAGCGCGGCACGAGCGCGGCGGTGGCCCACGCGCGCCGGGCGCCGGCGCGCGTCGGGGCAGCTCCGGCTCCCGCTGCTCCCGCCGTTTCCGGCGCCGGGCAGCAGGGAGACCGGGTCGATCGGCACGGTCGCCCCGCCGGCGGTGCCGGCGCCAAGTCCCGCGGTCGCGCCGCACGCGAGCAGCGCCGTGATGGCGACGCGCGATCGGACGCGGGTACGGCTCCGGCTGCTGGCGCGCGGCATGACGGCGTCCTCCCCTGTGGACGGGCCGATGACGGTGCGACGGTGCGCACTGGAGGTCCCCGCGGCGCGGGGACCGGCTCCCGCCGGCTCGGTACCCCGCCTCAGCCGGGCTCAGTCACGAATGTGACGCCGGCCGCTCTCAGGCGACGACGAACGCCGCCGGCGGCGTGCCGATGATTTCGGCGGGCACGCGCCGCAGCTCCGAGCGCTCCCACACGGGGCGCGTGAGGCCGAAGACCACGACGTCGTGCACCTGGTCGCCGTGGCGGTGCCACGCGGCGAGGGTGCCCTCGCGCCGGAAGCCGATGCGTTCGAGCGAGACGAGCATGCGGCCGTTGCGCCGGTTCGCCCAAGCGGTCAGGCGGTCGAGGCCGAGGTGCTCGAACCCGAGTGCGGCGACGAGCGCCTTCGCCTCGAAGTTCGCGCCGCTCCCCCACCAGCGATGCCCGAACCACGACCCGACCGTGGCGCGGCGGTCACGGCGCGAGAGCTCGCTGAGGCCCGTGACCCCGATCGGACCGTCCTCGCGGTGGACGACGAGCAGATCGAGCTGCTCACCGCGCTCGCGCTGCTCGGCGAGGCCGGCGATGTACGCCCGGGGCTGCTCGAGCGAGGTGTATGGACCCCACGAGAAGTAGCGTGTGACCGCGGGGTCCGAGGCGAGCTCGAGCAGCGCGGGCGCGTCGTCGGGCGTGGCGTACCGGAGCGTCAGGACCGGGCCACGGACCTCCAGATCGGCGGGGGCGGAGTCGGCCACGGGGCGCGATGGTAGCCGGGGACGATCCCCCGCCCTCACCGCCACCTTGAACGGGCTCTGACCCCGCTTAGGCGCGGTTCAACCTAAAGGGGCCTGGCCCCACTTAGGTGGGGTCTACAACTTAAAGGGGCCTGGCCCCACTTAGGTGGGGTTTAGGTGCGTCGACAGGCGCCCTCCGCCCGGGATCCGCGTCTAGCATCCGCCGCCGCATGGCGTCCCCCGTCTTCATCGTCGGCAACGATCGCTCCGGCACGACGATGCTGCGACTGATCCTCGACCGCGGGCCGGACATCGCGATCCCGCCCGAATCGATGTTCCTGACCGACCTCGCCGACCGCGGCGCGGACGGCGGCCCCCGCACCCCCGAGGCGGTGCGCGCGCTCGTGACCGAGGTCTGGCGCCATCCCAAGGTCCGCCTCTGGCAGCTTCCGGACGACCCGCCGGCGCCGCCGCCCGGCCTGACCGGGACGGACGCCTACCGCTTCGCGGTCGAGGCGCCGTTCCGCGCCTACGCAGCACGCCAGGGCAAGCCCGGCTGGGGCGACAAGACCCCGCACTACGTCCATCACGTCGACGCGCTGCTCGAGGTCTGGCCCGACGCGCGCTTCGTCGTGCTGGTCCGTGACGGCCGCGACGTCGCCCTCTCGCTCAAGCGGATGCCCTTCGGCCCCAACAACGCCTGGGCCGCCGGCTCCTGGTGGGCGCGCGGCATCCGCGCCGGGATCGACGCCGAGCGCCGCCATCCCCAGCAGGTCCGGACCGTCCGCTACGAGGATCTGGTCGCCGACCCGGACCGCGAGGTCCGGGCGCTCTGCGCCTTCCTCGAGCTCACCTACCAGCCGCAGATGCTCGACCTCGCGCACGCGGACCGCTCGCGCGTCGTCGCCGACCAGACCGCGTGGTTCCCGCGGCTGTTCGAGGGGATCAACACGCGCTCCGCCGGCCGCTGGCAGACGGAGATGTCCGAGCGCGACCAGCGTCTCTTCACCCTGCACGCCCGCGCGGAGCTCGAGGCGCTCGGCTACCCCGTCGCCGACGGCACCGTCACGGTCTCCGAGCGGCGCGCGAACTGGTACCGGCGCCAGAACCAGCTGATGCGCAACGTGAATTTCGTGCGACTGCGGGTCTTCCAGGAGCACGGGCGCGAGCTGCGCTTCGCGCTCGCCCGCCGGCTCGGCGACCCGCTGCGCCGTCAGCGCGCGGCGCGGTAGGCGGGGAAGAACCCCGCCCAGTCGACCTCCGGCGAGCCGGTCAGCTCGGCGTAGGCCGCCGGGTCGTGCAGCGCCTTCCCGACCGCCGCCGGGCGCAGCCCGCCGGGCGCGAAGCGCAGCTTGTATTGCAGCAGCGAATCGTCGCGACCGCCGACGCCGCCGCCGAGGTGCAGCACGGAGTAGCCGCGCTCCTGCCCCCACTCGGCGAGCCGGAAGAGCGCCAGGTGCGACGCGCCGGAACGCCCCGCGCCGTCGACCGAGCCGCCGAGGTGGTAGTGCAGCCACGGCGGCTCCCCCATCCCCAGCATGCTCGCGACGAGCCGCCCCTCGGCGAGCACGTCGGAGCGCACCAGGGGCACATGCTCGAGCAGCCCGCGCCAGTAGCCGGAGCCGAACCGGTAGAAGTCCGACGCGCCCGCGCGGCGCATCGTCTGCTCGTAGACCGCGGCGAAGTCGTCGAGCCGCTCGGGAGCCTCGACGATGCGCGTCTCGAGCCCCGCCCCGAGCGCCTTGCGGACGACGCGCCGGTGGTGGCGGTGCATGCGCGGCAGCAGCTCGCCGGCAGCGAGGGCCCAGGCCACGGTCCCGTCGAGGTCGATGCGGTGAAACCCCGTCGCCGCCGCCAGCTCCTGGTTGGCGAACAGCGGGTGGTAGAGCACGAAGCTCGTCACGGCGCCGCGCCGCGCGCACCATGCCGCGTAGGCGTCGGCGAACGCGGCCACGGGTGGCGACCCGCCGAGGGCGACCGGCCCGCCGTACCCGTAGGGCGTGACGACATCGACCGGGTGCTCGCGCAGCAGCAGCGGGAAGATCACGTCGCCGCCGTCGCCGGCCAGGTGCAGGAGCGTGGGCGTCCCTCCGGCGAGGGCGGCCGAGGCTTCGAGGTACCCGCGCGTGCAGTAGACGTCGGTCACGCCGAGATCGCGGAGTGCCGCGTCCCAGCGGCTCGTTTCGATCTCGCGCAGCTCCGGCAACCGCGCGAGCCTAGCGACCGCCCGCGCTCAGGAGTCCATCGCGTCGTAGGCCTCGCTCGCCACGACCTCCGCGAGCTCGTCCGAGTCGAGGTCCTGTTCGTGCTCGGAGCGCATGTGCGCGCCGAGCCGGCGCGCGAGCTCCCCGTCGTCGGCGGCCGTGACCGTCTCGCCGCACACGTCGCATTCGATCGTCCGCATGTCGCCTCCCTGTCTAGAACTGCCCCAGCAGCCGCTCGAGCCGGATCGGGAGCGTGCGCACGCGCACGCCGGTCGCGTGGTGGACGGCGTTCGCCACCGCGGCGGCGGTGCCGACGATCCCGATCTCGCCGATGCCCTTCGACCCCATCGGGTTGAGCCGCCCGTCCTCCTCGTCGATCCACGCCGCCTCGATGTCGGCGACGTCGGCGCACGCGGGGACGTGGTACTGGGCGAGGTCGTGGTTGAGGTAGTCGCCGAACTCCCGATCCATCGTGCTCTCCTCGTGCAGCGCCATGCCCAGTCCCATCGTCATGCCGCCGATCAACTGCGACCGCGCCGTGCGGGGATTGATGATCCGCCCGGCGGCGAAGACGCCGAGCACGCGCGGGGTGCGCACCTCGCCGGTGTCCGCGTCGACCCAGGCCTCGACGAACTGCGCGCCGAAGGCGTGGCGGGAGAGCTCCTCGAGCCGCTCGACGTCGTCCGCGGTGTCGTAGCTCGCCTCGTCGCCACGTCCCGCCAGGAGCGCCTCGCACGCGCCGACGACGGCGGAGCCCCATGAGCTCGTGCCGGACGAGCCTCCGGCGACCGAGGCGCGCGGGAAGTCCGAGTCGCCGATCGCCACGTGCACCTTCTCGATGCCGACGCCGAGCGCGTCGGCGGCGATCTGGGTGAGCACGGTCCGCGCGCCCGTGCCGATGTCCGCCGCGGCGACCTGCACGTCGAAGCCGCCGTCGTGGCGTCGCCGGACGCGTGCCTGCGACGGCTGCCGGTAGGTCGGATACACGGACGCGGCGACGCCGGTGCCGATCCGCCAGCGGCCCGACCGGCGGACGCCCGGCGCCGGATCGCGATCGGCCCAGCCGAAGCGCTCGGCGCCCTCGCGCAGGCACGCGACGAGGTTGCGCGAGCTGAACGGGATCCCCTTCTCGGGGTCCTGCCGGGGCTCGTTGCGCAGCCGCAGGTCGATCGGGTCCAGACCGACCGCGATCGCCAGCTCGTCGATCGCCGACTCGAGCGCGAACATGCCAGGGCACTCGCCCGGCGCGCGCATCCACGACGGCGTCGGCACGTCGAGCGCGGCCAGCCGGTGGGTCGTGCGCCGGTTCGGCGCCGCGTACATCATCCGGGTCGCGACCGCGGTCTGCTCGGCGAACTCGCGCACGGTCGAGGTCTGCTCCTCGACGTCGTGGGTGATCGCGGAGAGCCGGCCGTCGCGGTCGGCGCCGAGCCCGAGGTGCTGGATCGTCGGTGTGCGGTACCCGGTGATCGAGAACATCTGCTGGCGGGTGACCGCGAGCTTGACCGGGCGACCGCTCGCCTTCGCCGCCAGCGCAGCGAGCACCACGTTGGGCCGGATCGTCCCCTTGGAGCCGAAGCCGCCGCCGATGTGCTCGGAGCTGACGCGCACGCGCGCCGGGTCCAGCTCGAACAGCCGGGCCAGCGTGTCGCGGGCCGCGGCGACCCCCTGCGAGGAGTCCCAGACAACCAGGTCTCCGCCGTCCCAGCGCGCGACCGAGGCGTGCGGCTCCATCGGGTTGTTGTGGAACGCCGGCGTCGCGTAGGTCTCGCGCACGGTGACCGCGGCCGCGGCCAGAGCTCCGTCCGGATCCCCCTGCACGGTGTCGGTCTCGAAGGCCGGGTTGACCTTGTCGGGCTTGTAGAGGCGCGGATGGCCTGCGCGCAGCTCGACGTCGTGCTCCTCGGCGTCGAAGGCGAACGCGACGAGCCGCTCGCCCTCGCGGGCGGCCTCGAGGCTCTCGGCGAGTACCGCGGCGACGATCTGACCGCGGTAGGCGACACCGTTGGACTGCAGGACGAGGAGCTCGCCGTCGGGGACCTCGCCCAGGCGCGGGGCGTTCTCGTGCGTGAGCACGGTGACGACGCCGTCGACGGCGAGCGCGGCGCTCGCGTCGATCGAGCGGATCCGCCCGCGGGCGATCGGGGACTGGACGATCGCGGCGTAGAGGGCACCCTCCTGCCCGTGCTCGAAGGCGTACCGGGCCTCGCCCGTGACCTTGAGGTGTGACTCGATGCGCTCGAGCGGGGCGCCGACGGCCCGGGTCACCGTGCCGGTCATGGCGAGTTCCCGCAGAGATCCGTCAGCGTGCGGACTGTCAGGTTGTGCGCGAGTGCCAGCTTGAAGCCGTTGTCGCGCAGCGGCTGCGCCCCGGCGAGCTCCGTGCGCGCCGCGGCGGAGAACGTCGCCTCGTCCGCGGTGGCGCCGCGCAGCGACGCCTCCGCGGCCTCGGCGCGCCACGGCACGTGCGCGAGTCCGCCGAACGCGATCCGCGCGTCGCGGATGGTGGCGCCGTCGACGTCGACCGCGGCGGCGATCGAGACGACCGCGAAGGCGTACGAGGCGCGATCGCGGACCTTGCGGTAGTGCGAGGTCGCGGAGAAGCCCAGCGGCGGCAGCACGACCGCCGTGATCAGCTCACCCGGGGCGAGTACGGTGTCGCGGTCGGGCTCCCCGTCCGGCAGCCGGTGGAAGCCCGGCATCGGCAGCCGCCGCTCGTGGCCCTCGGGGCCGAGCACGTGCACGATCGCGCCGAACGCGGCCAGCGCCACCGCCATGTCGGAGGGATGGGTCGCGACGCAGGCCTCGGAGTGGCCGAGCACCGCGAGGTTGCGGTGGTCGCCGGCGCGCGCGGGACAGCCCGAGCCCGGCCGCCGCTTGTTGCACGGCTTGGAGACGTCCTGGAAGTAGGCGCAGCGGGTGCGCTGGAGCAGGTTGCCGCCGACGGTGGCGAGGTTGCGCAGCTGGCCGGAGGCGCCCGCGAGCAGCGCCTGCGCCAGCGCCGGCCACCGCTCACGTACCGCGGGGTGCGCGGCGAGGTCGGAGTTGCGCACCCCCGCGCCGATGCGCAGGCCGCCGTCGGGCGTCGGCTCGATCGCGTCCAACCCGAGGTGGGTGACGTCGACCAGGTGGGCCGGCGTCTCGACCTCGAGCTTCATCAGGTCGACGAGGTTCGTGCCGCCCGCCAGGAACTTGGCCCCGGGCTCGCGCGCGACCGCCGCGACGGCGGCCGCGGGATCGGTGGCGCGCTCGTAGGCGAAGGGCCTCACCGGGCGGCGTCCGCGACGGCGGGGACGATGTTCGCGTACGCGCCGCAGCGGCAGAGGTTGCCGCTCATGCGCTCGCGTACCTCCTCGGCAGTCAGCGCCAGGGGGCCCGTCGTCACCGAGCTGGCCTCGCCGGCCTCCACCTCGGCGAGCATCCCGACCGCCGAGCACAGCTGGCCGGGCGTGCAGTAGCCGCACTGGAACGCGTCGTGCTCGACGAACGCGGCCTGCAGCGGGTGCAGCTCGCCGTCGGCCGGCGCCAGGCCCTCGACCGTGGTGATCTCGGCGCCGTCGTGCGCGACCGCCAGCAGCA
>JAXDHR010000223.1:0-22728 GCA_034664425.1 Solirubrobacteraceae bacterium
GCATCCGGGGCTGCAGATCGCGCTGCGCCACGCGCCGGCCGCCGAGGTCGCCGCGCTCGTCGCCGCGGGCGACGCGGACGTCGGCGTCGCCGGGCTCTACGGCGATCCGCCCGCCGGTCTCGTCGCCGAGGCGCTCGCCGACGAGCAGATCCACGCGATGCTGCCCGAGGACGACTCGCGCGCCGGCCGGCCCGTCGAGCTCGCCGCGCTGGCCGAGCGCCCGTTCATCCTCGCCGAGCGCGGCAGCGGGCTGCGCGAGGCGGTCCTCGCGGCCTGCCAGCGGGCCGGCTTCAGCCCGATCCCGCTGTTCGAGATCTCGGATCCGCTCACGGTGCGCCACCTCGTCCAGGCCGGGCTCGGCGTCGGCGTCGCTCCCGCGGCCTGGTTCGAATCCCCCGGGCCGCCGGTCGCTGCCTCGCCGCTCGCGGGCGAGGACCTGCGCCATCGGGTCGGGGCGATCACGTCGGCGGCGGGCCCGCCGCCGGCGGCAGAGCTGCTGCTCGCGGCGCTACGCGACGCCTTCGAGCGCCCGGTCTAGCTCGACCTCGAGCCTGCGCTTCGGCCGCGCGCCGACGAGCTGCGCGAGCGGTCGCCCGCCGCGGAAGAGGATGAAGGTGGGCATCGAGAGGACGCCGTGGGCTGCGGCCGCCTGCGCGTTGTCGTCGACGTCGATCTGAACGACCTTGAGGTGGGGCCGCTCGGCGGCGAGCTCGGCCAGGATTGGCTTCATGACTCGGCAGGGCGGGCACCAGGAGGCGGTGAAGTCGACGAGGACCGGGGCGTCGGCCTCGATCACCTCGGCCTGGAAGCTGTCGTCGGTCACGGTCGCGATCGGAGTGCTGGTGGTCATGGCACCCAGCGTGCTCGACGGCGCGATGCGCTACCAGTCGGATCCGTGATGGGGCCCATCAGGTGCGCCTCGCCGTTCGCCGCATTCGGCCTCGCCGGCCCGGCCGTGCCGGCGGCTCGTGCCCGCCATCGAAGGCGGCGCGTGCGTTGAGCCGCGTTTGCGGGCAGGACGGCCCCATGCCCGGCGAGGAGACCATCATCACCCCGTACCGCGACGGTCCGCTGCTCGTCCGGGGGTCCTTCCGGCTCGTCGACCAGGACGGGCGCGAGATCGAGCGTGACCGCGAGGTGATCGCGCTCTGCCGTTGCGGCAAGTCGCGCGTGCGTCCGTTCTGCGACGGCAGCCACAAGCTCGTCCGCTTCAGCGCGCCGAGCGGGCCCGAGCAGCGCGGCTAGTTGGCGGGGAGGACCCGCCGGTGGGTCGGACCCGCGGTCAGGCGGCGACGGCGTCGCCGAGCGGGACGCGCAGGGCAGAGCGCCCCGCCTCCCACGCGCCCAACAGGTGCCGCGCCCAGCGGGCGTCCGCATCCACGAGCGCCCGGGCGCCCCAGAGCACGTCGGCCGCCAGCTCCGGCTGCTGGCGGGCGAGGCCGCCCGCGAGGTCGACGGCGGCGAGGTTCTCGTGCACCGCGTCGGCGGTCACGTGCTCGTCGAAGAACGCCGTCGCGCGACCGTCGAAGCCGAGCCGCCGCAGACCGCGGGCGTAGCGTGCGTTGGGCAGTGAGGAGCCCATCTCGAACGCGGCGAGATGACCGACGAGCGCGCCACGCAGACGCCGGTGCAGCGCGAGCAGAGACATCAGGTTGACGGTCGCCAGCGTCACCCCCGGGATCTGCTCGAGGTACGCGCCGTAGCGTGCGTCGAGGCCGAGCGCCACCATGGCATCCGCGAACAGCTGCGCGTGGATCCGCTCCGCCCGCCCGCCGCCGTACTCGTCGGCCTGGATCGCGACCATCGCGGCCTTCGGCGGACCCCACAGCCGGGGCAGCGCGAACGAGTGCGGGTCAGCCTCCTTGAGCTGGTAGGCCGAGCGGTGGACCACGAACTCGAGCAGCTCCGCGCGTTCGGCCTCGCGCTCGATGTAGCCCGAGACCGACGGGCCGTCGTCCGCATCGAGCACGGCGCGCAGCGCGAGGTCCATCTCCGGCGGGGCCACCGCGACGTCGGACGCGCCCAGGCGCTCGCGCAGCGCGCGCTCGAATCGCGCCTCGAGCGCACCGCGGACAGCGAGCTGCGACGGCTCCCACTCCCAGCGGTCGTCGACGCCGGGCAGCCCGCGGTAGTGCAGCTCGTAGAGCAGGTAGAGCGCGAGGTGCTGGTCCTCGCCCGCGAGCGGATCGTCCTCGGGCAGGGGGATCGACGGCATGCGGCCCGGTGGCTGCGCGAGCGCGGCGAGCAACGCCTCGGTGGCCGGCCCGCGTGGCGTCGGCAAGCGCAGCACGCCGTCGTCATCTCCCGGTTCGGGCGACATGACACCAGCGGCGTCCGTCAAGTGACCGCCAGGTAGGCGTCGGCGAGCCAGGCGGTCGCGGCGCGCGCGTCGCCCGCGGCGCGCAGGCGCATCGCGCCGTTGACGTCGGCGAGCGCGCCGGCGGCGCGCAACTCGCCGGCGCAGCCGAGCCGCTCGGCCTCCGGCGCGATCTCGGCGAGCAGCGCGTGCAGCCGCTCGCGGGTCGGCATGCGCCGCCCCGTCGCCAGGTCGGCCATCGTCCCTTCGACGCCGTCGCGGCATGCCGCCCAGCGATTCTCCTCGATCCGCCAGGTCGCCGCGGGCTCGGGGAGGTCCCCCGCGTCGTGTCGGGCGGCGAGCCGGGCGACGAGCGCCTGCACCACGGCGGCGACGGCGCCGGCGTCGGCGAGCCGCGCCTGCGCGTCCGGGACCCGGACCTCGAGCGTGCCGTGCGCGGGGTGCGGGCGCAGCTCCCACCACCAGCGGCCCGGATCCGGGGTCGCGCCGGCGGCGGCGCCCCAGCGCAGCGCCTCGACGTAGGCGTCCCAGCTCGGCATCACCGGCGGCACGCCCTGGCGCGGCAGCAGTCCCGACAGCTTCGGGCGCACGGAGGCCAGGCCTGTGTCCCAGCCCGCGAGGAACGGCCCGGAGGCGGCGAGCGCGGCCAGTTCGGGCAGGTACGCGCGCAGCGCGTTGTAGACGGCGAGCGTGCGCTGGGCGCCGCCGACGGCGACGTGGACCTGCAGCGCGCAGACGAGCTGAGCCCGCGCGATCGCCCCGTACTCCCCGAGCGTCAGCTCGTAGCGCTCGCCGGGGTTGAGCTCTCCGAGCGGGGCGGCGAAGGGATGCACGCCCGCGGCGGCGAGCCGGCCGATGCCGTCGGCGGCGCACGCGAGGTCACGGCGGCCCTCGGCGAGCGCGGCGACCGCGTCCGGCACGGCGGCGACTGGGGGCGTGACGATCTCGAGGTGGGCGGCCGGCAGTTCGGCCACGAAGCGCGCGTCCTCGCCCGTGCGCGCGAGCACGTCCAGCGAGCGTGGCAGCAGGTCGAGCGTCTGCGGGTCGAGCAGCATCACCTCCTCCTCCAGGCCGACGGTCAGCGGCGCCGTCGCGTCGAACAGCTCGCGCAGCGCCGTGGGGGTGGGAAGGGGGGAGGAGGCCATGACGGTTTCCGCGCGGCGGGCCGAGGATAGGACGCGGCGCGTGCGACTGATGAAGCTTCCCGGGGTGTTCGCCCCGATCAGCGACTCGTGGCTGCTCGCGCGCGTGGTCCGCCAGCACGTGGTGCCCGGTGCGCGCGTCCTGGACGCATGCACCGGGTCCGGTGTGGTCGGCGTCGCCGCCGCCCTTGCCGGCGGTCGGGTCACCTCCGTGGACGTGTCCCGCCGCGCCGTCGCGGGCGCGTGGCTGAACGCGCGCCTGAACGGAACGCGCCTCGAGGTTGTGCGGGGAGACCTCGTGGAGCCGGTGGCCGGGCGCGAGTTCGACGTGATCGCCTCCAATCCGCCGTACGTGCCGGCGGCGGGCGACGAGCTGCCGACCTCCGGGCCGCAGCGCGCCTGGGACGCGGGCCGCGACGGTCGCGCGCTGCTCGACCGCCTGCTGGCCGAGGCTCCGCCGCTGCTGGCTGCGGGCGGCGTGCTGCTGCTCGTCCAGTCGAATCTGATCGGCGAGGAGCAGACGCTGGCCCGGATGCGTGCCGCGGGCCTCGAGGCCGATGTGGCCGCCCGCGAGCCCGGGCCCCTGGGGCCACTGATGCGCGCGCGACGCGACGCGGGCCTGCTCGATCCCGGGATCGACGGTGAGGTCGTCCTGATCGTGCGCGGACGGCGTCCGACTTTGTCTACTGATTAAGTTGAGAATGTGCTATACCGCTGGACATGGCGCGTATCGACGTCCACCAGCATCTCTGGCCCGAGGCGCTGCTGGATGCACTGGCCCGCCGGACCGCAGCACCGCGCCTGCGCCGCTCGGGCACGGGCTGGGTGCTCGAGCTGGCCGGCGAGCCGCCGGCCCTCGTCGACCTCGCCGACCACGACCCGGACGCGCGCGCCGCGCAGCTCGACCGTGACGAGGTCGAGCGGGCGCTGATCGCGCCGTCGGCGCCGCTCGGCATCGAGGCACTGCCGCCGGCCGAGGCGGTGCCGCTGCAGGACGCGTTCAACGCCGGGATCCTGGCGCTCGGCGACCGCTTCGGCCTGTGGGCGGCGCTCGCTCCGGCCGCGGGGCCGGCCGACGTCGACGCGGCGCTCGACGCGGGCGCGATCGGCGTCTGCCTGTCGGCCGCCCGGCTCGCCGGACCGGCTGGGCTCGTCGCCCACGCGCCGCTGCTGACGCGGCTCGCGGCGCGCGGCGCCCCGCTGTTCGTGCACCCCGGAAGCGGCGCGGCCGCTCCCGGCGCGCCGGCGTGGTGGGCGGCGATGACCGACTACGTCGCCGAGATGTCCGCCGCCTGGTACGCCTGGGCGGCGTGGGGGCGCCCCGTGCACCCGAAGCTGACCGTGGTCTGGGCGATGCTGGCCGGCGGCGCCCCGCTGCACGCCGAGCGCCTCGCCGCCCGCGGCGGTCCCGCCCATGCCGCGCTCAACGATCCACGCGGGGTCTTCGACGTCTCCTCCTACGGCCCCCGCGCCGTCGACGCCTTGCTTCGGATCGTCGGCGTCGACCGCCTCCTCTACGGGTCCGACCGGCCGGTCGTCGAGCCGCCGGCCCTCGACGGCCTCGGCGCCGCCGTGCGTCACGCGCTCGGCGAGACCAATCCGGCCCGGCTCGTCCCGTCCTCCCTCGTCCCCGCGTGAGGCCCATGATCGAACCCGCCCAGCAGGACCTCGGGCAGGCGGAGCTGCGCGCGCTCGCCGCCCGGCTCGCCGCCGACCCGCAGCGGTGGGCGCACCTCGTCGAGCACCGCCCGGACGCGCGTACCTACGCCGAGCTGCATCGCGACGAGCACCTCGCCGTGTGGCTGATCTGCTGGATGGACGATCACGACACGGGCTTCCACGACCATGATCTCTCGGCGGGGGCGGTCGGCGTCGCCGCCGGCGCGGTCCGCGAGGAGCGGCTGGTGCTCGGTGGCACGCCGGTCGAGCGGGTCGTCTCCGCGGGCGAGTCGTTCTCCTTCGGCCCGTCGGACATCCACCGCGTGGCGCACGCGCCCGGCGGGCCGGCGATCACCGTGCACGCGTACTCGCCGCCGCTGTGGCGGATGGGCGCCTACGAGGTCCTGCCCACGGGCGAGCTGCAGCGCTGGTCGCTCTCCTACGCGGAGGAGCTGCGCCCGATCGGCGCGTGAGCACCGAGAAGGAGGGAGAGCCCGCTCGCCGGGGATGGGGGACGGCCCGTTCCGTCGGGAAGGGAGGAGTTGGGAACTGGGCTTGCAGCGAGCGGGCCCAGTCCTCTCTTCGGCACTGTCGCGGGCGGACTTGAGGGTGTGACGGACGAGCTCAGTGGCCGGGTCCCGTGCGGCGACCTGGATGCGCCGCGTCGGGGCCGCGAAGAAACGGCCCCGGCGCCACGAAGGGCGCCGGGGCCGGCCATCGGGCAACCCCCAGGATGGGACCCGATTACTTGATGAAGAGGATCTCCGCGTACTTCGGCAGCGGCCACAGGTCGTCGGGCACGATCTTCTCGAGCCGGTCGGCGACCTGGCGGACCTCCGTCATCGCGGGGATCACCGACTGCTGCACGTAGCGTGCGGCATCGAGCGGATCGCCCTCTTCCGGGTGGTTGGCGTTCGCATCCTCGAGCATGAAGATCGCCTCCACGAAAGCGTCGACGAGGCCGTCGGCCTCGGCCTTCAGGCGCGCCACGCCGGCGCCGTCGCCCGATCGGCCGAGCATGCCGGCCCACTCGACGGCGGCCGGCAGCAGCATCGTGCGCGCGATCGAGGCGGCGGTCTCGCCCTCGATGTTGATCGTCGTCGTGTACTGCTCGACGAAGACCTCGTAGCGCGCCTCGAGCTCACGCTCGCTGAGCACGTCGTAGCGCTCGAACACCTCGACGGTCGACGGCTCGATCAGCCACGGCAGCGCGTCCGGCGTCTGGCGCAGGTTGGCCAGGCCGCGCCGCTCGGCCTCGGCGTGCCAGTCCCCCGAGTAGCCGTCGCCGTCGAACACGATGCGCTTGTGGGCGCTCCAGGTGTCCTTGACGACGGCGAGCACGGCCTCCTCGAGCGAGGTCCCCTGCACCGTCGCCTGCTCGACCGCGCTCGCCATCCGGTCGACGGCCTGCGCCACGATCGTGTTGAGCACGGTGTTGGGCAGGCCGAGCGACATCGAGGAGCCGAGCGCCCGGAACTCGAACTTGTTGCCGGTGAAGGCGAACGGCGACGTGCGGTTGCGGTCGCCGCCGTGCTTGGGCAGCTTCGGCAGCACGGAGGCACCCAGCTCGAGGTAGCTCTGCGGCGTCGCCGCATCGCCGGACCCCGACTCGATCGCCGAGAACACCTTCTCCAGGTCGGTGCCGAGGAAGATCGACATGATCGCCGGCGGCGCCTCGTTGGCGCCCAGGCGGTGGTCCTGGCCGGCGTTGGCGACCGATGCGCGCAGCAGCTGCTGGTGGTCGTCGACGGCGGCCACGATCGCGGCGCAGAAGAACAGGAACTGCAGGTTCTCGTGTGGCGTGTCGCCCGGCTCGAGCAGGTTGTGCCCGGTGTCCGTGCCCATCGACCAGTTGTTGTGCTTCCCCGAGCCGTTGACGCCCGCGAACGGCTTCTCGTGCAGCAGGCAGACGAGCCCGTAGCGGCGTGCGACGTTCTGCAGCGTCGCCATCGTCAGGTGCTGGTGGTCGGAGCCGACGTTGGACGCCTCGAAGATCGGGGCGACCTCGTACTGCGCCGGCGCGACCTCGTTGTGCCGGGTCTTGATCGGCACGCCGAGCTTGGCCAGCTCGAGCTCGACGTCGAGCATGCAGGCGAGCACGCGCTCGGGGATCGAGCCGAAGTAGTGATCGTCGAGCTCGTGGCCCTTCGGCGGTTGGGCCCCGAACAGCGTGCGGCCGGTGGTCACGAGGTCGAGGCGCTCGAAGAAGAAGCGCTCGTCGATCAGGAAGTACTCCTGCTCGGGGCCGACCGTGGTGAACACGCGCTGCGCGTCGTCGTGCCCGAAGAGCTTGAGCGCCTTCAGCGCCGAGCGCGACATCGCGTCCATCGAGCGCAGCAGCGGGATCTTGTGGTCGAGCGCCTCACCGGTCCACGACGCGAACGCCGTCGGGATGCACAGGTAGGCGCCGTTCGGGTTCTCGAGGATGAACGCCGGCGAGGTCGGATCCCACGCGGTGTAGCCGCGGGCCTCGAACGTCGCGCGGATGCCGCCGGTCGGGAACGACGAGGCGTCGGGCTCGCCCTGGATCAGCTCCTTGCCGGAGAACTCGGCGATCGCGTTGCCGTCGCCCGTCGGCGCGTAGAAGGAGTCGTGCTTCTCGGCCGTGGAGCCGGTCAGCGGCTGGAACCAGTGCGTGAAGTGGGTCGCGCCCTTCTCCATCGCCCATTCCTTCATCGCCGAGGCGACGGCGTCGGCGAGCGCCGGGTCGAGCGCCTCGCCGTGCTCGAGTGTCTGCTGGAGCTGCTTGTACGTCGCCTTCGGCAGCCGCTGGCGCTGCACGATCGGCGAGAAGACGTTGGCGCCGAAGACGTTGGCGCTGGGCTGAGTCAGGTCGGTCGTGCCGAGCGAGGCGCCGTTGGGCGCCCACTGGGCGGACTCGACGTTGGCGGTGCGCATGCGAGGTGGCATTGCCGTCCGCGTCCTCCTGGTCGGGTCGGTATGGGTCCTGGGAGTTGCACGCTCGACCCTAGTCCCACGCAGGCGCGGGTCCTTTGTCCACTTGTACAAACCGCGCCGCCGCCGATTAGACGGCGTCGATCAGCGCGAGCGCCGTCTCGGCGTCCGTGACGAGCTGGTTGAAGTAGCCCGACCGCGCGCCGGTGACGATGCTCGGGATCTTCACGGCGCCTGCTGCGACCGCGATCGTCGTCGGGATCTCGCGCAGCCGCGCGAACCCCGTGGCGATCAGCCGGTCAGAGCCCGGGAACGCCACCGCATCGCCGTGTGCGTCGTAGAAGCGCGAGCAGACGTCGCCGACCGACTCGCGCAGCGACGCGGTGTCCGAGGCGATGAAGCGCGGCAGCGACGCGCGCGTCAGCGGCGGGGCGCCGACGCCCATCACGGCGCAGCGCGCCCGCGACCACAGCTCGAACACGCGCCGCGTCGACGGATCCTGCAGCAGCGTGTCGTGCAGCTCCGCGCCCGGCAGCGCCGGCGCGTACAGGAACACCGGGTCGCCCTCGAGGCGCACGGCGAACTGCCGGATGATCTCGTTGGGGGCGTACCAGACCTCGGGCTCGTCCTGGCCGCCGATCATCGGCGCGAGCGTGAGGCCCGGGATGCTCGGCAGTGACCCCTGAGCGGCCTCCCAGATCGTGCGCCCGGTGGAGACGAGCAGGACGTCGCCGCGCGCGAGCTCAGCTGCGCGCAACGCGGTCGCGAGCGCCGGCGCGAGCGCCTCCCCGACGGCGCCGCGCACGGGCAGCGCCGGCAGCCACGCCTTGTCGAGGCCGAGCGCGGCGGCCACCCGCGCGGCGAGCGCGTCGACGTCGTGGTCGACGGGCGCGACCACCTCGATGCGCACGATGCCGGCGCGGCGCGCCTCAGAGAGCAGCCGGGAGACGGTCGCGCGCGAGAGCCCGAGGCGCCCGGCGACGTCGGCCTGCGTCGCGTCCTGCTCGTAGTAGAGCGTCGCGGCCTGATGCATCAGCGCCGGTGAGAAGCGCGTGCGTTGGGCGTCTTCGGTCGCCACTGCGCTCCATCTTGGCGTACCGGAGTGCGCACGGGTGAAATTCTGTGCTGGACATTTGTGCACAGGCCGTCTACGCTCCGGAGGCAGGGCCAACGGAGGGGGAGCGGAGCAGTGGGGGAGACGATGCAGGCCGTGGTCTGCCATGGACCGCGGGACTACCGGCTCCAAGACGTGCCGGTGCCAGAGCCGGGGCCCGGCGAGGCGCTCGTGCGCGTCGAGGCCTGCGGCATCTGCGCGTCGGACCTCAAGTGCTTCCACGGCGCCGCGAAGTTCTGGGGTGACAGCAGCCGCCCGGCCTGGGCGGAGACGGGCGTGATCCCGGGACACGAGTTCGTCGGCGAGGTCGTCGCGCTCGACGGGCTCGCCGCCGAGCGCTGGGAGGTCGCGGTCGGCGATCGCGTGGTGTCCGAGCAGATCGTGCCCTGCTGGAGGTGCCGCTACTGCCTGCGCGGCCAGTACCACCTCTGCCGCCCGCACAGCATCTACGGCTTCAAGCGCGCGCATCCGGGCGGGATGGCGTCCTACATGGTCTACGGCGCCGACGCGCTCGTGCACAAGGTGTCCAAGGACATCCCCGCCTCCCACGCCGCGTTCACCGAGCCGCTGTCGTGCTCGCTGCACGCGGTCGAGCGTGCCGGCATCGCGTTCGAGGACGTCGTCGTGGTCGCGGGCTGCGGGCCGATCGGGCTCGGCATGATCGCCGGCGCGAAGGCGAAGGGGCCGGCGCAGGTCGTCGCGCTCGATATGGAGCCGCACAAGCTCGAGCTCGCGCTCGCGTGCGGCGCCGACACGGCGGTCAACATCGCCGAGCAGGACGCGGTCGCGCTGATCGAGGCGATGACCGACGGCTACGGGGCCGACGTCTACCTCGAGGGCACGGGCCACCCGTCGGCGGTCGCGCAGGGCCTCGCCGCGCTGCGCAAGCACGGCACCTTCGTGGAGTACTCGGTCTTCAAGGACGACGTCACAGTCGACTGGAGCATCATCTCCGACGACAAGGAGCTCGACGTCCTCGGCGCGCATCTGGGCCCGCACTGCTGGCCCGCCGCCGCGGCGATGATCGAGTCCGGCGCCCTACCGCTGGACCGGATCGTCACGCACGAGCTCCCGGTCGCGGACTTCAAGGAGGGGCTCGACCTCGTGGAGGACGGTCGCAGCTCCGTGAAGGTCTCGCTCATCCCCGCATGAGCGTGTTCGTCAATGCAGCAGAACGAGACGGAGGAGTGCTCGTGAGGTTCACGGTCAAGACGATGGGTGGGGTCGGCGCTGCGGCGCTGGCCGCAGCGGCGATCGGGGCGTGCGGCGGATCCTCGTCCAACAGCGGCTCGAGCGGCGGCGGCGGCAGCAGCGGAGGAAGCGGCGGCGCGAGCGGCAAGGTCGCCTTCCTGATGCCCGATCAGGCCTCCACCCGGTACGAGAAGCAGGACCATCCGCTGTTCGAGCAGCGCCTCAAGCAGCTCTGCGCGGGTTGCCAGGTGATCTACCAGAACGCCGACGCGGACCCGTCCAAGCAGCAGCAGCAGGCCACCACGGCGATGACGCAGGGCGTCAAGGTCATGGTCGTCGACCCGGTCGACGCCGCCTCGCTGGCTTCGACGCTCAACCAGGCCAAGTCGCGTGGAATCAAGGTCGTCGCGTACGACCGCCCGTTCCCGAAGTTCAAGGTCGACTTCTACGTGTCCTTCGACAACGAGAAGATCGGCAAGCTGATCTCGACCTCGCTGGTCGACCACCTGAAGTCGACGGGCGCGGCGAGCAAGGGCGGCATCCTGCAGGTCAACGGGTCGCCGACCGACGCGGCCGCCGGCCTGATCAAGAAGGGCGTGCATGAGGGCGTGGACCCGAGCGGCATCAAGGAGCTCGCCGAGTTCGACACGCCTGACTGGGTGCCGGCCAAGGCCCAGGACTGGGTCTCGGGCCAGATCTCCAAGTACAAGGGCCAGATCGTCGGTGTCGTGGCCGCCAACGACGGGACGGGCGGCGGCGCGATCTCCGCGTTCAAGGCCGCCGGCGTGAACCCTGTGCCGCCCGTGACGGGCAACGACGCCGAGCTCGCGGCGATCCAGCGGATCGTCAACGGCGACCAGTACAACACGATCGACAAGCCGATCAAGATCGTCGCGTCGGCCGCGGCCGAGGCCGCCTACGCGCTGCTGCAGGGCAAGACGCCGAAGTCGACCGCGACGGTGTTCAACACGCCGGCGGCGCTCTACACGCCGTTCGTGGTCACCAAGCAGAACGTCAAGCAGCGGATGATCGACTCGGGCCTGATCAAGGCATCGGACCTCTGCACGAAGGCCTACGCGAAGGGCTGCACGGCCCTCGGGATCAAGTAGGCCGGATGTCGTCCACGGCCATGCCCGCGGAGCAGGGGACCCAACCGGTCCTCTCGCTCCGCGGGATCTCCAAGACCTTCGGCGCGGTCGCGGCCCTGACCGACGTCGACCTCGACGTCGGGCCGGGACAGGTTGTCGCGCTCGTCGGCGACAACGGCGCCGGCAAGTCGACGCTGGTGAAGGTGCTGGCCGGCGTGCACGCGGCCGATTCGGGAACGATCACGTTCGAGGCCCGCGAAGCGACGATCACGACGCCGCACGACGCGCAGGCGCTCGGCATCGCGACTGTCTACCAGGACCTTGCGCTGTGCGAGAACCTCAACGTCGTCGAGAACCTGTTCCTCGGCCACGAGCTCAACCGCAAGCGCCTCGACGAGGTCTCGATGGAGGTCCGCTCCTGGGAGCTGTTGCGTGAGCTCTCGGCGAAGATCCCGACGGTCCGGATCCCCGTCGCGTCGCTGTCGGGCGGCCAGCGCCAGACCGTGGCGATCGCGCGGTCGCTGCTCGGCGACCCGAAGCTGATCATTCTCGACGAGCCGACCGCCGCGCTCGGCGTGGCGCAGACCGCGGAGGTGCTCAACCTGATCGAGCGGCTGCGCGAGCGCGGCCACGGGGTGCTCATGGTCTCCCACAACATGGCCGACGTGCAGGCGGTCGCCGACGTCGTCTGCGTGCTGCGCCTCGGCCGCAACAACGGCGTGTTCAACGTCGACGACGTCTCCTCGGAGGACATCGTCGCGGCGATCACCGGCGCGAGCGACAACGTCGTCTCCCGGCGCGCCAGCCGCCGCGCGACCGCGACGCCCACGACGCCACAGGAGAGCTGAGCCATGAGTCAACTCGAGACGCCCGCCGCGGCCGCGCACGATCGCCAGGACGAGCGCCTGGTCGGCGCGGACGGCCTGCGCGGGGCGGCCCGCGGGATGGTCGAGCGCGTCCGTTCCGGCGAGCTCGGCGCGGTCCCCGTGATCCTCGGCCTAATCGTCATCTGCATCGTCTTCCAGGCCCTCAACAGCCTGTTCCTCTCGAGCGACAACCTGTCGAACCTGCTGCTCGAGTCGGTCCCGACCGGCGTGATCGCGCTCGGCATCGTCTGCGTGCTGCTGCTCGGCGAGATCGACCTCTCGGTCGGGTCGGTGAGCGGCGTCGCGGGCGCGATCCTGTGCGTGCTGTTCGTCAACAAGGGCGTGCCCGGGGTGCTGGCGATCGCCCTCGCGCTGCTGCTCGGCGTGGCGGCGGGTGGGCTGTACTCGGTGATCTTCAACCGGCTCGGCGTGCCCAGCTTCGTCATCTCGCTCGCCGGCCTGCTCGGCTTCCTCGGACTGCAGCTCGCGCTGCTGGGCAGCCAGGGCGCGATCAACCTGCCCTTCGACTCGACGCTCGTGAAGTTCGCCCAGCTGGACTTCGTGTCCGAGGTGGTCGCGCTCGTGATCGTGCTGGCGATCGCCGGCGGCCTGTTCGTCACCGGCTTCCTCAACGCCCGGGCCCGGCAGAAGGCGCAGCTGACCGGCGCCTCGACGCAGCTGCTGCTCGTGCGCAGCGGCGCGGCGCTGGTGATCGGCCTGCTGGCGGTCTTCTACCTGTACTCGGGCAGCGGCCGCGGCATCGGCTGGATGTTCGTGTTCTTCCTCGCGCTCGTGATCGCGATGCACTACGTGTTCACGCGCACGGGCTTCGGCCGCTCGATGTTCGCGGTCGGCGGCAACGAGGAGGCCGCACGCCGCGCCGGCATCGATGTGCGCCGCGTGTACGCGGCCGCCTTCGTGCTCTGCTCGACCTTCGCGGCGCTCGGCGGCGTGCTCGCCAGCGCGCGCCTGGCGGCGGTCAACCAGCAGTCGGGCGGCGCGGACGTCAACCTCAACGCGATCGCGGCGGCGGTGATCGGCGGGACGAGCCTGTTCGGCGGGCGCGGCTCGGCGATCTCGGCCCTGCTCGGGATCCTGGTCATCCAGGCGATCTCGAACGGGCTCACGTTGCTCAACCTCAACTCGTCCTACCGCTTCATGATCACCGGCGGCGTGCTGCTGCTCGCGGTGGCCGTGGACTCGGTGGCGCGACGGTCGCGAGCCTCGTCGGGACGCGCCTGAGTCGCGCGCCGGATGCCCGTGCCGGCGGTCGGGTCCGAGAGCCGGGGAATCCCCCTCCTCCTCTCCGGTCGCGGTCCGGCCGCCGACTGCGGGCGAAGCGAATACGGTAGGGCCGATGAGCGACCTCCTCGTCGGCGTCGACATGGGCACGGGGAGCACGAAGGGAGTGCTCGCGACGCCCGGCGGCGAGGTCGTCGCGACCGCATCGCGGGCACACGCGATGTCGCTCCCGCGCCCGGGCTGGGCCGAGATGGACGCGGAGCGCGACTGGTGGGGCGACGTGGTCGCGGTCGTGCGCGAGCTGCTGCCGAAGGCGGGCGGCGCGCGCATCGCCGGCGTCTGCGTGTCCGGCCTCGGCCCATGCCTGCTCGTCTGCGACGAGGACGTCACGCCGCTGCGTGCGGGGATCCTCTACGGCATCGACATGCGCGCGACGTCGGAGATCGAGGCGCTGACGCGGCGCTTCGGCCAGGACGCGATCCTGCGGCGCTGCGGGAAGGCGCTCTCGACGCAGGCGGTGGGGCCGAAGCTGCTGTGGCTGCGCCATCACGAGCCCGACGTCTACGCGCGCGCCCGACGCTGGTACAGCGCGCACTCGTTCGTGGTCGCGCGGCTGACCGGCGAGTACGTGCTCGACCACCACACGGCGAGCCAGTGCGACCCGCTCTACGACCTCCACGCGCGCGATTGGGCGACCGACTGGGCGCAGGAGATCGCGCCGGGTCTGGAGCTGCCGCGCCTGGCCTGGGCGGGGGAGACCGTCGGGACGATCAGCGCCCGGGGGGCGCAGCTGACGGGGCTGGCCGAGGGGACGCCGGTGACCGCCGGCACCGTCGATGCGTGGGCGGAGGCGTTCAGCGCGGGGGTGCGCGAGCCGGGCGACCTGATGCTCATGTACGGCTCGACGATGTTCTTCGTGCAGGTGCTCGAGCACCCAATCGCCCAGCCCGGGCTGTGGACCACCGCCGGCGTCGACCCCGGATCGTTCACCGTCGCCGCGGGCATGGCGACATCGGGCAGCGTCACGGCCTGGCTGCAGGAGCTGGCCGGCGGCGCGTCGTTCGAGCAGCTCGTGCTGGAGGCGGGCGCGACGCCGGCCGGCGCCGACGGGCTTCTCGTGCTGCCGTACTTCGCGGGCGAGCGCACTCCGATCTACGACCCGCGGGCCCGCGGCGTCGTCGCCGGCCTGACCCTGCGCCACAGCCGCGGGCACCTGTTCCGCGCGGTCTACGAGGGCATCGCCTACGGGATCCGCCAGATCCTCGATCACATCGATGCCGCCGCCGGGCCGGCCGCACGCATCTTCGCGGTCGGCGGCGGCACCCAGGGCGGGCTGTGGACGCAGATCGTCTCCGACGTGACGCATCGCGAGCAGCTCGTCCCCGCGCAGGCGATCGGCGCGAGCTACGGCGACGCGCTGCTCGCCGCGATCGGCACGGGCCTGGCGCCGGCCGACGCCGACTGGTCGCAGGTGGGCGCGCGCGTGGAGCCCGACCCGGCGCACCGGGCGGTCTACGACGAGCTCTACGGGATCTATCGGGACCTCTACCCGGCGTCGCGCGACCAGGTCCACCGGCTCGCCGCGATCCAGGAGGCGGCCTGGCCACACCAGGTCCCGGGCGCGGCGGGTTAGCGCTGGGCGCGTTTCCGTTCCGTGGGAACGGGAAGGCGCCCAGCGCTCGTCAGCGCGAGGAGATCGGCGCCGACCGAGGCCGGCTCGCGCACGATCCGCGCGTAGGTGAGCCGCAGGACGCGCAGCCCCTGGCGGAGCAGGATCGCGTCACGCTGCCGGTCGCGCTCGAACGCCATGCGCGTGTGGTGGTGCCGGCGGCTGTCGGCCTCGACCACGAGCCCGGCGGCCGGCCAGTAGAAGTCGACCTCGAGGCCCGCGACGCGGGCGTTGACCTGCGGTCGCGCCACGTCGAACCGGTCGCAGAGCGCGAGCACCCGCTCCTCGAGCTCGCTGCGCGTCAGGTCCTCACCGAGCTCCTGCGAGGCGAGCAGCGCGCGCAGCCGCCGGGTGCCGGCGCGCGCCGGATGCCTGTCGAATACGCGCTGCACGGCGACCAGATCGAACAGGCGCAGCCCCTCCGCCGCGCCCACCGCTCGCTCGAGCTCGCGAGGGCGGACGGCCTCGGCGAGGTCGACGAGCGTGCGAGCGGGCGTCGTCAGCGGGAGTCCGTCGAGCGTCGTCGTCTCGAACGGCTCGATCGCCATCCGGTGCTCCGCGAGCCGAGGCCGCGTGCGCCGGCCCGCCCGTGAGGCGACCGTGACGTCGAAGCGAGCGCCGTCGGTGGCGCGCATGCCCCACGCTGTTGCTGCTGACCGGTGGCTGAGCACCGCCCCCTCTCCGACCGTAAGCACCGCCGCGATCCGGTGCGCCCACGTGCCGACGGCGCCGTGGCCGACGGCGTAGACACCGCGGAAGAGCGGGAGCAGCGAACCGCGCCGCACACGGGCCTCGATCTCGCTCGCGGAGATGCCGAGGCGGATGAGCTGGAACCGCGCGACGACGCCGTGCTGCCGGGAGGCGAGCGCGGCGATCGCCCAGCGCCCGAGATTCGCCCCCTTAGACCGGTGTCGCGACCGGATGGGCGTCGGTGACCGGGTCCTCGCGCTCCGCCGGCTCCGGAAGCTCGCGCGGGAGCATCAGCGCCGGGATCACCGCGATCACCGTCGCGCCGAGCGCCCACCAGAACGTGTGGGCGAAGGCCGCGCTGACCGGCGGAGCGATCTGGGCGCGCGCGCTCGCCGGGACGTTCTGGACCGCCCCGAGCGCGCCGCCCGCAGTGTCCGTGCCGGCCGGGAGGCGACTCGTGATCTCGTGCTGCAGGACGACCGCCAGCACGGCGGTGCCGATCGAGCCGCCGACGCGCTGGACGATGTTCAGCGCGGTCGTCGCCCGCGCGACGGCCGCGCGCGTGAGGGTCTGATAGGCGGCCGACATCGCCGGCATCATCGTGGCGCCCATGCCCATGCCGCGCACGAACAGCGCGGCGCCCAGCAGCCAGTAGGAGCTGTCGGCCTTCACGAACGCGTACGGGATCGTCCCGATCATCACGAGCGCGAGGCCGACGAGCACGATCCGCCCGGCGCCGGTGCGGTCGGTGAGCCGGCCGGCGATCGGCATCGTCACCATCGCGCCCAGGCCCTGGGGGGCCAGCAGCAGGCCGGCGTCGAGCGCCGAATCGCCGCGGACGACCTGGTAGTAGAGCGGCAGCAGCAGCATCGCGCCGAAGAACGCCGAGCCGAAGAACAGCGTCGTCAGCGCGGACGCGGTCACCGTGCGGTTGCGGAACAGGCGCAGCTCGATCAGTGGTTGCGTCGTGCGCAGCGCGTGGCGCGCGAAGCCTGCGATCAGCGTGATGCCGGCGAGGATCGGCAGCCACACCTTGATGGAGCCGACGCCGCCCGAGGACGCCGTCTCCGAGAGCCCGTAGACGAACAGCGCGAGCCCGGGGGAGAGCAGCGCGAGGCCGACGGCGTCGAGCTTCTGGCTCGGCTGGGGCACGTCCGTCGGCAGGATCCGCATCGCCAGCGCGAGCGCCACCGCGCCGATCGGCAGGTTCACGTAGAAGATCCAGCGCCAGGAGATGTCGTCGACGAGCCAGCCGCCGAGGATCGGCCCGAGGACGGGTCCGAGCAGCATCGGCACGCCGACGATGCTCATCACGCGCCCGACGCGCGAGGGCCCGGCCGCGCGGGTCATGATCGTCATGCCCGCAGGCATGATCATGCCGCCGCCGAGGCCCTGCAGCACGCGGAAGGCGATCAGCGACCCGGCCGACCACGCCATGCCCGACAGCGCCGAGCCGGCGAGGAAGAGCACGATCGAGATGATGTACAGGCGCTTGGTACCGAAGCGGTCGGCTGCCCAGCCCGTGAGCGGGATGACCGTCGCCAGCGCGAGCATGTAGCCGGTCGAGACCCACTGGATCGTCGACAGCGAGGTGTGGAAGTCGCGCGACAGCGCGTCGATCGCGACGTTGACGATCGTCGTGTCGAGGATCGACATGACCGCGCCGAGCACGACGACGCCGGCGATCGCCAGCACGCCGGCGTCGAGGCCGGCCGCGCCGGCGCGGGGAGCACGGGAGTCGCTCATGACACCTCCGGCGTGGGCGTGAGGAGCGCGTCGAGCGCGCGCGTCAGCTCACCCGGGACCTGCTCGGCCGAGATCGCGGTCGTTTGCATGGGCATGCACTCAAAGCTAGCGGGGCGCAAAGGCGAACCCCCCTGTCCCCCCACCGGCCGGGAGAACAGCGCGGGGGAGATGTTGTCCACGCGGACAATGACCCCCGACCAGCCGCGAACCATGCTCTGCCGCGATGACCCACTCCGAGGAGGAGCGATGACGACACGACGGCTTGGGCGAGCGCTGCTGGGCGCCGCGCTGGCGAGCCTGGCCATGCCGGTGGCAGCGAACGCCAACCTGCAGGATGCGGTGGCGAAGGGGAAGGTCCCCGACTCGGTGCCCATCAACACGATCTGGGTGGTGCTTGCGGCGCTTCTGGTGATCTTCATGCAGGCGGGGTTCGCGCTGCTGGAGATCGGCTTCTCGCGCCAGAAGAACGCGGGCACGGTGGTGGCCAAGATCCTCACCAACTTCTCGATCGCCGCGATCATGTACTGGGCGATCGGTTTCGCGCTGGCCTTCGGCAACGGGGATCTCCTCGGGCACACGGGCTGGCTGCTGCGCGACTACGGCGACCCGCAGAAGGCCTTCGGGATCATGGGCCTCTCGGACGCGACGATCGAGTCCAAGTGGCTCTTCCAGTTCTCGTTCTGCGCGGTCTCGCTGGCGATCGTCTGGGGCACGACGCTCGAGCGGATCAAGTTCGGCGTCTACGTGATCTACGCGATCGTCTTCGCGGGCGTGATCTTCCCGATCGCCTCGCATTGGGTGTTCGGCGGCGGCTGGCTGCAGTCGAACCTCGGCATGCAGGACTTCGCCGGCTCGACGGCGGTGCACATGATCGGCGCCACCGGCGCCCTCGCGGTGCTGTTGCAGCTCGGGCCGCGGCGCGGGCGCTACGGGCCCGACGGCAAGCCACGGGCGATTCCGGGGCACAACATGCCGCTGTTCGGCCTCGGCGTGCTGATCCTGTGGCTCGGCTGGTTCGGGTTCAACCCCGGCTCCACGCTGAACGCCCTCGACGGCCGCTTCCCGCAGGTCGCACTCGTCACCCTGCTCGCTGCCGCGGCCGGCGTGATCGGCGCGCTGCTGACGGCGTACCGCAAGACGGGCTTCGTCGACATCGGCATGGCCGGCAACGGCGCCATCGGTGCGCTCGTCGCCATCACCGCCCCGTCTGGCTACGTGGAGTCCTGGGCGGCGCTGCCGATCGGCTTCATCGCCGGCATCATCGTGCCGCTCGGCGTCTACGCGATCGACAAGAAGCTCGACGATCCGGTCGGCGCGCTCACGGCGCACGGCCTGTGCGGCGTGTGGGGCACGCTGTCGTGCGGCATCTTCACCTCGACGCGGTTGGCCGGCTTCAACGCGGTCGGCAAGCCGGGCATCCTCTACTCGGGCTCGTTCCACCAGCTCGGGACGCAGGCGCTCGGCATCGTCGTCGTCTTCGCCTTCGTGTTCGTCTTCTCCTACGCCGTGTTCTGGGCGATCAAGAAGACGTACGGGCTGCGTGTCGACGCCGAGGAGGAGGACGCCGGACTGGACATCTCCGAGCATGGCATGTACGGGTACCCGGAGCAGTTCATCCCGGCTCCCGAGCTCGTGGGGTACAGCGTCACGCCCGGCAGCTTCGCGCGTGAACCCCGAATGCCCGCGGCGCCGTCCACCGCAAGGGAGGTTCCCGCGTAATGAAGAAGGTCGAAGCGTTCATCCGACACGAGGCGTTCGAGCCAATCCGGATGGAGCTCCTGAGCCTCGGCTTCCCGTCCCTCTCCATCTCGGAGGTCAAGGGCTCGGGACGCCAGCGGGGCATCACGGAGCGCTACCGCGGCGCGGAGCTGACCAACTGGCTGCGGCCGAAGGTCAAGGTCGAGTGCGTCGTCGCGTCCGGTGACGTGCAGACCGTCGTCGACACGATCCTCCGTCACGCCCGCACCGGCGAGATCGGTGACGGCAAGGTGTTCGTCATGCCCGTCGAGGAGGCGTTCCGGATCCGGACGGGCGAAAGCGGCGAGGAGACCCTGCAGGCACACCCGGAGGTCGCCGAAGAGGCGAGGGTGTAGCCCGGTCTCCTGCCTGAGGAGAGGGTGGGCGCGGGGCGGCTTGAGGGGGCCGTCCCGCGCCTTTTCCCTATCGGGGAAGCACGACGATGAGCGCACACCCGGCAGAGCTGCGCACGCTGCACCTGGCGATGCTCGACGCGGTTCTCGTGGGCGAGGGCCTCGTCGCCGTCGCGGATCTCGCCGCCACCGAGTGCGGCGGCCCGGTCGTCCTGATCGTTCCCCGTCTGGAGGTGCTCGCACCGTCGTCGGACGTCCCCGGCGAGGCCGTCGCCAACCTGCGCCGCTACGTGCTCGAGCGCTGCCGCGGGCGCGTCGCCCCGGTTCCGGCCGGCGTTGCGGCCGAGGTCCCGATCGCCACGGGCGCCGAGCTGCTCGGCGCGGTGCTGCTGCTCGGTGACGCACCGGCCGGGGAGCGCGCGCTCGAGCGCCTGCGGCTCGTCTCGGTCGCCGCGCTCACCGAGATCGCGCTCGCCCACGCGCGCGACGTCCCCGACGACGGCGCATCGGCGACGCTGCTGGCCGCGCTCGCCGGCGGTGCCCGTCTGAGCCGCGAGGAGATCGTCCGCCGCGCCGCCCGCGCCGGCTGTGACCTGCGCGGCGGCGCAGTCGCCCTCGTCTGCGAGCTGCACGTCGAGCGTCCGCGCCACGTCGTCGCGCTCGTGCGCGACGACTGGCCCGGCGCCCTCGCCCAGCACGTCACCGACGGCGCGGGCCTCGCGCCGCCGCGGCTGGTCGCGTTGCTTCCCCTTCGCGGAGGGGGCCCAGGCTCGGATGCCGCTGCCGCGGCGCTTGCGCGGCGGCTCGCACGCCACGGGCCGGTGGGCGTCGCGCCCGCCTGCGAGGACCCGGCGCAGCTCGGCGCGGCCGTCGAGGCCGCGGGGCTGGCGATCGATCTGGCCACGGACGAGCGCGCCGTCACGATCGCCGACCGCACGCGGCTGCGCGAGCACTACGCGGTCACGCTCGAGCCGCTCGTGCGCTACGACGACCTCTACGGGACCGAGCTCGTGCCGACGCTCGAGGCGGTGCTGGCCGCGGGCGGCGACGCCGGCGCGGTGGCGCTCGCGCAGGGCGTCCCGGCGCACCGGATCCGCTACCGGCTCGAGAAGGTCCGCGAGCTCGGCGGCTGGGACGCGGCGCTGCCGGTCCATCAGGCCGCGCTGTCGCGCGGGGTGCGCTGCCGGCGCGTGCTCGCCGACGAGCTTCCCGGCTGACTCTCGCCGCGGTCATCTACCCTGCGGCGCGATGAGGCCCGCACGCACGACGCTCGCGCTGGCCCTGGCCGTCGCCTGCTGCGGCGCCACGAGCGCCGCCGCGGCGACCGGCTCCTTCATGGTCGGCACGACGGGCGCGGACACGATCGCCGGCGGCGCGAGCGCCGACGTGATCTTCGGACTGGCGGGCGCGGACGTGATCGCGTCGGGCGCCGGCGCCGACCGCGTCGACGCCGACGGCGCCTGTCCACCGGACGCGACGGCCGCGACGGCCTGCACCAACTCCGCCGCGGGAGCGGGCGACGACCGCGTCGACGGCGGCAGGGGCGACGACGTCGTCACCGGCGGGGCCGGGGATGACGTGCTCGCCGGCGGCACGGGCGCCGACGAGCTCGACGGCGACCGGGGCCAGGATCGGCTCGACGGCGGCTCGGGCGCGGACGCCCTCGACGGCGGCCTCGGGAGCGATCGCGTGGCAGGCGGCGCGGGCGACGACTTCGTCCGCGGCGGCGACGGCGCCGACCGGATCGACGGCGGCTCGGGCCGCGACACGATCCAGAGCGGCCGCGGCGACGACGTCATCCGCGCCGCCGACGGTCAGTCCGACACGATCAGCTGCGGCCCCGGGCACGACCGCGTCCTCGCCGACCGGACGGATCGCGTCGCGTCCGACTGCGAGCGCGTGAAGCGGCGGTAGCTACTGGCCCGAGGAGGACGAGCTGCCGGCCTCCTCGCCGCGGATGACCTGGCCGTTCGCGCCGACATGCGCGGGCACCGGCTGGCCGGAGATCCTCACCCGCAGCGAGCCCGTGGCGCGCTCGCCCTGGGCGACCTTCGCCTTGCCGGTGAGCCCCGGGCTCACCCGGTAGGTCACGTCGTAGTCGCCGGGCTTGACCGCCAGGAGCCGCCATTCGAAGGTCTTCGTCGCACCCGCCGGCACCGGCCCGAGCGCCCACGTGTTGGTGTAGGCCGACTCGCCGCCCTTCGGCGGGGTGTCGAGGATCCAGACCGGCTTGCCGTTGTCCGCGAGCCGCGAGTCGCTCGTATCGGCTTCGCCGAAGGCCAGCGGTGCGGCGCCGCCGGAATGCGGGCGCGTCTCGACGGTCACCGCGACGTCCGGGAGCGCGCGCTTGGGCTCGTGGTTGGCGACCTCGATGCGCAGGGTCGCGTGCTGCGCGATCGCCTGCTTGGAGGGGAACGACGCCTTCGAGATCGCGACATGGAACTGGCCCGAGGGCTCGGCGGCGTCCTGGCGCTGCCCGCCGCACGCGGCCACGCCGAGCACAGCGGTCACCGTCAGGAGCGCGAGCGCGCTCAGGTGTGCGTGGTCCATGGCGCCGCGAATGTACCACCGGCGGAGCGCCGGGGCGCCGGGTGCACCCGCTGCGATGCACCGGTTGTCGGTTCTCGTTTGTAGCTTGCGGCGGCCGTGGCATAACCTTCGCCGCCCGTGGCCATCCGAGCCGTAGCCGATCGCACGTTCGTGCCCTTCAAGGGTGTCCTCGAGGAAGTCGGGGACATGATGATCCTGACGGGGAAGACGATCGTGTCCGCCCTGCGCCCGCCGTACCCCTACGGCGGCGAGTTCGTCAACCAGTTCCTGTTCGCGCTCAAGCTCTGCTGGTTCCCGCTCGTCGTCTCGACCGTCGCCTTCGGCTACGGCGCCCCGGGCCTCCAGGCCTCGAACATCCTCGTGCTGTTCGGTGCGCTCGACCGCCTCGGCGGCTTCTTCGTGCTCGCGTCGATCCGCGAGTTCGCGCCGTTCGTGACCGCGATCGTGCTCGCGGGCGTGGCCGGCACCG